>CAZCZH010000062.1:0-7704 GCA_964502985.1 uncultured Gemmatimonadales bacterium
ACCGACATCCTGAAGGAGTACATCGCGCAGAAGGAGTGGCTGTTCCCGCCGGAGCCGCACCTCAAGATCATCGTCGACATGATGCAGTGGTGCAGCGAGAAGGCGCCGCTGTGGCACCCGATCTCGATCTCCGGCTATCACATCCGCGAGGCCGGGTCGACAGCCGTCCAGGAGCTGGCGTTCACCCTGGCCGACGGCTTCGCCTACGTGGAGCGGGGGATCGCCGCCGGACTCGACGTGGACTCCTTCGCGCCCCGGCTGTCGTTCTTCTGGAACGCGCACAACGACTTCTTCGAGGAGATCGCCAAGTACCGCGCCGCCCGGCGCATCTGGGCGCGTCACATGCGGGAGCGATACGGGGCCGAGAACCCGCGCTCGCTCCTGATGCGCTTCCACACCCAGACGGCGGGCTGCTCGCTGACCGAGCAGCAGCCCGAGAACAACATCGTTCGGACGGCGATCCAGGCCCTGGCCGCGGTCATGGGGGGAACCCAGTCCCTGCACACGAACTCGATGGACGAGACGTACGCGCTTCCGACGGAGAAGGCGGTCAAGATCGCGCTCCGGACCCAGCAGGTGATCGCCTACGAATCGGGCGTCCCGAACGTCATCGACCCGCTGGGCGGGTCGTATTTCCTCGAGGCCCTGACCTCCCGCATGGAGCGCGAGGCCGAGGAGTACTTCCGCCAGATCGAGGATCTCGGAGGCGTCGTGGCGGGGATCGAGGAGGGTTTCTTCCAGCGCGAGATCGCGCGGGCGGCCAGCCGCTACCAGGAGGAGATCGACGAGAAGCGGCGCGTCATCGTGGGGGTCAACGATTTCGTCGAGAAGGACGAGAAGCTCGAGATCCCGATCCTGCGCATCGACCCGCGCTACGAGCGCGAGCAGATCGAGCGCACGCGGAAGGTCCGCGCCGAGCGCGACGCGGACCGGCACGAGACGGCCATGGGAGGGCTCCGAGAGGCGATCCACGCCGGGGCGAACCTCATGGAGCCCGTTCTCGAGGCCGTCCGCGCCTACGCTACAGTGGGCGAGATCGTCGAGCTGATGAAGGACGAGTACGGCACCTGGCGCGAGCCGGAGATATTCTGACGGGAAGCGAACCGTCGAGCGAGGGCGCGGCCTCGTCTTGACAACACACGCGCGGCTGACGCCGGGCGAGGCGCTGATCCCCCTCGCGATGATGCTGGCGCTGATCGTTCTGGGTGCGGCCTTCCTCGAGCTGACCGGCGAGCTCCTCGTCCTGATCCTTTTGACCGCCACGGCGGTGGCCGGCCTGGTCGCCGTTCGTCACGGGGCGAGCTGGGACGACATCCAGCGCGCGACGGGCGTGAAGCTGGCCGCCGTCCTGCCCGCCGTCCTGATCCTCCTGGCCATCGGGATGCTCATCGCCACCTGGGTCGTGTCGGGCACGATCCCGTTCCTCGTCTACTGGGGCGTGCGCCTCGTGCGTCCCGAGTACCTGGCGCTGACCGCGTTCCTGGCGACCGCCATCATGTCGACTTTCACGGGGACCTCGTGGGGCTCCGCGGGAACGATCGGCGTCGCCCTGGTGGCGACGGCCGCCGCGCTCGGTGCGCCGCTCGGACTGGTCGCAGGTGCAGTGGTCTCGGGGGCCTACCTCGGTGACAAGATGTCCCCGCTCTCGGACACCACCATCCTGAGCGGCATGGCCGCCGGGGCGCCGCTCTTCCGCCACATCCGCCACATGCTGTACACCGCCGTGCCCTCGTTCGCCGGGTGCCTCGTGCTGTATACACTCGCGTCGCGGCTGACGCCGTTCGCGACAGCAGGGCTGCCCGCGACGGCGCGGACCCTGCTGGCCGACATCGAGCGCGCCTATCGCCTCCACTGGATCGTTCTCCTCCCCCCGGCGGTGGTCATCTGGGGGATCGTCAGGCGAATGCCGGCCGCCCTGGCGATCACGTTGTCATCGGTGGTCGCCGCCGCCATCGGCGTGGCGTTCCAAGGCTTCGCACTTCGTGACGCCCTGCTCGCGCCGGTCTCGGGGTTTCGTCTCGATATGCTTGGCGAAGCGGGCCCGGGTCCGACCGCCGGGAGCGAGGCATTCCGCACGCTTCTCGAGCGCGGTGGGCTCGAGGCAATGGCCCCGACGCTGGTCTTGATCATCGCCGCCTTCCTCCTTACGGGCGCAATGGAAGCCTCGGGGGCCCTCGACCTCCTGATCTCGCGGCTTCTCTCGCGCTCGGGCTCCGTCTTCGGCCTCGTCGCGTCGACGATGGCCTCGGGGGGCACGCTGGTCGCGCTCACCAGTCACGCCGGCGTCACGGCTCTCGTCGTGGGCGAGATGTTCCAACCCGCGTATCGCGAACGGGGGCTGGCACCGGAGAACCTCTCGCGCTCGATCGAGGATTCGGTCACGATCACCGAGCCGCTCATGCCATGGACGGTTTCGGGTGTCTTCATGGCGACGACGCTGGGGGTCGCCACCACACGCTACGCCCCGTGGGCGCTGTTCTGCTACGGAGGGTCCTTCACCTCGCTCCTCCTGGCCGGTCTTTACCAGCGCACGCGCTTCGGTCTGCGACCCCTGTCGGAGGCGCGGCCGGATTCGTCCGACTAGCGCTGCCGCCGCCCGTGGCAATACTCTTGCATCGGACCGCGGGCGTCGATTACCGGCGAATCCCCGCAGACGCGAACAGGAGGATCGCGCCATGGCGATCTGGAAACAGCAGGAACAGGATCCCGTCCGGGAGTCCGTGAAGCCCACCACCGACAGTCAGCTCCCGAAAGCCCCGCCGCCCCGCGAAGAGCCGGAACGCACGAAGGCCAGGAAGACCGCGGAATCCGTCATCGCGGCTGATCTCGCCATCGAGGGCAAGATCGAGGGATCGGGCCACGTCCGTCTGGTGGGGACGTTCAAGGGGGACGTGCACGTGAAGGGGAATTTCACCATCGATCCCGGATAAAAGGTGACCGGCAGCCTGCGCGCCGAGAAGGTGGTCATCGGAGGCGAGCTGGACGGCAACGTCGAGGCGGCGTCCAGCGTGGAGCTGCTCGAGACGGGCGTCGTGAGCGGAGATCTCGCCGCCGCCGCCGTGACCGTCGCCGCGGGATCGCGGATGCGCGGCCAGGTCGAGTTCGGCTGGAACGAGAAGGAGCGCGGTGCGACCAAGCTGAAGGTGGAGTCCGGCACCACCAAGCCGGCCGAGTGAAGACCGTACCGGGCCAGGCGCGCACCTGCCCGATGTGCAAGGCGACGATCCTCGAGAGCGCGAGCGTCTGTCCGGGGTGCCGCCACCGGCTCCGTTTCGATGACGCTTCCTCGAAGCGCGTCTGGACGACCTTCTCGCCCCTGCGCGTCGACGGCACGATCCGTCACTCGCAGGGAGGCGAGGCGTGGGAGTATTCGGTCGTGCTGACGATCCAGAACGGCGAGGGCGAGGAGATCACCCGGCAGGTGTTGGGAGTGGGAGCGCTGAAGCCCGCGGAACAGCGCACGTTCCTGCTCGAGGTGGAGGTCCTCCGGCCGGAAGAGGCAGGCGCTCCGAGGACCTCGTCCCAGTGACGTGATCTGATCGACCGGGGCCGTTTCCCGGTTTGTTGGGGCCCGGGGGCCGAGATACATTCTGCCTCGCTGACGTCCCGCGACCCCGGAGGAAACGAATGAGCGACAAGATCCGCGTCCTGGTCGGGAAGCCGGGTCTCGACGGGCACGATCGAGGCGCCAAAGTAGTCGCCGCGGCGCTGCGCGATGCCGGCATGGAAGTGATCTACACGGGGCTCCACCAGACTCCCGAGCGGATCGTCGAGACCGCGCTCCAGGAGGACGTGGACGTCATCGCGCTGTCGATCCTTTCGGGCGCTCACATGACGCTCTTCCCGCGGATCCTCGAGCTGATGCGCGAGAAGGGCCTGGAGGACGTGCTCCTGACCGGCGGCGGGATCATCTCCAAGGACGACATGGCCGAGCTCCGGGAGCTGGGAGTCGGCCGTCTGTTCGGTCCCGGCACCCGGACCGGGGACATCGTCGACTACATTCGGGGTTGGGCCGAAGAGCGCACCCCCGCGAACGCTTGAGCGCGGAACTCTCGCCGGAGCACCGGCTTCTCGTCGAAACGGTCCGCGCGTTCGCTCGCGAGCGGATCGCGCCGATCGCTGCCGCCCACGACGAATCGGGGGAGTTTCCCACCGACACCGTGCGCGAGATGGCCGAGCTCGGGCTGTTCGGCATCCCGTTTCCGACCGAGCTCGACGGTGCCGGCATGGACGCCCTGGCGACAGCGCTCGTCGTCGAGGAGCTGGCCAAGGTCGATGCCGCCCATTCGATCACCGTTGGGGCCCACGTGTCGCTGGCGGCGAGCCCGATCCACGCCTTTGGCACCCCCGAGCAGAAGTCGCGCTACCTGCCCGCGATGGCGCGCGGAGAGGCGCTGGGCGCGTTCGGGCTGACCGAGGCTACTTCGGGGTCCGACGCGGCGAACATGCAGACGAGGGCCCTCCGCGACGGCGACGAGTGGGTTCTCGACGGGACCAAGGTGTTCATCACCAACGCGGGCGTCGCGAGGACGTACGTCGTCGCCGCCGTGACGGACCCCGGAGCGGGGGCGCATGGAATCTCGATGTTCATCGTCGAGCGCGGATGGGACGGCGTTCGGCCGGGCAAGAAGGAGGACAAGCTGGGGTGGCGCGCGAGCGACACGCGAGAGCTCGTGCTGGATACCGTGCGCGTGCCCGGCGAGAACTTGTTGGGCGAGGAGGGACGGGGCTTCCAGCAGTGTCTGGAGACGCTGAACGGCGGCCGGATCGGCGTCGCGGCGCACGCCCTCGGGATCGCCGAAGGCGCCTTCGAGGCAGCCCGTGACTACGCCCGGGAGCGCCGGCAGTTCGGGCGCCCGATCGCCGAATTCCAGGCCATCCAGTTCAAGCTCGCGGACATGGCGACGGGAATCGAGGCCGGCCGGCACCTGACGCTCCACGCCGCCCGATTGAAGGATGCCGGACGATCCTACCGTCTGGCGGCGGCCCAGGCGAAGCTCTTCTGCAGCGAGCTCGCGATGCGGACCACGGTCGAGGCCGTCCAGATCCACGGTGGCAACGGCTACACGCGCGACTATCCGGTCGAGCGCATGATGCGCGACGCCAAGGTCACCGAGATTGGTGAAGGCACCAGCGAGATCCAGCGCATGGTCATCGCGCGAGCGGTGCTCGGCGGGGGCGAGTGACGACGTTCGCCTGGCCGCCGCTGAAATGGGGCGAACGCACGGTGACCGTCCTGTCGGACGGGCTCCAGCGGCTCGACGGAGGCGCCATGTTCGGCGTCGTGCCACGCGTGCTGTGGGAGAAGAAGCTGCCCGCCGACGAGCGCAACCGGATCCGGCTCGGCATGAACGCCCTGCTGATCGAAGGGCCCGAGGGGCGGACCGTCGTCGAGACGGGGGCCGGGGGCAAGGACGACGATCGGTTTCGCGACATGTACGGGATCGAGCGCGACGGAGGGCTGCCGAGGAGGCTGGAAGCGGCCGGCGCCTCCGTCGCGGCGATCGATCGCGTCGTCCTGACCCATCTCCACTTCGATCACGCCGGCGGAGCGACGCGCTGGGACGACGATGGTCGGACCGCCGTGCCCACGTTTCCCGCCGCGACGTACCACATCCATCGCGGGGAGTACGAGGCGGCGCTGCATCCCAACGAGCGCAACGCCGCTTCGTACCCCGAGCGGAACTTCCGGCCCCTCGTCGAGGCGGGGCGCGTCGAGTGGATGGAGGACGGCGACCGCATCGGCCCGGTCGTGGTGCACGAGACGCCGGGGCACACGGCCCATCATTGCTCGATCGGGGTCGACGACGGCGACGGGCGCGAGCTCGTGTTCCTCGGCGACCTCGTGCCTACGGTACACCACCTTCCATATCCGTGGATCATGGCCTACGACCTGTATCCCATGAAGACCCTCGAGACGAAGCGGCGCGTCCTGCCCGAGATCTTCGAGCGCGACTGGCCGTGCGCCTTCGTCCACGACGCCGACCGTCCACTGGCCTTCCTGCGGATGGACGACCGCGGCCGGCTGCATCACGACCCGGAGCGCGACCCGTGGAGCGCATGAGGATCGGCATCGTGGGCGGCGGGCCGGCCGGCGCGTACGCGGCGTGGACCGCGGCCGAGCAGGGCCACGCGGTGACGTTCTTCGATCACCGCGCCCCGTGGGAGAAGCCCTGCGGCGGTGGCGTGACGGTTAAGGCGCAGGTCGAGTTCCCGTGGATCGCGGACCTGTCGTCGAGGGCCCGGCCGGTCACCGCGTTCCGCTTCCGTTCGCCCGACGACCGGCTGGCGACGTTCGAGTGCCCGCGCCCGACCCTGATCTTCGCCCGCGCCGAGCTCGACGAGGCGATCCGGGAGCGGGCTCGCGCGGCGGGCGCCCGCCAGGTCTCTCGCAAGGTCCAGGGAATCGAACTCGATGGCGACGGCTGGCGACTAGAGGCCCAGGGCGAGGAGCACGCGTTCGACTTCCTGGTGGGCGCGGACGGGGCTCTGAGCGCGGTGCGCGAGCTCGTCGTGCCGGAGTTCCCCGGCTTCCAGAACTCGATCGCGGCGGGATTCTTCATCCCGGCCGACCTGGATCGGATCGAGACCAAGTTCTTCGCCGACTCGCGGGGCTACCTGTGGTTCTTTCCCCGGCCGGACCACCTGTCCGTGGGCCTGTGCCTGTGGGGTGGCGATGGACGCGAGGCGCAGGGCCGCGAGACCCGACGCCGGCTGATCGAGCTGCTCGAAGAGTACTTCCCGGATCTCGATCCGGACTCCGGCAAGGGGTACGGCGCATTCATCCCCACCATCATGGACCCGGCCTGCTGGGAGGTTCCGCGCGGCGGCGCCAACTGGGCGCTGGTCGGCGACGCGGGGGGCTTCGTGGACGCGATCACCGGGGAGGGCATCTTCTACGCATTGCGCTCGGCGCGCGCCCTGGGGCAGGCGCTGGCGGCCGGCGAGCCGACCTCGTACGACGCGATCTGGCGCGCCGAGTTCGGCCTCGAGCTGGCCAAGGCGAGCCGACTCGTGCGCCGGTTCTATGACCCGCGGTTCGTCGAACGCGTGATCCAGTTCGGCGCTCGCAGCCGCGGGGTGCGCGGCGTGCTCGCCGATCTCGTGATGGGGACGCAATCCTATCAGACCCTCCGGCGGAGGCTGCAGCGCGAGATCGCGCGCGCCGCCTGGCGTCGGGTGACGAGCCCGCTGCGCCGGCTGGTGCCGGCGGGCGGCTAGCCGACGTCGACCGCGGAGAGGGAATCTCCCGCGTGGTGGGTGGAGAGGCAGCGGAAGGAGAGGGCATGACGGACGAGAGACGGACCACGGCGGTGATCGCCAGCGCCTGCCGGACGCCGATCGGGCGTTTCCTGGGAGGCCTGTCGCCGAAGACGGCTCCCGAGCTGGGGGCGATCGTCGTGCGCGAGGCGATCCGTCGCGCGGGGATCGACGTCGATACGATCGACGAGGCGATCATCGGCCAGGTGGTGCAGGCCGGCAGCGGGCAGGCGCCCGGACGCCAGGCCGCGCATTACGGGGGGGTCCCGGATACGGTCCCGGCCGTGACCGTCAACAAGGTGTGCGGATCGGGGCTCAAGGCGGTCATGCTGGCCGCGCAGTCGATCCGCGCCGGGGACCAGGCGTGCGTCGTCGCCGGGGGCCAGGAGTCGATGTCGAACGCCCCGTTCCTGCTGCACGGCGCCCGCAAGGGCCTCAAGTTCG
>CAZCZH010000062.1:7714-12706 GCA_964502985.1 uncultured Gemmatimonadales bacterium
TCGGCGATCAGAAGCTGGTCGACGCGATGGTCACGGACGGCCTGTGGTGCGCCTTCTCGGGGGTCCACATGGGGGAACATGCCGAGCTGACGGCGCGCAAGTCGGAGATCTCCCGCGAGGACCAGGACGCGTTCGCGCTGGAGAGCCATCGGCGGGCCGTCGAGGCGATCGAGGCCGGGCGCTTCGCCGACGAGATCGTGCCCGTCGAGATCGAGGGCCGCAAGGGGGTTACGGTGATCGATACCGACGAATGCCCGCGCAAGGACACGTCGATCGAGGCCTTGCGCAAGCTCAAGCCGGCGTTCACCCGCGATGGCACGGTGACGGCCGGAAACGCCCCTGGACTCAACGACGGGGCCTCGGCGCTGATCGTGGCGAGCGCGGCCTACGCCGACGAGCACGGGCTGGAGCCGCTGGCGCGGATCGTCGATTACGCGGCCGCCGGCACGGCCCCCGAGCTCCTGTTCTATGCGCCCGTGTTCGCGGTGCGCAAGCTGATGGAGAAGACCGGCGCCACGATCGACGACTACGACCTGATCGAGGCCAACGAAGCGTTCGCCGTGCAGGCCCTGGCCGACGGCGAGGAGCTCGGCTGGGACTGGGACCGGGTCAACGTGAACGGCGGCGCGGTGGCGCTCGGACATCCCATCGGGGCCTCCGGAGCGCGCGTCCTCACGACCCTCGTCTATGCCATGAGACAACGCAACGCAAAGCGTGGCCTGGCAACGCTGTGCCTGGGTGGAGGGAATGCCGTGGCGATGGAGATCACGGCGCTGTGAGCGAGGCCGATCGAGGGCTCCGGCGGGCCGCCGTGATCGGCGCCGGCACGATGGGCAACGGCATCGCGCACGTGTTCGCCCGGGCCGGCCATCCGGTCGTGCTGATCGACGCCGAGCCGGCCGCGATCCGGCGCGGGATCGAGACCATCGAGCGCAACCTCGCGCGGCAGGTGGAGAAGGGGGATCTGGGAGAAGAGCAGAGCGCGGCCGCGCTGGCGCGGATCGAGACCGGGACCGACCTCTCCGACGCGCACGCCGCCGACCTGGTCGTCGAGGCGATCGTCGAGGACGAGGGCGTCAAGATCGACGTGTTCCGCACGCTGGACGCCACGGTCCAGCCGGACGCGATCCTGGCGTCCAATACGTCCTCGATCTCGATCACCGCCCTGGCCGCCGCCACGTCGCGGCCGGACCTCGTCATCGGCATGCATTTCATGAATCCGGTCCCCGTCATGCGCCTGGTCGAGATCGTGCGCGGGATGGAGACCTCCGACGGTACGCATCGCACCATCGTCGAGCTGGCGGAAAACCTGGGCAAGACCCCGGTCACCGTGCGCGACTTTCCGGGTTTCGTGTCCAACCGTGTTCTGATGCCGATGATCAACGAGGCCGTGTTCTGCGTCCTCGAGGGGGTCGCCGATCCGGAGGCCGTGGACACCGTGATGAAGCTCGGCATGGGCCATCCGATGGGTCCTCTGGCCTTGGCCGACCTGATCGGGCTGGACGTCTGCCTGGCCATCCTGGAGGTGCTGCACGCCGATCTCGGGGATCCGAAGTACCGGCCGTGCCCGCTGCTTCGCAACCTGGTCGCCGCGGGGCGGCTGGGCCGCAAGTCGGGGCGCGGGTTCTACGAGTACGGGGAGAAGTGAGGAATCCCGGATGAACGAGACCGCCCTGCGGCCGCTGAGCGAGCTCCAGCAGGAGATCGTGCGCACGGCACGGGAGTTCGCCGCGAACGAGCTGGCCCCACGCGTCGCCGAGTGGGATCGGACGGGCCACTTCCCGCGGGACGCGGTGGACCAGCTGGGAGCGCTCGGGTTCCTCGGGATGCTCGTCCCGGAGGAATGGGGCGGAAGCGGGCTCGACACGGTGACATACCTCCTGGCGATCGAGGAGATCGCCCGGGTCGATCCGTCGCTGGCCGTCTCGATGAGCGTCCACAACTCGCTGCCCAGCCGGATGATCCTCGAGCACGGGACCGACGAGCTGCGCGAGCGTTACCTGCGGCCGATGGCCGAGGGACGTCTGCTGGGCGCGTTCGCGCTGTCCGAGGCCGACGCCGGCTCCGATCCGTCGAGCCTGCGCTGCCGGGCCGAGCGCGACGGTGACCGCTACGTGCTGCACGGGACCAAGGCCTGGGTCACGAACGGCGGGACGGCCGACGTCGTGGTCGTCATGGCGCGGACGGGCGGAACGGGCGCCGACGGAGTCAGCGCGTTCGTCGTCGAGACCGAGTGGGACGGCTACGCGGTGGGCAAGGAGGAACGCAAAATGGGCCTGCGCGCGTCCAACACGGCCGAGATCGTGCTCGACGGCCTGGTCGTGCCCGCCTCCAACCGCCTCGGCGCGGAGGGCGCCGGGCTGCGCCTCGCGCTGGGAGGTCTCGAGCACGGGCGTCTGGGGATCGCCGCACAGGCCCTGGGGATCGCCGAGGCTTGCCTCCGGTTGGCCGTCGACTACGCCCGCGAGCGACACGCGTTCGGCCGGCCGATCGGCGATTTCCAGGGGCTGCGCTTCATGCTCGCCGAGGTCGCCTCGCGGATCGCCGCGGCCCGCGCCCTGACGTACTCGGCGGCCGAGCGGAAGGATCGCGGCGAGCCGGCCCGCAAGGAGGTCGCCATGGCCAAGCTCCTGGCGAGCCGCGCGGCGGTCGAGTCGAGCGTCAAGGCGGTCCAGGTGTTCGGCGGCTACGGGTACATGCGGGATTACCCCGTCGAGCGCTATTTCCGCGACGCCAAGATCACCGAGATCTACGAGGGCACGAGCGAGATCCAGCTATTGGTGATTGCCAGCGAGCTGATGGAGGAATAACCTAGCCGGCGGCGTTCCGATCAGGCCGCGCATTCCATTCGGGAAGGAGCGATCGGTTGGACATCTTCGAGCGCATGCAGGAGGCCGGCCACGAGCAGGTGATCTTCTGCCACGACGAGGCGTCGGGCCTGAAGTCGATCATCGCGATCCACGATACCACGCTGGGACCGGCGTTGGGGGGAACGCGGATGTGGCCCTACAAGTCGGCCGACGAGGCGCTGATCGACGTCCTGCGCCTTTCCGAGGGCATGACCTACAAGGCGTCCGTGGCCGGGCTCGCCCTGGGCGGCGGCAAGGCGGTCATCATCGGCGATCCCAAGACCGACAAGACGGTGGCCCTGCTGCGGGCCCACGGACGGTTCGTCGACACGCTCGGCGGCCGCTACATCACGGCCGAGGACGTCGGGATCAGCGTGGCCGACATGGAGCACGTCTACCAGGAGACCAAGTGGGTCACCGGAATCCGCTCCAGTCCGCGCGGCTCGGGGGACCCCTCTCCGGTCACCGCGTTCGGCGTGTTCAACGGCATCAAGGCGTCGTGCAAGCACAAGCTCGGCAGCGACGACCTGGAAGGGGTGCGCATCGCGCTGCAGGGGGCGGGTCACGTGGGGTATTATCTGTGCGAGGATCTCGTCGCCGAAGGAGCGCTGGTGACGATCACCGACATCGATGCCGACAAGGTGGCCCGGGCGGTCGACGAGATGGGCGTGGACGCGGTCGATTCGGAGACCATCTACGACGTCGAGTGCGATGTGTTCGCCCCGTGCGCTCTGGGGGCGATCCTCAACGACGACACGATCCCACGGTTGACCTGCCAGATCGTGGCCGGCGGGGCCAACAACCAGCTAGCCGAGGATCGCCACGGGGACATGCTCGCCGAGCGGGGCATCCTGTACGCGCCGGACTACGTGATCAACGCCGGTGGCCTGATCAACGTGTACAGCGAGATCGTCGGGTACGACGCGGAGACGGCCAAGCAGAAGGCGGCCGAGATCTACGACACGCTGCTGTCGATCTACGAGATCGCCGAGCGGGACGGGATCCCGACCTACGAGGCGGCCGGGCGCCTCGCCCGCCAGCGGATCCGCGAGGCCCGTGAGCAGGCCGGTTCCGAGCCCAAGGCGGCCGTTCCCGCCGCGCCGCGCGGGTGACGGCCCCGGCGCGGGTCGTCGCGCTGGCCGCGGACCACGCGGGCTTCGACCTGAAGCGGGATCTCTCCTCCCACCTGCGGGATCTGGGTTGGGAGCCTCTCGACCTGGGAACGGAATCCGAAGAGTCCGTAGACTATCCGGACTACGCCCATCGGTTGGCGGTGGCCCTGGAGGCGGGTCGCGCGGCACGCGGCGTGCTCGTGTGTGGGGCCGGGATCGGTATGTCGATCGCCGCCAACCGGCATCCCGGCATCCGGGCCGCGAACTGCCTCGACGAGCGCATGGCGGCGCTCGCGCGGGAGCACAACGACGCCAACGTGCTGTGCCTTGGGGCGCGGTTGCTGGGACCGGTCGACGCCAAGAAGATCCTGTGGACATTCCTGGAGACGCCGTTCGGGGGTGGTCGGCACCAGCGCCGGGTGGAGAAGATCGAGGTCGCCGGATGAGGTCGCTCGACGAGGTGGATCCGGAGATCGGCGACGTCCTGCGGGGCGAGACCCGGCGCCAGGGCGACACGCTGGAGATGATCGCCAGCGAGAACTTCGTCAGCCCGGCCGTTCTCCAGGCGGCGGGCTCGGTCCTGACCAACAAGTACGCCGAAGGGTACCCCGGCAAGCGTTACTACGGCGGCTGCGAGTGGGTCGACGTGGCCGAGCGTCTGGCGATCGAGCGGGCCCGCGAGCTGTTCGGCGCGGAGCATGCCAACGTGCAGCCGCATTCCGGCTCGCAGGCCAACATGGCGGCCTACCTGGCCCTGATGTCGCCCGGCGAGCGGCTCCTCGGGATGGACCTGTCCGCGGGAGGCCACCTGACGCACGGCAGCCCGGTCAACTTCAGCGGTCGGCTGTTCGAGGTGTCGAGCTACGGGGTCGACGAGTCGAGCGGACTGATCGACTACGACGCCGTGCGCCGCGTGGCCGAAGAGAGCCGACCGGCCGTCGTCGTGGCGGGCGGGAGCGCCTACAGCCGGACGATCGATTTCGCCGCGTTCCGCGACATCGCGGACTCGGTCGGCGCGGCGCTCGTCGTCG
>CAZCZH010000063.1:0-12616 GCA_964502985.1 uncultured Gemmatimonadales bacterium
TGCGGCCGCCCCTTGAAGAAATCCGGATTGGCCTCGATGACGGCTTCCTGGTTGGGAGTCCACGAGACGAAGCGGAACGGTCCTTCCCCGAGCGCGCGCTGGTTCAGCCAATGGTCCTTGACGCGCTCGAACGGAACGTCCTCCAGGACGTGCTTCGGCATCGGCAGGCAGACCGAGGCGTCCATCACCTGGTACATGTAGAGCTTGTCGAAGGTATAGCGCACGGTCAGCGAATCCAGCGCCTCGACCCTCGTGATGTCGTCGAGCCAGTTGGCCGCGCTCCAGTTGATGACCGGTGACTTGCACAGCTCGTGGGAGAAGACAACGTCGTCGGCGCTGAACGGGACGCCATCGTGCCAGGTGATGCCCGGATGGATGAAGAACGTGATCTGGAGCGAGTCGTCGCTGAACTGTAACGAGTCGGCGAGCCCCGGTCGGAAGTGAATGAAGTCGGGCTCGGCGCGCATCAGGGGCCAGTACACCTCGCCCTGCAGGTCGGCCGCCGACGACGAGTTCGACAGGACGGGCAGCATCGTGTCGAAGTCCGCCTGCACTCCGATCACCAGCATGTCCCCGTCGGCGGGCTGGCTCTCGGCGGGTGCCTTTGCGCCGGGCTCGCCGCCGCCGCCGCCACAACCCCACATCAGTGCCGCCGCGATCACCCCGGCACGGACGATACTGTGCATGCGGTCTCCTTCGGTGCGGGTCGTCTCCACGACCTCTACTCAGCGACTGGAGCGCGCCGCGAGCGGGGCCGAGCCGGGCCCCTGGCGATCCTTCGGAATCCACCAGTCGGCGATCGAGATCAGGTGTCCGCGTGCGTCGGCCTTTACCCCGTGCAGGCGATCGTTCACGCCCAGCCTCTCGTAGAGGTAGTACAGGAACGTGTACGGCTGCTGTTCGTGGATCACACGCTCGTAGCGCTTCCACAAGGGCAACGCGTCTTCACGGTGGACCGTCTTGAGCGCGGCCTGCATCAGCGAGTCGGCTCGCGGGTCGCTGAACGACGGGTAGTTGTACTTGCCCTCGATGGCCGACGTGGCGAACAGGTCCGTGGGATTGAACTTGAAGTCGACCGACCAGCCGCTGACGGCGGCCTCGTAGTCCTTTGCCTTGAGGGCCGTGATGAGCGTGTTCCACTCGGTCAGCCGGGGCTGCGCGTCGACCCCCACCTTGGCCAGGTCGCTCTGGACGATGACCGTGATGTCCTCGCGCAGGTCGTTGCCCTTGTTCGTCTGGAGAGTGAAGCGGAACGGACGACCGTCCTTGTCGATGATGCCATCGCCGTCGTGGTCGCTCCAACCGGCCTCGGCGAACAGCTTCCTGGCGCCCTCCGGATCGTACGGCCACTGCTCGATGCTCTCGTCGAACATCCACTGGAAGGGCATCACATCGACCGTGGCGATTCGACCGTACCCGTAAAGCAGGGCGTCGACGATCGCCTTTCGATCGATGGCCATGGTCAGCGCGCGCCGAACCTTCGCGTCCTCGAACAGCGGATTGCGCTCGTTCCACGCGATGAACGTGTACGAGCGGGCGGGATACACGACCGTGTACACGTCGTCGTTCGACTTCACGCGCTCCATCTCGGCCGGCGGCACGGCGCGCATCAGGTCGATCCCGCCGGTAAAGAGCTCGGTGAGCTGCGTCGTCTGCTCCGGAATCACGCGGAACACAACCCGATCGAGATGCGGGCGACCCAGGGGGAAGGTCGTGTCGGCCTCGAACACGGCCTGCTGGTTGGCGTCCCACGAGACGAACCGGAACGGGCCGCACCCCACCGGATGGCGGTTGAACTCGGCGTTCCGCATGTCGGCCGGAGGGATGTCCACGAGCAGGTGCTTGGGCATCGGGTTCCAGTCCACGAAATCGCTCTCCGGCTCCGCATGGACCTCGGTGAAGTCGAACCGGACCGTCCGCTCGTCGACCTTCACCACGTCCTTGACGAACTGGAAGTAGATCAGATTGGCGTAGGCGATCTCCGGATTCATCGCCATCTCGGCAGTCCACACCACGTCGTCGGCCGTCACCGGCTCGCCGTCGTGCCACTTCATGTCGTCGCGCAGGTGGAACGTCATCGACAGGCCGTCGTCGGCCAGGGCGAACGAGTCGGCCAGGTAGGGCTGGTAGCCGAGCTTCTCGTCGAACCGGATGAGGGTCACGAACAGCATGTTGTCCATGACCTGGTTGGTGTCGTAGTCCGTGGAGACGAGCTCGTTGAAGGCGTCGAAATCGGAGGTCTCGGCGACAGTCGCGGTTCCGCCGTCGACGGGGGCCCCGGCGGGCGAGGGGCCCTGGCCGGCTCCCCCTCCACTGCAACCCAGCGTCACAACGGTCAGGAGGACGAACGCGGCCGATCGGGACAGCGGCATCGGGGCGAAACCTCCTCTGACGGGATGCAAGGCCGGCGCGGCTCGGGCCGGAATGATGCGGAATGACCAACGAAGTATCGTCCCGCGCGCGCGAGAGTGTCAAGCGAAGGCCGGGCGCGCGGCGATGCGTTCCGCGCGGCGAATCTCGCACACTGTCAGGGCTCCGGCCTCGAGCCGCACACCCAGCTCCGCCGCCAGACCGGCGGTCAGCGCTCTTCCCACGGCATCCGGGTCGGGCCTCCGGCCAAGGGCCGAGGCCAGGGTCGTCGCCGCGCCGGTGTCGATGCTCCCGGGCCACACGAAGGACACGCGCGCCGGGTCTCCGGCGAGGGGGAGCGAGCCGTGCTGGAGCAGCGCGCGGCGGGCCCGGCGCTGGGCGCTCCCGATCAGCTTCCGTCCTCCGACCATGACTTCCGAGGGCGCGGACGTGGCGAAGCACGCCACGCGGCTCGTCGGACGCGGCGCGCGGCGCCGGGCCGGTGGCGCCAGCGTCACGTCGGCCCCGAGCCGCTCGAGACCGGCCGCCAGCCCGGCATGGATCCGGCGGCAGCTCGCCGCGAGGCTCCCCTCCAGGCCCGCGCCGTGGAGCGGAGCGACGATCGCGTACGTCAGCTCCTCGACCGGCGGGCCGTGCCACACGGCGCGCCCGCCCGTCGGACGACGCACCCATTCCGCGCCGAGGGCCGCCAGGCGCGCGAGCGCCTCCGTGTCGGGATCCGGCTGGTGACGCCCCAGCGATACGGCCGGCGGCAGCCAGGCATAGAGCCGGAGGGTGGGCGGCGACGCGCCCGCGCTGACGGCCTCGAGGAGCGCCGCGTCGAGGGCCATGTTCCACGCCGGGTCGCCGGGGCCGGTGTCGAGCACACGCCACGGGATCGGGGAGCACGTCACGCCGGCCAAGCTCGCGGGCCGGATGGCCCCTCGCCAGGTCATGGAGGGGAAAGTGTCCAGGGTTGATCTTTGCGACCTCGTGCCCAACTATGGGGAAAGGTCATACCGCGTCCTCTCCGGATCCCCTCCACCGTCGAGCCGGAGGTCTTTCGATGACATGCGTCTCCTTCTCTCGCTCGATCCTCCTCTCGTCCCTGGCCGGCGTAGCGTTCATGGCGCATCCGGTCGCCGCCCAAAAGCCGAAGCCGGCCCCCGCCATCCGGCCGGCGCCGCCGGCCGTCACACAACTGCCGGCCGTCCAGAAGCTGCCCCCAGGCACGGTATCGATCCGGGTCCCCATCTCGGGAGGCGCCCCGCCTCTCGGCGATCCGGGGCGCGTACTCCATCCGCCTCCGCCGGTGGACACCGGCGTCCAAGCGCCGCCGGCGCCGCCCGCCGCCCGGGCCGCCCCCGTGGCGGGGGCGCGCCCGGAGACCGTTCACCGCCCCGCCGAGTTCAGCCTGACGGCGCAGCGGCCGTACGTGCCCAACGCGGGGTGGATCCGGCTGGGCGAGGTGCTGGGGTACCACGCCGACTCGCCCGGCGACTTCAATGGCGGGCAGGGCTGGGTCGCGCTCGACGTCCCGGCGGTCGTCGAGGTGTCGTTCTATACCGAGGCCGGCAAGCGCACCCTGCTGGACTTCTCCTTCGAACGCCGGTGGCCGGCGACGTACGTCATCCGTACGGCTGCTGGCGAGCAGGAACAGACCTTCGACCAGGGAGCGCACCACCTGGTCCTGGCGACCCAGCCCGCGGAGCGTTCGGGGTGGGCGATCGTCGCGGTGCGTGCCAGGCCGGACTCGGCACCTCCCGACGCCATCGTTCCGCTGGCGGGCCTCGCCGGCGGTCTGGCCGAAATCCAGGCCTACGGCTGGTGGACATTCTATGACGTGACGATCACGACCCTGCCGTGAAACGCGGCTGCTGGGTCCTGATGCTGTTGTTCGTGCCGGCGACGACTGCAGCCCAGCGCGAGTTGCCGGGGGCCCTGCCGGCCGGGCGCGTCGCGCCCCTGCGTCTCGTCCCGTGGAGCGCCGGACTCGAGAACGGTCCGGCTCGCCCCGACACGCTGGCCATCGGCGGCGTGCGCTGGATCTGCCGCTCCGACTCGTGCGCGGCCATGGCGCCCGCCGCTCGACCCCGCGTCGCGGAGTGTCGCCTGCTGGCGGAGAAGGCCGGACGGGTGACGTCCTACGGTCATGCCGGCGCGAAGCTCGATGCCGAGGCGATCAACGCGTGCAACGCGCCGGCTCCGTCGATCGGCTCCGCGGGCATGATCGCGAAGGTCGACCCCCGGATCCCGGGGCGCGGACCCGTCGTGTCTCCAGGCGTTCCGGAGCTGGCCATCGTCGACGTCCGGCGCGTCGGTCCGGCCGATCCCGTGCGCGTGGGAGACGTCGTCCCCGTCCAGGTCCTGGTCCGCAACGACGGCCGAGGCCCGGCCCGCATCCAGGTCGGGACGCCGGCCGATCCCGGCCGGGGCGAGGGACTCATGCGCTACAGCCGCATGCTGGAGATTCGCCCGGGGAGCACGGCCACCTTTCCGCTCGATCTCCACGCGACGGGCAACCGGTTCCGCGGGGACCGGTACGAGACCGACATCTTCCTGTTCGATCGGAGCCGCCAGGCGGAAGGCCCGCTGCTCCCCGTCTTCACCGACAGTGATCCGAGCGACAACCAGTGGCGGGTCAGCCTGCCGTTCGCCGCGCCCTTGGCGACCCGCGCCGACGACGAATGCCCGTACGGCACGTTCGGCTGCAATCGCTGCGTGGCGGACGTGCCGGCCACCTTCGGCCATGCCAGCGGCAGCGGCGACCTCCGACACCCGTTCTCGTTCGATCCCGCGAGCCGGGCGCGGAACGGTCCGACCCCGGACGCGTTCAGCGTGTACGACCATATCCAGGGCATCGCGCGTCTACCCGGCCTCGGCAGCGAGAATCTGCTCGCTCTGTCGCGGAACGCGCGCGATCCCGGCGACGCGGCGATCTATATCGTCGCCTTCGACGGCATCGTCAGCCATGGCGACGCATGGAAGTGGGCCGTCAGCCGGAGGACGGACGAAGCCCGGTCGTACTGGTACTACCGCATCCCCGGCGCCAACCACGCGGGCGGGATGCAGGCTCTGGGCGGCCTGCTCTTCGTGGCGGCCGACTGTGACGAGGGGAACCACTGCGACGCTTTCGTTCAGATCTACGACGTCCGCGATCCGGGGAACGCCCGCGTACTCGGCCGGCTGGTCATCGATGGATCGCGGGGCGAGCTCCTCGTCAATGCTCGACGGGTCTCTTCGCGCGCAGCCGCCGTGGGGGCCATCCGCCAGGCCGACGGACGCGTTCTGATGTTCGTGCGAGGCCGATGGGATGACGAGGCGGAGCGTTTCAACGGCTGGTTCTTCCGCTCGAGCGAGGCGGTAATCGACGAGGACACGCGCTGGGAGTACGTCGACGGCTGGGACAATTCCGAGATGACCGGCGGGGAACCGCGAAACCCGTGGGAGAGCGTCCAGTTGATCGGCGAGTGCGGAACCGGGCACATCTACATGATCGCCATGGGCGCCGATGACAACACGTCGTTCCTCTACCGCCTGACGGAGCGCCTGGTGGCCGGTGGCCGGAGCAGCGAGTTGGGCTTCGAGCACGTTCGCGGCCGGGGCCTGAACCCGGGCGGAATCGGCCTCACGGCCTCGACCCGCTATGGTGGGGGAGTCCACGTCACGCCCAACGGACAGATCGTCTCGTACATCACCGACCGTCAGCCGACGGTCGGGATCGACGAGTTCCGCTATCACGGACCGCACGGGGACTAGCGCCGAACCTCGCTCCGGCCGGAGGCAGGACATGCATGGCCGCCATTACTACCCCCTGTTCCTGTGCGGGCTCTCGCTCGCCTTGTTGATCGCGTGTGCCGGAAAGTCGCTCGGACAGACCAGCTATCCGCTGGTATGCCGTGGCGGGGGCTCGATGCAGGCCAGGATGTGGCCGAAGGGTCTGGCGCCTTCGGCCGGACAGTGCGCCTGGCTGGACTGCGGCTGGCGCAGCGGCGAGCCGCAGACCCTCAACTGGAATTCGAGCGATATCGATCGGGTCACGGTCGTGTATGGCGGCGATGGCCGGATCAGGACCTTCGAGACCCAGGGCGACGGCCGGGCTCCGGAATCGTTCCGCTACCTGCTCGACGCCGTTCGGCGCTCGGATCTGTTCTACGTCCATGCCTATCAGGCGAGCTGCCGCGGCGGCAAATGTCCCTTCCTCAGCGTGACCCGGGTCGGTCCTTAGCCGGGCGATTTCCTCGACCGAGGACGACCCAAAGGCGGGTTGGCCCATCCCTGGGGTCCGGCTAGGTTCGTTCCATGAACCTTCGCTCCCCCGTCAGGGAGGCATCCCGTGTCCAGATCCATCCCGTTGCTCGCCTCGCTCGTCCTCCTCGCCGCGTGCGGCCGCGGCGCCCCCGCCGCCGGCGGCGGCCCCGACGATCCGAACGCGCTGCGCGGCTCGGTCCTGCCCGAAGCACGCCCCAAGTCCGACTTCACGCTGACCGACACCGATGGTCGGCCGTTCGACTTCCGGGCGCGGACGGACGGCAGGGTCACGCTGCTGTACTTCGGCTACACGCATTGCCCGGACGTCTGCCCGGTCACCCTGGGGAACCTCGCGGCGGCGCTGCAGCAGGTGCCACTCGAGGTGCGCGACGCCGTCCGGGTCGTGTTCGTGACGACCGATCCGGCGCGCGACACTCCTCAGGTGATGCGCGACTGGCTGGACCACTTCGACCGCTCGTTCGTCGGGCTGACCGGCGATCGCCAACGCGTGAACGCGATCATGCGCGGCTACGACCTGCCACCGGCCGCCCCCGAGACCCCCGCCCACCGGACCCCGTCCGACTCGAGCTACACCGTGGGGCACGCGGCGACGGTCCTGGCGTTCACCCCGGACGACAGCCTGCGCGTCTTGTACGGCGCCACCACCCGGCAGGCCGACTGGGCCCACGACCTGCCGCGGCTCGTCGCCGGCGAGGTCCCGGCCGGCTCGTGACGCCGGAGCGCTGAGGCGTGCGCCTGTGGTGCTCGGCCCAGGGCGGGGCCGCCTGGACGTGGGCCTGGCAGCCCTACGTCGGGGCGTGGATCGTCGTCCTTCTGCTGGCCGTTCTGTACCACCGGATGGCGGCGCGCCCCGCCGAGCCTGCCGCGCCCCGACGAGGGTGGCTCTACGCCGCCGGGCTGGTCGTCCTGTGGGCGACCCTCGACTGGCCGCTGGCCGCGCTCGGCGCGGGCTATCTGGCGAGCGCCCACATGGTCCAGTACCTGACGATGACGCTCGTCGTCCCGCCGCTGCTCCTGCTCGGGCTGCCGGCGGGGGCATGGGGCGCCCTCGAGCGGCGGCCCGCGCTGCGCGCGCTCGTGGCCCGGGCGACCCGGCCCGTCGTCGCGCTCGTCGCCTACACGGCGATCCTCGGCTTCACCCATCTCCCGGCCGTCCTCGACACGATGATGCGCACGCAGGTCGGCTCGTTCGCCTTCGACGCGCTGTGGTTCCTGGGCGGGGTCGTGTTCTGGTGGCCGCTCCTGGCGCCCGTGCCCGACCGCTCGCGGTTCCACCCGCTGGCCCGGATGGGCTACCTGTTCGCGGCCACGATCCCGTCGACGGCCGTGGGGCTGATGCTGGTGCTCGCCGACTACCCGCAGTACGCGACGTACGAGCTTGCCCCGCGCGTCGCCGGGATCGGGCTTACCGCGCTGGAGGACCAGCGCCTGGCGGGACTGCTGATGAAGTTCGCCGGCGGGGCGATCGTGTGGACGGTGATCGCCGTGATCTTCTTCCGCTGGGCGCTGCGCGAGGACGCCGAGGCGTTCGGCCGCCGTCCCCCGCGCCGGACGACGGTGGCCAAGGGTTGAGCCTCAGAACTCGACGCTCTGGCCCGGCTCGAGCACCGCGCACTTCGACCGCGTCCCCGACTCGACGCGCCGCTTCCACCCCTGCGCGTCCTGGGCGATCAGGTCGAACGTATCGTAGTGCATGGGGACCACGAGTCCCGGATGCAGGAACTCGACGGCCTTGAGCGCGTCGTCCGGCCCCATGGTGAAGTTGTCACCGATCGGCAGGCACGCCGCGTCGAGGTCGTACAGCTCGCCGAGCAGCCGGATGTCCGCCGTCAGCGCCGTGTCGCCGGCGTGGTACAGGACCTTCCCCTCGGCCGTGACAACGAGGCCGCACGGGTTGGTCGAGTACTTCGGATCGGCCTCGGTCATCGAGCCATGCGCGGCGGGAACGAGCTTGACGTGGCCGAAGTCGAACCGCCGGCCGCCGCCGCACGCCAGCCCGTGGCTCCGGCACCCCTTCTCCTCGGCGAGGGCGGCCAGCTCGTAGGCCGCGACGACCATCGCGCCCGTCCGCCGGGCGATGTCCACCGTGTCGCCCCAGTGGTCGCCGTGGCCGTGCGACACGAGGATCGCGTCGATGTTCTCGATGTCGGCCGGTCCGACGTCGGCCTTCGGATTGCCGGACAGGAACGGATCGATCAACAGCTTCCCTTCCTCCGTCTCGTACTCGAAGCACGCGTGTCCGTGCCAGGTCAGTCGTGCCATCCCGTGTTCCTCCCTTCCCTAGTGCTCGCCCACCATCTCTTCGATCGGCGGGCACGTGCAGAACAGATTGCGGTCGCCGTACGCCGCGTCGACCCGGTTGACGGCGGGCCACACCTTGCGCTCGCGCGCCTCCGGCACGGGGAACGCGGCCTTCCGTCGCGAGTACGGCCGATCCCATTCGTCGGCCGCGATCTCGACGAGCGTGTGCGGGGCACGCTTGAGCAGGTTGTCGTCCCGGTCGGCGAGGCCGTTCTCGATCTCGGCGATCTCCTCGCGGATCGACTCCAGCGCGGCGACGAAGCGGTCGAGCTCGGCCTTCGACTCGCTCTCCGTCGGCTCGATCATCATCGTCCCGGCCACCGGGAACGAGATCGTCGGCGCGTGGAAGCCGTAGTCGATGAGCCGCTTGGCGATGTCCTCGACGTCGACGCCCGCCGACTCGCGGAGGGGCCGCGGGTCGAGGATTCCCTCGTGCCCGATTAGCCCCGACGGGCCCGCGTAGAGCAGGTCGAACGTGCCTTCCAGCCGGCGCACGATGTAGTTCGCGTTGAGGATCGCCACCTGGGTTGCGCGCTTCAAGCCGTCCCCCCCCATCAGTCGGACGTAGGCCCAAGAGATGGGCAGGATCGACGGGCTCCCCCACGGCGCGGCGGAGACGGTGCCGCACGTCTCGGAGCGCCCCAGCGGAACGACGGGGTGATCCGGCAGGAACGGCGCCAGGTGCGCGGCGACGCCGATCGGGCCCATCCCCGGCCCGCCCCCACCGTGCGGGATGCAGAACGTCTTGTGCAGGTTCAGGTGGCACACGTCGGCGCCGTAGTCGGCCGGCCGACACAGCCCGACCTGGGCGTTGAGGTTGGCGCCGTCGATGTACACCTGGCCGCCGTGTCGGTGGACGATGTCGCAGATCTCGCGGATCGCCGGTTCGAACACACCGTGGGTGGACGGATACGTGACCATGATCGCGCCCAGCGTATCGGCATGCGCGGCGGCCTTCGCCTCGAGGTCGGCCACGTCGATGTTCCCGCCGTCGTCCGTCCTGACCGCCACGACACGCATCCCGGCCATCACCGCGCTGGCCGGGTTGGTGCCATGCGCCGACTGCGGGATCAGGCACGTCGTCCGCTCCGGCTCGCCGCGCGAGCGATGGTAAGCACGGATCACCAGCAGACCGGCGAACTCGCCCTGCGAGCCGGCGTTCGGCTGGAGCGACACCACTGGGAAGCCGGTGATCTCGGAGAGTTGCGCCTCGAGGCTCGCGAACAGCTCCGTGTAGCCCGCCGCCTGCTCGCGTGGGGCGAACGGATGCAGCCCGGCGAAGCCCGGCCAGGTGATGGGGATCATCTCGGCCGTGGCGTTCAGCTTCATCGTGCACGAGCCGAGTGGGATCATGCCGTGGGCCAGCGAGAAATCGCGATTCTCGAGGCGCTTCAGGTAGCGCAGCATCTCCGTCTCGGAGCGATAGCGGTGGAACACCTCATGGGTCAGGTACGGGCTCGTCCTCCGGAGCGGTTCCGGGATCCCGCTCCCGTCGCCAGGCTCGATCCCGTCCGGGTCGAGGCCCCGGCCGCGCGGATCGAACGCCGCCAGGACATCGGCCACGTCGTCCGGGGTCGTCGTCTCGTCGAACGCCACCCCCACATGGGCGTCGTCGAGCGGGCGCAGGTTGACTCCGCGATCCCGCGCCGCGTCGAGGACCCGCCGCGGGTCGTCCACGGCCACGCTCAGCGTGTCGAAGAACGACTCGTGCGCGAGCTCGAAACCGAGGGCCTTGAGCCCCGCCGCCAGCCGGCGCGTCAGGTCGTGGACCCGGCGCGCGATCCGTTCGATGCCCTCGGGCCCGTGCCACACGGCGTACATGGCCGCCACGACGGCCAGCAGGACCTGCGCCGTGCACACGTTGCTCGTCGCCTTGTCCTTGCGGATATGCTGCTCGCGCGTCTGGAGCGCCATGCGATACGCGTCGCGACCGGCAGCGTCCCGCGTGACGCCGATGATGCGCCCCGGCATGGCGCGCTTGTATTCCTCGCGGGCGGCGAAGAACGCCGCGTGGGGCCCGCCGTACCCCATGGGGACGCCGAAGCGCTGGCTCGAGCCGACAGCTACGTCGGCCCCCCATTCGCCCGGCGGGACGAGCAGCGCCAGGGCCAGCAGGTCGGTGGCCACCGCGACGACGACGCCGGCGGCGCGCGCGCTCTCGGCCAGGTCATGGTAGTCGACGATCTCGCCGTCCGTCGTCGGGTACTGCACGAGGAGTCCGACCGTGGCCTCGTCGCCGAGGTCGAACGCGGTCCAGTCGGCGACCCGCGCCTCGACCCCGCGCGCCGCTGCGCGTGTCCGCACGACGGCGATCGTCTGGGCGTGGCACCGCTCGTCGATCCAGTACACCGGGGTCTCCGGGTCCTTGTCGGTGACGTGCAGGGTCAGGGCCAGCGCCTCGGCCGCCGCCGTCCCCTCGTCCAGCAGCGACGCGTTGGCCACGGGCAGGCCGGTCAGGTCGCCGACCATCGTCTGGAAGGTCAGCAGGGCTTCCAGCCGACCCTGCGAGATCTCCGCCTGGTACGGCGTGTAGGCCGTGTACCAGGCCGGGTTCTCGAGGATGTTGCGCAACAGGACGGGCGGCGTGACGCAATCGTGGTAGCCCATGCCGATGCACGAGCGCAGGACCTGGTTCTTCGCCGCCATCCGGGAGAGCTCGGCCAGCACCTCCGGCTCGGAGCGTCCCGCGGGCAGCTCCAGCTCCCGACCGAGCCGGATCCCGGCCGGCACGACCGCGTCGGACAACGCGTCGAGATCGATGTAGCCCAGGATATCGAGCATCTCGTCGATCTCGTGCGCACGCGGACCGACGTGGCGCTCGACGAACGGGGCACTCTCCAGCGCGGTCGGCGGATCGGCGGCGCGAGTCGCGCCGAGGCTCTCGGAGGGATCGGTCACGGCGGACCGCTCAGCCGATGTGGCGGCGGTAGCCGTCGGCGTCCAGCAGGCCGTCCAGCTGGCTGGGATCGGCGACGCGGATGTCGATCATCCAGCCCTCGCCGTACGGATCCTGGTTGACCTTCTCGGGATGGTCCTCGAGCGCGGAGTTGACCTCGACGACCTCCCCCGAGAGGGGGGCGAACAGCTCGGCCACGGCCTTGACGGCCTCGATCGTCCCGCAGACGGCGTGCGCCTCGAGGCGTTCGCCCGTCTCCGGCAGCTCGAGGAACACGATATCCCCGAGCTCGCCCTGCGCGTAGTCGGTGATGCCCATCCGAGCCACGCCGGCCTCGGCATCGTACGCCACCCACTCGTGATCCTCGCTGTAGCGCAGCTTCTCCGGAACCTCGGGCATCGATCCTCCGTGCGGACGTGAGGGGGGAACGGAAAGTCGGACGTTAACGGGACCCCGAGGAGCCGTCAACGTGACATCGGTCGTCGACACGCTTTGAGCCTATTGACGGCGAATCTTCTGTATAGTAAGATATTTGCATCATGATCGACACAATTTCAAAGGATATTCTGATGATTCTTCAAGATGACGCCCGGACTCCGGTGGCCGAGATCGCGCGCCAGGTGGGGCTCGCCGCGTCGGCAGTCCACGCCCGCATCAAGAAGCTCGAGGAGAGCGGCGTCATCCAGGGGTACGCGGCTCGACTCGACGCGCGGGCCGTCGATCGGGGCCTGACCGCGTTCGTGTTCGTGCGCACGGAGGATCCCCCGGGGCAGGATACGTCGGCCCCGATCCTCGCCG
>CAZCZH010000064.1:0-12616 GCA_964502985.1 uncultured Gemmatimonadales bacterium
GGGACCCGTGTCGAATCCCACGAGCTTCCCCGAGCCCCCGGGCGGCACGAGCGCAACGTTGGCGATCCCGCCCAGGTTCAGAGCCACCGTCCAGCGCGCCGGATCGGCCAGGACGAGGCGGTCGAGGAACGGCACCAGGGGCGCCCCCTGGCCGCCCGCCGCCACGTCGGCCGGCCGGAAGTCGGCCCACACCGGCCGCCCCGTGGCGGCGGCGATCTCGGCCGGCTCGCCGATCTGGAGCGTGGCCGGCGCGCCGTCGGTCGCTCCGCGCGGGTCGTGCCACACGGTCTGTCCGTGGCTCCCGACGAGGGCCACGTCCTCGAGTGCCAGGCCCGCCGCGCGGGCCGCGTCGGCTGCGGCCGCGCCGAAGATCCGCCCCACGCGGACGTTCAGCGCCGCCAGCCGCGCCGGATCGAGCGACTCCGGCTCGCGGAGCCGGGCGGCGATCTCGTCGGGATATGTACGGGTTGCGGTCCCCAGGACCGCCCACTCCAGCGGGCCCCCCGCCGGGTGGGACAGACGACAGCACGCGGCGTCGACCCCGTCGGCGGAGGTCCCCGACATGAGGCCCACGACGACGGCGGGGCGGGCGGGATCGAACGGCGGCGTCCAGGTCCAGGTGGCCATCGGCCGGCTCAACGTAGAGCCCGGCGGCGTGGCCGACCAAGCCGTGCGGTCCGACCACGGGCGGCGTAACGTAGCGCGTGGAACCCGGCCCGGGGGCCGGTGTAGCAGACTCCAGCGTCGCCGCCGTCGATTAGAAACCGCGGCCCCGCGGTGGTGGCGTCAGAAGGCCCCCTCTTTCGGGAGGGGGCCTTCGTCTTTTCGGCGGGCCGCGCGGCGACTCGTCTCGACCAGAGGAGGGGTTCGATGGGAGTCCACAAGGTGATCGAGGTCCTGGCGCAGTCCGAGAAGGGGTGGGAGGACGCCGCGCAATCGGCGGTGCGCGAGGCCGGGGAGACCGTGCGCGGGATCAAATCGGTCCACGTCAAGGAATTCCACGGCGTCGTCCAGGACGGTCGCATCGTCCAGTACCGGGTCAACGCCAAGGTGACGTTCGAGGTCGCCGACAACCGCCCCGCCTAGGGCGCGATGTCACGGGCCGAGGCGTCGCCCGGATCGGCTTCGGGCGACGTCTCCCAGGCCCGGCGCAGGAACCCTCCCGCCTCTTCCAGCAGGCGCTCCGCCGTCGTCCGGTCGACACCGCGCCGGGCCATGACGAGCGCCGTCTTGACGCGCCCGCCGCTGGCCTCGAGGAGCGCACCCGCCGTCTCGTCGTCGACTCCCGCCAGCTCACGCACCAGCCGCCGCCCGCGATCCTCCAGCTTGGCCGAGGTGACGCGCAGGTCGACCATCCGGTTGCCGTACGTCTTGTCCTTGGTGATCCGCCCACCGGCCAGGTTGCTCAGCGTGTTGAGCACGAGCTTGGTCGCCGTGCCGGCCTTCATGCGCGTCGAGCCGGCGATCACCTCGGGTCCGGTGACCGGCGCGACGACCACGTCGACGCCTTCCGCGGGGGGCGCCGCCGCGGTCGGGACGCACGTCACGAACACGGTCGACGCCCCACGCCGACGGGCCTCCCCCAGCGCGCCGTGGACGAACGGCGTGGTCGAGCCGGCGGCTATACCGACGACGACGTCGGCCGGGCCGACCGTGCGATCGGCGACGGCCCGGGCGCCGTCCTGGGCCACGTCCTCGGCCCCTTCGCGAGCCTCGAAGACGGCCTCCGGACCGCCCGCGATCACGCCCTGCACCTGATCCGACCGGGTCCCGAACGTGGGCGGCATCTCGGCCGCGTCGAGGATTCCCAGCCGACCGCTGGTGCCGGCGCCGACATAGATCAGGCGACCGCCGGCGCGGAGCGCGGCCACGACCTTCTCGACGGCCTCGGCCAGCGCGTCGAGCGTCTCGCCGACGGCGTCGAACGCGCGCCTGTCCTCGGCGTGGATCCGCTCCACGACGGTTCGAACGTCGAGGGCGTCGATGTCCTCGGTGCGCGGGTTGGGGCGCTCGGTGGGAAGATGCGACCGGTCCGGCGGCCGCGGACCGGTCACGCCAGGCTCAGGGGAAGTCGACGACGTCGACGGCGACCGTCTTGGACACCGTCAGGTGCGCCGCGCTGGCCTCCGACACGGTCACCCGGATCTGCGGGTCCTTGAGGATCGGCACGCGGACCCCGGTCACCGACTGGCTGGCGTCGTTGATGTACACCTCGCCGACCTTGAGGAACGGCTCGTCGACGTTGGCCTTCTCGTAGGTCACCGTCAGCGGGTACTGGATGCCGTTGGCGCGGGTGATGCGAGTCTCGACGTCGAGCACGCCCTTGGTCTGGATCTGGTGCGGCACGTCGATCTGGAAGTCGAGGGCCGTCTCGGCAGGGGCGGACGGGTTGTCGCTCGAGCAGCCGAGCGCCGCCGCGGCCAGAGCCAGCACGGCGAGCGGGAGTCGCTGGATTCTCATCGTTCTCCTCCATGGTGCGGGAGCCGTCCGTGTCGCGTCGCCCCATTCAGCGCGAGACGTTCGACCCGTTGGTCAGGTAGTGCAGAACGTCGAACTTGGTCAGGATCCCGACGAACCGCTGGCCGCGGCGGACCAGCAGCGCGCTCGCGCCCTTCGTCAGGTGGCCGATCACGGCCTTCATGCTCGAGCCTTCGTCGACGTCCGGGAACGGCGCCTCGAGGTAGTCCTCGAGCGGCCGGTCGAGGGCCTCGGGCTCGGCGAGGACGCGGTTCAGGAGCGTCCCCTCGGAAAGGCTTCCGCGCTGCTCGTCGTCCTCGATGACCGGGATCTGGCTGACGTTGTACTTCTCCATCAGGGACAGCGCCTCGCGGACCGAGGCCCCGCACCCGATCATGATCAGCGGCGGGACGTCGGAACGCGTCTTGCGCTCCAGCAGGTAGCCGATCTCGACCTCGTCCTCGCCGAGCAGCCGGTTCTCGCGCATCCACTCGTCGGAGTGGACCTTCGAGAGGTAGCGTTCGCCCAGGTCGCACAGCATGGCCACGACGCAGCGCTCGGGATCGTCGAGCTCGCGGGCGACCTCCAGCGCGACCGTCACGATGGTTCCCGACGAGCCGCCGACGAACAGCCCCTCCTCGCGCGTCAGGCGCCGCGCCATCTGGAACGATTGCTTGTCGGTCACGTCGCGGATCTCGTCGATGTACTCGATGTCGAGCGTGCCGGGGATCTTGTCCATCCCGATCCCTTCGACGAGGTACGTCTTCCCGTCGCCGATGACGCCCGTCTCCTTGTACTGCCCGAGGATCGAGCCCACCGGGTCGGCGCCGATCACGCGCACTTCGGGATCCCGCTCCTTGAGGTAGCGCCCGACTCCGCTGATCGTGCCGCCGGTCCCCATGCCGGCCACGAACGCGGCCAGCGCGCCATCCGTCTGGCGCCAGATCTCGGGCGCCGTCAGGTGGTAGTGCGCGTCGGGGTTGGCGCGGTTGTAGAACTGGTTGGCGAAGATCGCGTTGGGCGTCTCCTCGGCGATCTGCTTGGCGGTGTTCAGGTAGTAGTCGGGGTGGTCCGGGGGGACGGCTGTCGGGCAGATCACGACCCGCGCGCCGAACGCTTTCAGCAGGCGGATCTTCTCCTGGCTCATCTTGTCGGGGAGCGCGAACACGCAGCGATAGCCCTTGATCGCGGCGACCATCGCCAGCGCCGTGCCGGTGTTCCCGGCGGTGGCCTCGACGACCGTGCCGCCCGGCTCGAGCAAGCCCTTCTCCTCCGCCGCCTCGATGATCGCCAGACCGATCCGGTCCTTGACGCTGCCGCCGGCGCTCAGGTACTCGGCCTTGCCGTAGACCGGGGTGCGGATCCCGCGCGTGACCCGGTTCAATCGTATGAGGGGAGTGTTTCCGAGCGTCTCGAGGACGTCGTGGTACACGCGGCGTTCCGGGTCGTACAGGTCTAGCGGCATGGGCAAGAGGAACTTAGGTCGCCGCGCTGCGGCCCGGCAAGCGAGCTAGTGCACGTAGCGCGCGAGCAATCCCAGCGAGTCGGCGATGCCGTGGGTCAGGATGACCGGCCACAGGTCGCGCCCCGTGTACAGATACAGCGCGCCGAGGATGAAGCCCACCCCGGCGTTCAGGATGGCTCCCGACAGGCCCTGCCAGAGGTGCACCATGCCGAACAGGAGCGAGCTCGCCACCAGGCCGAAGAACAGGCGCGGCCGGCCCGGCCAGAGCTCGGCGAGCCGATTGAGGAAGTAGCCCCGGTAGGCCATCTCCTCGCCGAACGCGGCCACGGTCCAGACGAACACGACGAGCACGAAGTACGCCAGCGGGTTGCCGGCGATCCGGCCGAGCTCGGACAGGTCGGGGCGGCCGAAGACGTGGAACACGGCCGGCGCTACGATCGCGTTGTAGCCGCCCAGGACGACGACCCCGATCATCGTGTGGAGGCCGATCCCGATCCAGCTCTTGGGCGCGGCTGCCCCCAGGTCCACCCAGCTCTTGCCCCGGAGCCGCATCGAGACCGTCGCCAGGATGACGATCGTCCCCGTGCCGAGGGCTCCGGCGAGAGCGCCGTACAGCCACTGGGCGGTCGAGTACATGACGAGGCCCGCCGTCGTGACGAGCAGCACCTCGACCAGGACCGGGATCTTCACGCGGACGACTCCTTCGGAGCGGGTGCGGGGCCGTAGGAAGCAACGCCCCCGGGCGGGCCGTGTCAAGCGGCGCCAGTCCCGCGCCAGGCGGGGCCCGCGCAAACCTCGGTCCGTCGCGCGGCCTTTTCTCCACGCCGTGCCGCCTCCCTGAATCCTCGCGAAAGGATGGACGATGCCCCGCACCTCGCTGCAGCCCGTCGTTCTTCTGAGCCTGATCGCGCTCGCCGCGGGCTGCGGGAGCGACCCCGTGGCGCCGGCCGCGAGCGATCGTGCCGTCGCCGAGATCGCCTGGCTCGACGCCCCGTATCGGGCCGGGGACCTGGCGCGGGTCCGCGTGCGCGACGTGTCCGACCGGGCGATCGAGTTCAGCCTGTGCATCGCGGCCCGCCTCGAGCGCCGGGCCGGCGATGCGTGGGAGGACGTCCTGTTCGAGCCCTCGGCCCCGTGCGCGCTGGACATCCATCGGCTTGAGGCCGGCGAGGCGGGGAGCTACGACGTCGCGATCCCGCTCGGCCTGGAGGCCGGCGTGTACCGCTTCTTCTTCGTCGACATGTTCTTCACCCGGGAGGAGCGGATCCCTGACGCCGAGCGGCGCTCCGAGCCGTTCGCCGTGCTGGGGCCGTGACGGGTTGCGTTCGAACCCCGCGCGGGCGGATGGCGTCCAACATGGAGTGACCCTCGAACCCCCGCCCGGAGGTATTCCGTGAGACCGTCCAGCGCCTTGTCGTGCATCTCGCTCGCCAGCGCCCTCGCGGGCGTTTCCTCCGTCGCCGCTCAGGACGCCCAGAGCCGGCTGTGGGACGCGGCGATCGCGGGCGACACGCTGACCATCCGGCAGGCCGTCGCCGACGGAGCGCGGATCGATTCCCTCGACACGCGGGCCAACCCCAATGGGCGCCTGGCGCTCAACTGGGCGGCGTGGTACGACCACCCGGACGCGATCCGCGTCCTGCTGGCGCTCGGGGCCCCGCTGGAGGCCGAGAACCGGACCGGCTTCACGGCGCTGCACCACGCCGCGGAGTCCGGATCGGTCGCGGCGGCCCGGGTGCTGATCGCGGCCGGCGCGGATCCGCTGCATCGCAACAAAGCCGGGCGCCTGCCGCTGGAGACGGCGATCGCCCGCGGCAACGACGACGTGGCCAGCCTGCTCGAGGACGCCGATCGCGCGGGTGAAGGCCGCTCCGCGGAGGAGCGCGCGCCGGGCGCCGCCCCGCGCTAGGTTCAAGTCCCGACGCGACCGATAGCATCGAACCCGGGAGGCGACATGTGCAGGAACATCCGGACGCTGTACAACTTCGAGCCGCCGGCCACGGACGAGGAGATCCACGCCTCGGCGCTGCAGTACGTGCGCAAGGTGAGCGGCTTCACCCGCCCGTCGCGGGCCAACGCCGAAGCGTTCGAGCGCGCCGTCCGGGAGGTGGCGCGCGTCACGCGGGAGCTGTTGGACGCGTTGACGACCCGCGCCGAGCCGCGCGATCGCGAGGTCGAAGCGGCCCGCGCCCGGGCCCGCGGCGAGGCCCGGCGCGCCGCCTCGGGTGCCAGCGGCTGAGGCTTCCCCTCTGCGGGTGTTTGACCGGGACCAATGGTTAGTGTATACTAACCGTTAGTGATAGCTTACGAAGAGGCCCTGGACGCCCTGGCCGATCCGACGCGCCGGGCGATCTACGAGCGGCTGCGCGAGCGGCCGCGCTCCGTCGGCGATCTGGCGGCGGAACTCCCCGTCACCCGGCCCGCCGTCTCGCAGCACCTGAAGGTGCTTCAGGCGGCGCGACTGGTCCGTTTCCACCGCGAAGGCACGCGACACGTCTACCGACCCGATCCGGCCGGCCTGGCCGCGCTCCGCGCGTACGTCGAGTCCCTGTGGGACGACGCGCTGGAGGCGTACCGGACGTCCGCGACCGAATCTCCAGGAGGCTCCCCATGAGCACGAAGCCGCGCTCCACCTCGCCCGCCGCCGACGCCGACATCGCGCCGGTCGTGAAGTCCATCGTCGTCCCGTGGCCCCCGGCCGAGGCGTTCCGTCGCTTCACCGACGGGATCGGCGAGTGGTGGCCCCTGTCGACGCACTCGATCGGCCAGTCCGAGTCCGTGAAGTGCGCCTTCGAGCCCCGTCCCGGAGGCCGGCTGTTCGAGACCACGCGGGACGGGACCGAGCACGAATGGGGCACGGTCACCGACTGGGACCCGCCGCACCGGCTGGCCCTCGAATGGTACCCCGGACGCCCCGCCGACTCCGGTCAGCCGGTCGAGATCACGTTCCGGCCCGAGCCCGCCGGCGGGACGCGGGTCCGACTCGTCCACGCGGGGTGGGAGCGGCTCGGCCCGGAAGTGGCCGGGACACGCGCCGACTACGACACGGGGTGGGATCTCGTGCTGGAACGCTACGCGGGCTGAACGCGGGACGTCACTCCCCCGTCGCGGCCGGGGCGACCTCGACGAAGCACTCGTTGTACGCCGGCTGCCCCGACTCGCCGGAGAAGCGACCCGGGACGAGGACGTTGTTCGTCACGCCGGCCGCCATCTGCTCGCGCCACCAGCGGCCGGGCAGGGACACGAGGCCGGGCACGAGGTCGTCGGTCACGCGCAGCCAGGCATGGAGCTCCCCGAGCTCGTTGAACACCCGCACCGGCGCCTGATCGACGAGCCCCCGCGTCCCGGCGTCGGCCGGGCTCATCTCGAGCGTGGGACGCCCCTCGGCCGCCCGCTGGCGGGCCTGGTTCATGAACGAGGAGTTCAGGGTGTGGTGCGACTTGGGCGAGATCAGGGTCAGCGGGAAGCTGCCCGTCGGGCCCGGAGGAAGGCGGGGCTCGAAATCGAGTCGCACGCCGTCCGGCGCCGCGCGCCCGCGCTCGACCTTGATCCAGTGCCGCTCCGCGAGCTCCTCCAGCGTGACGCTGTCCGGCAGGTAGTCACGCGCGATCGCCTCGTCCGAATCCTCGGGAAGCCCCAGCCGGCGGGCGAGCTCGCGCGCCACCCAGCCGTGGTTCCGGGACTCTCCCCGGGGCTCGATCGCCGGCCGGTTGAGCGTCACGTAGTGGTGGCCCCACGAGCCGTGGACGTCGAAGTGCTCGAGCTGGGTCGTCGACGGCAGGACCAGGTCGGCGAGCCGCGCCGTGTCGGTCGGGAAGTGCTCGAGGACGACCGTGAACAGGTCCTCGCGCAGGAGCCCCCGCCGCACGCGCTCCGCATCCGGCAGGACGACGACCGGGTTCGTGCCCCACACCATCAGTCCGCGGACGGGCGGATCGAGCCCGGCATCGGTCAGCGTCTCGCCGAGCCGCCCGATGTGGAGCGGTCGGCCGGGCGGTGACGCGCGGTCGATGCCCGACGCCCGGCGGCCGTTCGTGGCGGGCCCCGACTGGGCGAACACGCCGCCGCCTGGCAGCCCCCAGTGGCCGCACAGGACGCCCAGCGCGGCCACCGAGCGGATCGTCTCGCGGCCCGCCGAGTGGGCGCCGAAGTTGACGCCCGTCTTGATCGCCGCCGGGCGCGCCGCGGCCAGCTCGCGGGCCAGCTCGCGGATCCGCCCGGCGGGGATCCCGCACGTCTCCGCGGCGCGCTCGGGGGTCCACGGCTCGGCCGCGCGACGGTACGCCTCGAGCCCCTCCGCGCGTTCCGCCAGGAACGTCGAGTCCTCGAGCCCCTCCTCGAGGATCGTCCGGCCCAGCGCCAGGGCCAGCGCGACGTCCGATCCGATCCGGATCGGCAGCCACTCGTCGGCCGCTCGCGCCGAGCGGGTGCGCCGGGGATCGATGACCACGACGCGCGCGCCGTGACGCTTCCGCGCCTCTTGGATGAAGTGCCAGATGTGGTGCGCCGTGGAGAGCGGGTTGGCGCCCCACACGAGGACGAGCCGCGCCTCGGCCACGTCCTCGGGGTCGTTCGGCCCGTCGAGCCGCATGTCGGCGAGTCCCTCCCAGATCAGGCCACCACAGATGTGGCCCACCTGGCGGCTCGCGCCGAGGGCGTGGAACAGGCGCTCGAGGGCGAACGTCTGGACGGCGCCCATCGAGCCCGCGTAGCGCTGGTACGCCAGCGCCGCCGGCCCCGACTCGTCGACGATCGCGCGGAAGCGCTCGGCGATCTCGTCGAGCGCGGCCTCCCACGTCACGCGCTCGAACGCGCCGCTTCCCTTGGCTCCCGTCCGGCGCAGCGGATGCAGCAGCCGCCCGGGATCGTAGGTCCGGGCCTCGTAGTCGTTGACTTTGGCGCACAGGGCACCACGCGTGAACGGATGCTCGCGGTCGCCGCGCACTCCGGTCACGCGTCCGTCCTCTACCTCGGCGACCCAGGCGCAGGTGTCCTGGCAGTCGAGCGGACAGCAGCCGCGGACGGTGCGCGTCTCGCCCACGAACCCTACCGCGCCTCGACGAGCGGGAGCATCGTCCGCCAGGCGGCCCGCCAGCGGTCGCCGTCGCGGGCGAACACGAACAGGTCGCGGCCGGCCTCGTCGTAACGCTCGCCTTCCAGCGTGAACGCGATGTCGTAGCGGTAGGTGGCGACGGCCGTGTCGCCGAGCACGTCGACCGCCGCGTCCGCCACGTCGAAGTCGTGGATCTCGGCCCGATCGACGAAATCGACGTAGCTCCGGACGCACGCGTCGCGGCCTTCCAGTCGCTGGACGAAGCCAGGGGCGACGATCACCATGTCCTCGCGGAACGCGTTTCCCAGCGCGACCGGGAGCTCGGCGGCGCTGTTCGCCGTCCAGGCCGCGTTGATCGCCTCGACAGCGCGCCACACGGCCCGCTGGTCGTCCGACTCCAGGCTCATGGGAAGATCGTAGGGCGGCCCGGCCTCCCGGTCAATCGAGCGGGGCCGCGGTGCGCAGGATCGGATACTCGGCAGCGCCCTCGAGCGCCATGTCGAGCAGGTTCCAGTCGACGAGCCCGTCGGCCGAGCGCGGCTCGAGGAGGTGGAACGCGACACGCGCCAGGGGCTGGTCCATCGGGACGACGATCCACCCCGCCGGGATCTCGCGCCGCGCCGTCTCCCAGCGTCCCGCGATCGTCCGCTCGCGGTGGCCCTGGAACTCGTCCGCGGCCTGGCGCGTGGAGTCGATGGCGAACGCCTCGACGTCCAGCGCGCGCGATGTTTCCAGCCGCCGGGTGCGGATTCCGTGGGCGCGCAGCCGGTCGAGCGCGGGAGCCAGGTCGGGCGGCACGAGATAGGCCGCCGGCACGACCTCGGTGTCGATCGCGTGGAACGCCAGATAGGCCGGCATCCGTTCGGATCGCACGACGTCCCGCCGGCGGAGCATCGGCAGTCCGGTGTAGGGGTGCGGCACGGTGTCCACGGCGCCGAGCAGGATCTCCACCGGCTCGCCCGGGGGCGCGAAGTCGGAGCGCGTCGCCATCTTCTCGCCGATCACTCGCCGGGCGTCGGCCTCCTCGGTCCGTCGGCGGATCTCGGTCGCGTGATCGCGCGCGAAATCGAGCAGCTCGCTAACAAAACGCTTTGTAACTGCGATGCGCTCCTCGAACGGCAGGTAGGAGTACGCCTCCGACAGGATGCCGAACCGGTTCCTGAGCCCCTCGTAGTTGTTCCCGAAGCGCGGCTGGGGGCTGAACGTGTACCACCCGCGGGGCCGCTCCTCCCCCTCGTCCTCGGGCAGGTTGCCGTAGTCGAACGTCAGCCAGTCGGGCCGCATGGCGCGGCTCACCGCGGGCAACCACGTCTGGCGCAGCCAGTCGGCGATGGCCGGATCTGTATCCGGCGCCAAGGGCGGCGAGTATGTCAGCTGATAGGCGTGGAACGTGCCGTCCGTCGTGTGCAGGTCGATCACGACGTGCGGGTCGTAGTCGGTGAAGAGCGCCACCAGCGAGCGCGCCTCGGGCGACTCGAGCTTCATGTAGTCGCGGTTGAGGTCGAGCCCGCGGGCGTTGGGCCGCTGGCCCATGCCCCCGACCGGGCCCAGCTGGAGCGGCCGGTTGTCGAGCGCCACCCGCTCGTTGCCGTCGGCGTTGTAGATCGGGGCGAACAGGACGACCAGCGAGTCGGTCCATCCGGCGTGACCGCCGCGGGCGATCTCGCGCAGCAGCTCGAGCACGGCCTCCTTCCCCTCGACCTCGCCGGCGTGGATGTTCGCCATCACGAGGACCCGCGTCTTGCCCGTCGCGCGGACGGACTGGGCCTCGGCCGCCGGCGCGCCCCACACGACGAGCGGCAGCGCGCGTCCCTCGACCGAGTAGCCGAACGTCGTCCGATGGATCGCCGGGTCGAGCGAGTCGACCCCCGCGAGGAACGCGAGGACGTCGGCGTAGCGCGACGTCTCGACGAAGTTCGTCGCCTCGGCGCGTGTCTGGAGCCCGCCGGCCGGCTCCTGCGCGAGGACCGTTCCGACTCCCAGAGCGACCAGCAGCAGCGTGGCGGTCGCCGTCATCCGAGCCCCAACCGGCGCACGAGCTCCGGATAGCGGGGATCCTCCCGGAGCGCGGCGAACGAAGGATGCGCGTAGATCTGGAGCACGACCGGGTCCCTCTCGGCGACCAGCCGCTCCAGGCAGGCGAACGCCTCGTCCAGCCGACCCAGCTTGGTGCAGGCGATGGCCTTGTAGAAGGGGCCCTGATGGATCTTGTGTCTGGACAGGCCCCTGACCCACGCCTCCCAGTATCCCCGCGCCCCGCTGGTTTCGAACCCCGTTCGCAATTCGGCCACGAAATCCGGCGAAACGGCCTCCGGTGAGAGCCTGCTCACGATCGCCAACTCCTCGAGCGCTTTGTCGCAGCGGTCCGCCGAGCCGGAATTCTCGGCCAGGTTCTGGTGGGCGGTGACGTACTCCGGGGCCATTTCGAGGATCTTCCTGAGCGTTCGGTCGGCTTCTCCGGAGCGGCCGGCGAAGGACAGGGTCGACGCGAGCCCGTTCAGGATGGGGAGCGACAACGGATCCAGCTCCCTGGCGCGCTCCAGCTCTGCGATCGCCTCGTCGTGTCTGCCCAGGGAACAGAGCAAGGTCGCGTACCAGTGATGGGCAGTCGCGTACCCCGGATTCAGCTCGATCGACCGGCGAAACTCCCGCTCCGCCTGTTTGTATTCCCACGTCATGTTGTGCGCCACCGGCCCCAGGGAAGCGTGCGCCTCCCCCAGGTTCGGATCCAGCTCCAGCGCTCGCTCGGCAGCTGCCGTCGCGGCCGCGGCCCCCTCGGCGATCGACGCCGTGGAATAAAGCGGCAGCAGGCCCTGGGCGTCCGCCAGGCCGGCCCACGCCTGGGCGAACGACGGATCGACCGCGACGGCCCTCTCGAACCGCTCGATGGCCTGTCGCAGGGCCGACTCGGTGCGCCGGGCGAGGAAGAACCGGTCTTCGCCATCCAGACCGACGTCGCGGAGCGCATCGTCGAGGCCCTGCGGATCCAGCTCTCGCCGCGCTGTCGTCCAGGTTCCGATCGTAGTTCTCGGCCCACAGGTGGACGTCGGTCGGGGCCTCGATGAGCTGGGCCGTGATGCGCACGCGGTCGCCGGCTCGCCGCACGCTCCCCTCCACCACGGCGGCCACCTCGAGCTCGCTGCCGATCCGACGCACGCTCTTGGTCGTCCTCTTGTACTGCATGACGGACGTCCGGCTGATCACTTTGAGATGACCCAGCTTGGTGAGCGCCGTGAGGATTTCCTCGGTGATGCCATCCGAGAAGAACTCGTTCTCCGGATCGGCGCTCAGGTTGGCGAACGGCAGGACGGCGATCGAGCTGTCGGAGCCGGGTTCGAGACCGCTCGAGCCGGCCGTCCCGCCCGCCGACGGCGCTTCGGGCGCCGCGCGGCGCGCGGGCGCATCGACGCCCACGACGGCGAACAGCTCGACCGGCTGGACTCCCTTCAGCGCCCGTTCCCCGAGGGCCTCGAAGCGAAATGCGGGCCGACTGCGGAGCCCATGGAAGACGGCCTGGCTGACGACGATCTGTCCCGGCTCGGCCTCGGTCTGGATGCGCTGGGCGGTGTTGACCCCGTCGCCGTAGAGGTCGCCGTCGGAGGCCACCGCCACGTCGCCCAGATGGAAACCGGTACGGACCG
>CAZCZH010000065.1:0-12593 GCA_964502985.1 uncultured Gemmatimonadales bacterium
CTCCGCACGAGCCTCGAGGCCGGCGCCAGCGGGAGTTACCGGACGCGCGGCTTCGCCGCCCGGCGCTTCTCCTACGAGGGGGCCTCGTCGGCCGCCCGAATGCTGAGCCCGACCGAGCTCTTCACCAGCGAGCGGATCGCCGCGGGCGACATCCGGTTCCTCGACGTCACCGAGCCCAACGACGTGTACGACGCCGACGAGAAGGCCGGCGCCGGGTTCCTCAGCCTCGACCTGGGGCTCACCCCTACGCTCACGCTGACGACCGGCGTCCGCGTCGAGCGCAATCAGACCGACGTGCGCTCGTTCGACCCGCGGACCGGCGATCGGCTCGGAGGGCTGACGGCCGCGCTCCATACAACGGAGCCGCTGCCGACCGTGACGCTGAGCTGGAACTCGACCCCCAATCAAGTGTGGAAGCTTGCCGCGGCACGGACCATCGTCCGGCCGCAGTTCCGGGAACTGGCGCCGTTCCGCTACGACGACTACCAGGAGAGTACGTTCGGCAACCCGTTCCTCAAGAACGGCGGGATCTACAACTTCGACCTGCGCTGGTCCCTCTTCCCGGCGAGCGGCGAGATCCTCTCGGCGGGCGCGTTCTACAAGCGGTTCAACGACCCCATCGAGGTCGTCCGCCTGCCGACCGTCGGCTCGAACGTCGGCAGCCCCGAACCCTACAACGCGTCCTCGGCGCGGAGCTACGGGGTGGAGCTCGAGGCGCGCCAGGACCTGGGCCGCCTGGCCGACGCGCTGTCGAGCCTGGCCCTCTCGGCCAACGTCGCGCTGGCCGACTCGAGGATCAACCAGACCGACCCTGTCGAGGTGTTCCTCGGCAGCGCCGCCTCCAACGGTCCGGATCTGCTCAGCCCCGAGGTGTTCACCAACGCGTCGCGACCCCTGTACGGGCAGTCGCCGTTTCTGATCAACGCCGCTCTCTACTGGAGCCGCGCGGACGGCGCGACGACGGCCACCCTGCTCTACAACGGCGTCGGGGAGCGCCTGACGCAGGTCGGCACCAACAACTTCGACGACATCTACGAGCAGCCGCGCCACACGCTCGACCTGACCGTGAGCCAGATGCTGTGGAACCCCGCCGCCACGCTCAAGGTGGGTGTCGAGAACCTGACCAACGCCGCTCACGAGTACCGCCTCGGTGACTTCGTAACCCAGCGCTACGAGCCCGGCCGGCAGATCACCCTGTCGCTGACCTCGGCGTTGTAATCCTGCACCCTGTCCGCCGACAAGGAGAAACGAGCCCCATGCCGAAGACCCCGCGCAGGTTCCGTTCGGTTGCCGTCGTCGCGGTGACGGCTATCGCCCTCGCCGCGTGCAACAACAACAACGGCCCCACCGACGGCGGTGGTGGCGGTGGTGGCGGCGGTGGTGGCAACGCGGTCACCCTCAAGGGCAGCGTCATCGCCGGCGAGACGATGACCCTCGACGCCACCAAGACGTATACCGTACAGGGGTTCTTCACCATCGCGGCGGGCGGCCAGCTCGTCGTCCCGGCCGGTACGCAGCTCCTCAGCGATCCGGCGACCAAGGGCTCGATCATCACCCAGCGCTGCGAGGGTGACCAGGCGAGCGGCCAGTTGATCGTCCAGGGCACGATGACCAACCCGGTCGTGTTCAGACCCGCCGGCAGCGGAGCGCGCCAGCGCGGAACGGGCGGCGGCATCGTGCTGCACGGCTGCGCGCCGGTCAACTTCGCCGGCGGCTCGGGAATCTCCGAGGGGGTCGGCCTGCCGTTCGGCGGCGACGACCCCAACGACTCGAGCGGCGAGATCCACTACCTGGTGATCGAGTTCGGCGGCGTCAAGGTGACGCCGGACAACGAGATCAACGGGCTCACGTTCGCCGGTGTGGGGGCCGGGACCATCGTCGATCACGTCCAGTCCCACTTCATCGCCGACGATGGCTTCGAGTGGTTCGGAGGGACGGTCAACGCCAACCACCTCGTGAGCTCGGGGAACGACGACGACAACCTGGACTGCGACAACGGGTTCAGCGGGACCGTGCAGTTCTTCCTCGCGATCGAGGACAAGAACCTGGCGAACCGCGGCATGGAGTGCGACAACGACGCCAACGGCAGCGCCAACCAGCCGATCACGACGGTCAACGTGTGGAACGCCACGTTCATCGGGGCCGGCGTCCAGCAGGCCAACAACGAGATCAACGACGGCCTCTACCTGCGGCGCAACTCGGCCCCCACGGTGCACAACGCCATCGTCACCAACTTCGGCAACGTCGGCGCGGTCATTGACGGCGACGCCTCGTGGGCCAACGTGCTGAGCGGCGACCTGGTGCTGGACAACATCCTGTTCTTCGGCAACAAGACGCTGGCCAGCGCGGCGGCGCAGGGCGCGGCCGACCCGGTAGCGCAGAACATCAACCGCAAGGGCGGCGCCGTGGGCGATTACAGCATCGACGGGGTCGTGGCGGCCTTCGCCGGCCGGACCTTCGTCTTCGCCGACCCGCAGCTGATGTCGGTCGACTTCGACAACCCGATCAACGGGACGATGCCCGATCCGCGGCCGGCGGCCGGCTCCCCGGCCCTGGACGGCGCCAACGCGGCGACCCCGACGGGGAACGCGGTGGACGCCTCGGCGAAGTATCTCGGCGCGTTCTCGGGCGACAACTGGCTCGCGGGATGGACGGACTGGGCGACGCAATAGGCAGACGCCACCGTGGGGCATACCCGGGCCGGGGGAAGCGCGCTCGACGGCGCGACCCCCGGCGCCCCGCGGCACGGCGGTTCCACGGCGCACGAAGGTCGACCCTGGTTCTGGGGCTGGTCGTCGCGTCGTCGCTCTGGGGGACGGGTTGCGGCTCGGGATCGGCCGATGGCGCGGCCAGCGTGGCCCCGGCCCGGGAAACGCGCGGCTACGTTATCGAGAGGCTCCCGCCGGAGAAGCTCCGCCTGAGCGGCGCGGCGTCGAGCCTGGACGACCTCCTGCGCACCGTCGAGCGGAGCCTCGCCGAGAGCGACACGACGAGCCTCATGGCGCTGATGGTCGCGCCCGTCGAGTACCGCGACATCCTGTTCCCCGCGTTCCCCGCCTCGCATCCGCCGATCGACGCCGACTTCCCTTCGATCTGGGTCATGCACTACACCGACGCCCACCGCGGCATGAAGCGCATCGTGCGCGAGTACGGCGGCCACGATGTCCACATCCAGCGGATCTGGTTCGACGATCCAGGCCAGGACTTCGGGAATTTCGTACTCGACGAGACGAGCCACGTGGACATCACGGTGGACGGCGAGCTCCGGCACGACGTGAAGCTCGTCGGCTCCGTCTTCCACGTTGGCGATCAATGGAAGGTCCTGTCGTACCCCGAGGGGTGAGGCGATGAAGAAAGTGGACGGACGCACGAAGGCCCCCACCTGTGGCGGGGGCCTTCGTCGTTCGCGGCCGCAGGACGGCCGTACGTTTCGTGCCGTTACGCGACCTTGGTCACGTTGGCGGCCTGGGGCCCCTTCGGACCCTGGGTCACCTCGAACTCGACCTTGTCGTTCTCGGACAGGCTCTTGAAGCCGTCCGCCTGGATGGCGGAGAAGTGCACGAACACGTCGGGGCCGTTCTCCTGCTGGATGAATCCGAAGCCCTTGGCGTCGTTGAACCACTTCACGGTGCCGGTAAGTCTCTCAGCCATTTCGTTCGTTGCTCCTTGCTACTGTTCAAATCTCCGGCATGAGCCGGTCTCTCAGGCTTCGGGTTCGCGCAGAAAAAAAGCGCCTGGACTCTTGGGTTGCGTTCGAGTCCGGCGCGATGATTCGTGCGGTCGATCCCTCAAACGGTTTACGATTCCTGAAAGCGAGTCCAGTGTATCCGGCGTCGAGACCGGTGTCAAGCCATAAATCGGCGGCTCGGGGCGGTTGACGCGGCAACGGCGGGGTCTAGGTTCAGATTCCATGTCCGGCGGCGACGGATCCCGACCCACGATCGACCTCGTCGAGGTCGACGCGTTCGCCGACGCCGCCCATCGGGGCCAGACGCGCGAGTCGGGCGCTCCCTACGTCGAGCATCCGCGCGCCGTGCGGGCCATCCTGGAGGACGAGTTCCCCGAGGCCGTTGACGACATCGTCCTGGCCATCGCTCTGCTCCACGATGTTCTCGAGGACTGCGACGTCCATCCCTCGATCCTGCTCGAGCGCTGGGGTCGCGAGGTCCAGGAGGGCGTCACCCTCCTGTCATGGAACGTGCGCGCCCTCGATCTGGAGCGCGACGCGCGCGTGTATCACGCGGGCCTGCGTCGCGGGCCTCGCGCGGTGCGGCTGGTCAAGGGGGCAGATCGAATGGACAACATGCGCGCCGCGCGCCACGACGACTCCCCGGAACGGCGCCGGCGCTACGTAAAGGAGACCGAGAAAGACCTCCTGCCGATCCTGAACGAGGCCCACGAGACGTGGCTCGTGGAGCGGCTCGAGGAGCTCGTCCAGGAGCTGCGTCGGATCGACGCCGCCTAGAGAGTCGTGTCCGGGCGACGCGTCGTGGGCATGTTCTTCCTGTACGCGGCGATCGTCTTCTTGGCGCTGGAGGTCTACGGCCGCCGCGTGATGCGCGAGCGGCCGCCCGACTCCCCCGTCGCCGCGGGCCGCGAGCTGGTCGAATCCGACAACACGACGGTGGGACTGATGGGAGGCGTCGTCAACTTCATACCACTCGAGGTCGAAGCGCTGGCCGAGACGCCCCGCCCGACCCGGGCCGTCACGGCGCGGGTCGTAGGAGCGCGCGACACGGCCATCCTGTACGCAGACGTGCGCCTCGACGCCGGCCGGTGGAGGGTTGTGCGCGCCGCGGTCGTCCTGTCGGATGGAACCCGATTGCCCATCGAGGGCTCGGGGCGCCCCGCGCTGGAGCCCGCCGAGCGCTGACCGGAGGCGGGGGCGCGTAGGCCCCCGCCCGCGGTCGGAGGACCTACTTCCGGCCGGGCCCCTGGCCGGATTTCTTGCCCTGCTCCTTGCCCGACTTCTTCTCGCCCCCGCGTCCACCCGATTCGCGCTGGCCCTGATCGGGTTTGCGGCCGCCGCCGGATTCTCCCGGCTTTTTGGGCTGCACGCCGGGATTCCTTCCGCCTTCGGTCTTCTCCATCGATTCCTCCGGTTCGGGTTCGCTCGCGCGCCCCGGACGATTCCGGAGCGTGTCGGCAGTCTAGGACCGCAGGCGGCGCCGAGGCGGTCAGGCGTCGTACAGGATCAAAAAGAAACGCCACCTTCTGGTCAGATTCATTACACGACGCGGAAAGGGTGTCAGACGTCCGACCGGAAGGTCGTCATGGAGCGGACAGCGAAGCTCGGGACCATCGCGTACGATGCGTCACGGACATCGAACTCACCACCCGATCGCCAGAGGAGACGCCGACATGACCGCCTTGAACGAGCTTTTCGTGGAACAGCTGAAGGACCTGTACGACGCCGAGAACCGCATCACGGAGGCCCTGCCCAAACTGGTCAAGGCCGCCGATAGCCGGGAGCTGAGCCAGGCCTTCGAGGACCACCTGGAAGAGACGCGCGGGCACGTGTCGCGCCTCGAGGAGGTGTTCTCGATCGTCGGCCAGGAGCCCGCCCGCAAGGCGTGCAAGGGGATCCAGGGGATCCTCAAGGAAGGCGAGGAGGCGCTCGACAAGCCCGGGGGTCCGGCGCGTGACGCCCTCCTGATCGCCGGAGCCCAGCGCGTAGAGCACTACGAGATAGCGGGCTACGGCACGGCTCGCGCGTGGGCCGACGAGCTGGGCCTGGACGACGCCGTCGACCTGCTCGACGAGACGCTCGACGAGGAAAGCGCGGCCGACGAGAAGCTGACCAAGATCGCGGCTGGCGGCATTCTGGAGTCCGGCATCAACGAGGAAGCGGCATAGGAAAGGAGGAGCATCATGGCACCGGAGTCCTGGAGCACCAAGGACGAACGGAAATACGAGAAGATCAAGAAGAGCGCGCGCGAGCGTGGGGCGTCGAAGGACCGTGCCGAGGAGATCGCTGCGCGGACCGTCAACCGCGACCGCCGCGAGGAGGGCCGCACGAAGAGCGGTCGCGAGACGACCTCCGGCACGGGCAACCCGAACCGGTCGCTGGAGGACCGCTCGAAGGAGGAGCTCTACAACCGGGCCAAGGAGCTCGACATCGAAGGGCGCAGCGAGATGTCGAAAAAGGAGCTCGTGAAGGCGATCCGCGGTCGCGAGTGAAGCGCGCGCCCGGTGGCGGCGGATCCCGCGGTCCTCAAAGGCTGGGTGCCGCGCGAGCGGAGAAGGCGGCCTCGGGGTCCCGCCCCGCGGCCCCCCCCCCCAAAACCCACCCCTAACGCCACAGGAGCCCCCCGACGAGGAACGCGCCCGCGGCCCACGGCACGAGGCCGAGGAGGCGCAGGGCCAGGGGCAGGGGTCCCGCCAGGGCCCCCGCCACGCGCAAGGTGAGACCGGCCCGACCCGCCCGCAGGGCGCGGTCGGCGGCCCCGTGCCGGCGCAGCTCGATGGACGCCCCGACCAGCGTCTCGGCGCCGGCCGCCAGGAATCCCAGCGCCCCCAGCGCCGGCAGGCGGTGCCCGAGGAGCTCGAGCGTCGCGGCCGCGGCCCCCAGCCCGGCGATGCCGAAATGCAGCGGCAAGGTCGCCCGATGAGCGTTCCAGGCGGGGATGGCGGTGGCTCCGATGAGGACCCCGGTGTAGGTGGCGAGAAGCGCGCCCAGGACGGCGGCGCCCGTCACGGCCGTCGCCGCGAGCGTCTCGAGCCCGACCCCGCCGAGCCCCGCCCGCAGCAGCGCGCATCCCGCGACCGCCGCCATGACCACCCCGCCGAACGCGCTCAGGATCCACGCCCCGACCGACATCGGCGAGCGCCACTTGAACACCCGCAGCATGTTCAGGAAGCGCCTCGGCCGGCCCAGGTCGAGGACCAGGAGGATCGGGCTGAGGACGGCCCCGCCGAGGGCCAGCCACAGCGCGGTCCACACGACGGCGCCACGCGGGCCGATCCCGCGCAGCGCGGCCCCCGGGTCGGGGAGCGCGGCCCCCAGCGCCAGGACGGCGGCCATCCCGGCCAACCCCCCGACGAAGAAGTACAGCGGGATCTCCCACGTCCAGACGGGAGGCTTGAGGACCGGTCGCCCGTAGTAGCCGGGTCGGGGAGCCTCCGGCGCAGGGCCGCCCGTGGCGCGGATTCCCGGCGCTTCGATCCGACCCGCGCGGAGCGCCTCCTCGCGGAGCCGGTCGAGCCGCTCCTCCGAAGCGCGTCCGCCGGAGGCTGGAGTGTCGCGCGTCACGTCAGAACAAGAGGAACGCGGCGACGGAGGCCACGATCGCGGCGAGGGCCGTCAGGGTGGCCGACGTCCACGCCGCGCGCAGGTGGATCGTCGGGACCTCGGGGGCCGGCGGCTGGCCGTACGCCTCGACATCGCCCAGCAACAGGAAGATCGCGTGCGTCCCGCCGACCGACGTGTCGTGGGCGTCGTACAGGCCGGCGTCCGTCACCCCGCGCGCCTGCAGCGTCTCGACGCGCTCGGCGGCCCGCCGTCGCAGCTCGTCCAGCGGCCCGTACTGGATCGACTCCGTGGGGCACGCCTTGGCGCACGCCGGGACGAGTCCCGACGCCTGCCGGTCGTAGCAGAACGTGCACTTGAACGCGCCGCCCGCGCCGGGCAGCGGCTCGGGGCGCCGGTCGACGACGCCGAACGGGCACGCCACGACGCAGTAGCCGCAGCCGTTGCACACGTCGTCCTGGACGTACACCGAGCCGACCGGCGTGCGGACGATCGACCCCGTCGGGCACGCCTCGAGGCAACCGGCGTGCTCACAATGCTTGCACACGTCGGAGACGAAGATCCAGCGGAACGGGTCCTCGCCGTCCGCGTCCGTCATCGGGCCCGCCACCTGGCCGCCGAGGCGCTCGGCCTGCTCGACGAACTTGACGTGACGCCAGGACGAGGCGCCGAGGGACCCTGTATGGTCGTACGACGTGCCGCTCCACGTCGCCCCGTCGGCCGGCACCTGGTTCCACTCCTTGCACGCCACCTCGCACGCCTTGCAGCCGATGCACACGGTAGGGTCGGTGAAGAATCCAACCGTGACGCCGTCGGCGACGTACGTGTGGCGCTCCGCCGCGGGCGTCACGCGTCCTCTTGCGGATGCGTCGCGGCCACGTCGGGCCCGAGCGTCTCCGCGAGCCACAGGTCGAGCTCCGCGTCCGGCGGGCGGCGGCCCGCCACGACCCGGCACGCCAGCGCCTTCGACTCGTGGATCGTGACGTTGGGCTCGCCGGAGATCGGGATCAGGTCGTTGACCACGTCGCCCCGGTTGGGACCCACGGGGCCCCAGTGGAACGGCATCGCCACCTGGTGCACGGTCCGTCCGCCGGCGACGATCGGCCGCATGCGCCGGCTGACGAGAGCCCGCGCCTCGACGGCCCCGCGCAGCGTGGCCACCGTGATCCAGTCGCCGTTCGCCACGCCGATCTCGGCGGCCAGCTCGGGGGACAGCTCGGCGAACAGCTCCGGCTGGAGCTCGACCAGGTGGGACAGCGTGCGGCTCATCCCGCCGCCCGTGTGGTGCTCGGTCAGACGGTACGTCGTCAGGACGCACGGGAAGCGCGGGTCGCCAGGCGGGGCGAACGGGTTGTCGGGGCGGTGGAACCAGCGCGCGGGCGGGTTCGTGCGCTGGCCGTAGAGCGGGTTGTCGAACGGTGACTCGAGCGGCTCGAAGTGCGCCGGCAGCGGCCCGTCCTTCAGGCCCTCGGGCACGAAGATCCACCCCAGCCCGTCGTCGTGCATGAGGAACGGCGCATCGCCGGGCAGGGCGTCCATCCCGGTGGCGCCGTCGGCAGGCCGATAGCCGGGCGCCTTCCCGGTGGGGAAGTCGGGCACGTCGTGGCCCGTCCACCGGCCCGCCGCCTCGTCCCACCACACGAGCGCCTTCCTCTCGCTCCAGGGTCGCCCGTCGGGCCGCGCGCTGGCCCGGTTGTACAGGATGCGGCGGTCCGACGGCCAGGCCCAGCCCCAGCCGTGTCCGTAGCGTCCCCGGGGCTCGCGCCGGAGCGCGCGGTTGACCCCGTCCGGGCCGTACACGCCGGAGTAGATCCAGCAGCCGCAGGCCGTCGAGCCGTCGTCGGCGAGGTCGGCGAAGCCGGATACCTGGGGCCCGTGGTGCGGGCCGCCGTCCCGCGCCTCGCGATGGACGGCGCCTTCCGTCCCCTCCGCCGGGTCCGTGCGCCAGCCGTTGATCTCCGCCAGGACGGCTTCCATCCGCGGCTCGCCATCGGGGGTCTCCGGATACCACCAGTCGAGCGCCCGCAGGGGCTCGTCCCGCGGATCGTCGGAGGCCTCGGCGCGGGCCTTCAGCCGGAGCGCCAGCTGGTGCACGAACCACGCCTCGCTGCGCGCGTCCCCCGGCGGGTCGACGGCCTTCTCGCGCCACTGGAGCATGCGCTGGGTCTGGGTGAACGCGCCCTCCTTCTCGGCGTGGCCCGCGGCCGGCATCAGGAACACCTCGGTGTCGATCTCCTCGGTGACGAGCTCGCCGCGGCGCACCTCCGGCGAGTCGGCGCGCCAGAAGACGGCCGGCTCGATCTCGACCAGGTCGCGCACGACGAGCCACTGGAGCCGCGCCAGCGCGCGCCGCTCGAGCCGCGCGTTCTGCGCGCCGACGGACGGATTCTGGCCCATGATGAACAGCCCCTCGACCTGGCCGTCGGCCATCTCCGTCCAGAACGAGAAGTGCGAGTGGTCGCGCGTCGTCCGCGGCACCCAGCGCCAGCCCCAGTCGTTCTCCGGCGTGGAGCGCGTCCCGTACCACGCCTTGAGGAGGCTCACCGCGTAGGACCGCAGGTGGCACCACCAGCCGGTCGCGTGAGCGTGCCGCGCGAGCCATCCGTCGAGCGTCTCCTCGCCCTGGCCGGCGCGCGGCATCGGCATGTACCCGGGCAGGATGTCGTACAGGGTCGGGATGTCGGTCGAGCCCTGGATCGAGGCGTGGCCGCGCAGCGCCAGAATCCCGCCGCCCGGCCGCCCGACGTTCCCCAGGAGCATCTGCAGGATGGCCGCGGTGCGAATGATCTGGACGCCCTTGGAGTGTTGCGTCCAGCCGACGGCGTAGCAGATCGCCGTCGTCCGCTCGGGCCCCGAGTTCTCGACCAGGGCGTTCGCCACGCGGTCGAACAGGTGCGGCGGCACGCCGGCCACGCGCTCGACCATCTCCGGCGTGTAGCGCGCGAAGTGCCGCTTCAGCACCTGGTACACGCAGCGCGGGTCCTGGAGCGAAGGGTCGCGCCGCGGATGCCCCAGGTCGTCGCCGGCGTAGCGCCAGGTGGCCGGATCGTAGGCCGCGCGCCCGGCGTCCCAGCCGGAGAACAGCCCGTCCAGGTCCTCGGTGTCCCGGAACTCGTCCTTCAGCAGCACCGATGCGTTGGTGTAGTGAACGACGTACTCGCGGAAGTCGAGCCCGTTCTCCAGGACGTGCCGCACGAGCCCGCCCAGGAACGCGATGTCCCCGCCGGCCCGGATCGGGACCCACACGTCGGCCAGGGCGCTGGTCCGCGAGAAGCGCGGGTCGACGTGGATCACGGTCGCGCCCCGCTCCTTCGCCTGGACCACCCAGCGGAAGCCCACCGGGTGGGCCTCGGCCATGGACGACCCCTGGACGAGGACGCAGTCGGCGTGGGCCAGGTCCTGCAGCGCCGTCGTCGCTCCGCCCCGTCCGAAGGAGGTGCCCAGACCGGGCACCGTGCTACTGTGTCATATTCGGGCCTGGTTGGAGACGGCCACCATCCCCAGGCCGCCGGTGAACAGCTTCTTGATGAGGTAGTTCTCCTCGTTGTCGAGGGTCGCCCCGCCGAGGTGCGCGATGGCCGTCGTGTGGCCGACGGGCTCGCCGTCCTTCTCGGCGACCCAGTTCCGTCGGCGGGACTCCCACACCCGCTCGGCGATCCGGTCCAGCGCCTCGTCGAGGCCGATCTCGGTCCACCCGGCGGCGCGCGGCGCGCGGTAGCGGACCTTCGTCAGCCGGCCGGGATGGGTCAGGAGCTCGTGCGAAGCGGCGCCCTTGGGGCACAGCGTGCCCTCGTTGATCGGGCTCTCGGGATCGCCCTCGATGGCCAGGAGCTCGCCGTCCCGGTGGTAGACGAGCTGGCCGCAGCCGACCCCGCAGTACGGGCACACCGAGCGGGCCACGTCGGCGTCCCGCGTGCGCGCCTCGAGCGCGCGCGTGCGCGGGGACATCGCCTCCTCGCCCGTGCCGTCCGCCCCGCGCCGGAGCTGGCGCACGAGCGGCCAGCGCTCGATCCAACCCGCTGCCACGCGCAATGGTTAGCCGGCGCCGGACCGTTCGTCCAGGGCCGCGCGGTCGGGGCCGGGAACCGCGGACCGGAGAGTGATGACGTGGTATCTTCCGAGCTCGATCGCGGATCGACTACAACATTACTTGTACGATCCTTCCTCCCCTGGTCGAGGAGAGTCCCGATGGATCGCGAGCCCGTCCCCGAAGCCCGCCTCGCCGACACGCCGCACGGCAGCGCCCCGGAGAGCGCGGGCTGGTTCATCGCCAACCTCGACGAGGCGCGGGGAGTGCGCAGCGAGCGCTTCGGCGGCGCGGCGCTGTTCGAGAGCCGCGAGCGGCCGTTCCCCGATTTCGGCCTGAACGTGCGTCTTCTCCGGCCCGGTCAGCCGGCGTCCTTGTACCATCGCGAGAGCGCGCAGGAGGCGTTCTTCGTCGTATCGGGCGAATGCCTGGCGATCGTCGAGGAGGAGGAGCGGCCGCTGCGGGCGGGAGACCTGTTCTACGCGCCGCCGTGGACGGCCCACGTCCTGGTCGGCGCGGGCGACGGGCCGAGCGTCGTCCTGATGGTCGGCGCGCGCAAGCCCGACGCGGAGCTGCTGTACCCGGTCAGCGCCGCCGCCGCCCGCCACGGTGCGTCGGTCGAGCGCGAGACGAGCGATCCGCAGGAGGCGTACGCCGGGACGTCGAGGCCCGCCCCGTGTCGCCTCGAGTGGCCGTCGCCGCCGGTCAGCGGTTCCTGAGACGGGAGCGGACGTCGCCCGCCAGGGCCCGCGCGCTGTCCAGCGCCTCGTGCCCGGGAGTCGCCTCGGCACGCACCTGGACCAGCACCCCGTCGCCGAACGATTGCAGCAGGGCGGCGTCCTCCATCCACACGTCGAACGACCCCGGCCCCTCGACGCGTCGGTAGTTGCCGGCGGCGTAGTCGGCGCCCATCGCGTCGGAGACGCTCTTCAGGTACTCGTCGTAGCTGCCGTAGTCGGTGCGCGTGACGAGCAGGTGGACGAGCTGGAATGTCTGTCCGTCGGCCGACGACCACACGCACATCGGCGCGCTCCCCTCGACCGGGCTCTGTGGGGTCCCCGTGGCGGGCTCGACGCCGGTCGCCTGGCGGATCTCCTCGCCCGTCAGGAGCGAACACGCATCGACGTCGACGAAGTCGGCCTTGATGCGGGCCGTGCGGCGGACCTCCTCGCGGGCGTCGCCGGTCCCCTCTTGGGAGCCCCCGCGCCCGCACGCCGCGAGCGCCATCATCGCGACGGCCGCCAGGCCACCCGGTCTCCACGCGCCACGCATCGTGGGTTCGAATCTAACCTGTTCGGCGCGAATCGGAAGCCGACG
>CAZCZH010000066.1:0-12524 GCA_964502985.1 uncultured Gemmatimonadales bacterium
CTCCGTGGGGGGGCCCTACGCGTACGGACCCTTCACGGCGCGCATCGCGCCCGAGGTCACCCTGTCGTGTCTGCCGGCGCCGCCGCCGTCGTGTCGGGCCCGGCGACCCGCACGACGAGGGTCCCCAGCCGCTCGTTCAGGCCCGTGATCGGCACGACGGCGCGGTAGTCTCCGGCCGCGGTCCGCTCGACCCGGGTCGCCGCGCCCGGCGCCACCCCCTCGAGGACGGTGGCCAGCGAACGCCCCTCGATCCCGGCGTCGGAAGCGGCCACGATCGAGTCGTTCGCCCCGGCGTAGGCGATGGACTCGATCCGCGAGTCCCGCGCCAGACGCCCGAACCACGCGTCCATGTCCCCGTAGTTTCGCTCGAGCGCGGCCTGGCGCACGGCCAGCCCGAGGGGCTCGGCGGCCAGCCGCACGAGCTCCAGGGCGTCGGCCTGGACGGCCGCCGCGACCCGTGCGTCGCACGACGCCTCGAGCGCCGCCAGACGGTCCTGGTGCCGCTTGTCGGCCATCGTCTTCCACGCCCAGACCGCCAGCACGAGAATCACGCCGATCCCGCCGACCCACCACACCAGCGGACCGGGCCCGCTGCGGGCGGACCTCTCCTCCGGTTCCATGACGACCTCCTTTCGCTCGCGCCGAGCATCGTTTCCCCGCTCCGGGGGCCCGTTCCCAACCTACGGTGAAACCCGCCGCGGGGCACTCGCGTAGGACGAGACGAGCGACGGGCCCGCTGGCCCGCGATGGGATCGGAACCGATACTAGGAGGAACCATGGAGATCGCCGTCATCCTCGCCGCCACGCTGGTCCTGGCCATGCTGAAGCCGACCCGCGCGCAGTCACGCCAGGCGGCGCGTCACGCCCCGGCCGCCCGCAACGAGGGATCGCGCCGACTGGCCTGACGCCTCCGCGCTACTCGTCGTGCCCGCTGCCGGACTACGCGTTCGTCCCCGGCTCGACGCCCCATCCCCACCGCGACCCCGGCGGACACGCCCTCGCCGACGCGCCCCCCGCGCCTTCCGATTGGACCCCCGGCGACTGGCGCGAGCTCGCCGCCTGGCGCTACGCCGTCGACCTGTACAACCACGAATTCTGGTGGGAGAGCCACGAGGTCCTCGAAGGACTGTGGCGGACCCACGATCCCGGCGGGCCGGCGGCGCACCTCGTGCAGGGGCTGATCCAGGTCTCGGCGGCATGCCTCAACCGCCGGCGGGGACATCTCGCCGCGGCGCGCCGGCAGGCGCGGCGCGGGGCGCGGCTCGTCGAGACGGCCGCCCTCGAGCTCGACGCGCACGGCCACGTCCTGGGCTTCGACGCGCCGGCGTTCGCCGGCCGGGTGCGGCGCCACTTCGCCGATCGAGACGCCGGTCCCGATCCGCCTCCGCCGATCGTTCTCGACCTGTGAGCGCGGCGTGACCCCCGACTCCCCGGACAGCGTGCGCCTCGACCGCTGGCTGTGGGCGGCACGCTTCTACCGCACGCGCTCGGCGGCGACCCGCGCCGCCGCGGGCGGCAAGGTCGAGCTGAACGGCCAGCGCCCCAGGCCCGCCAGCGCGGTGCGGATCGGCGACGAGGTCGCGATCACGAAGGCGCCCTACGAGACGCGAATCGTCGTGCGCGGTCTCGCCGAACGGCGCGGCTCCGCCGCCGACGCCGCCGGGCTCTACGAGGAGACGGCCGCGAGCCGGCGGCGCCGCGAGCGCCTGGCGCGCCAGATGCGCGTCCATCGCGTACCGCGCTACGAGGGCAAGGGACGGCCGACCAAGAAGGAGCGCCGCGAGATCGAGCGCCTGCGCCCGGACTGGCCGGGCGACGACTAGGCGACGGACACCGCTCCAGTGCGGTGGACTTCCTCCTAGCCGGCGTCCCGCACCGCGCGCATGAAGCGCGTCAGCTTGTCGCCGTCCAGGCGCCCTGCCGTCCGCAGGCCCGAGCACACGTCGACCGCGTGGGGTTGCACGGCGCGGATCGCCCGGCCGACGTTCGCGGGAGTCAGCCCGCCGGCCAGGAACACGGGGACCTCGAGGGCCTCGCAAATCGCCCGGCTGACCTCCCAGTCGTGGACGCGGCCGGTTCCACCCAGCTCGGGCCGGTCGGCGCCGGGGCGCCCGCTGTCGAGGAGCACCGCGTCGGCCTCCTTTGCCGCCCCGCGCGCGGCCTCGACAGCCTCCCTTCCCTCGACGTGGACGACGGCCACGAGTCGCACGTCTGGGCCGAGAGCCTTCCGCACCGCGCGCCGCGCGGCCGGCGTCGTCTCCGCGCAGAGCTGGATCCCCGTCGTCCCGCACCGCCGGTGCTGGGCGACGATCGCCTCCGGTTCCGTCGCCGACGTCAGGAGGAAGCTCTCGAGTCCGTCCGGCGCGCGGCGCGCGATCGCGGCGATCCGCGACTCGTCGATGATCCCCGGGCCGCTCGGCATGGCGCCGACCAGGCCGATGACGGAAGCCCCGGCCGCCACGGCGAGGCGCATCTCCGCCTCGTCCGACACGCAGCACACCTTCACTCGCGTACGCCCTTCCTCGGAGGAATCCATTCGGCCAATCTAACGAGCCTTGCGAGGACGTCGTCTAGCGTTCTGATACTGTATACTGTATTATGTCTCCGTGACGCGGGAAAATCTCGCCACCGACCTCTCGGCCGCCCTCCGCGAGGCCATCGTCCACGGCGACCTGACCGCCGGCCAGCGCATCAACGAGGTCCACTGGGCCGCGGAGCAGGACGTGAGCCGCACTCCCCTGCGCGAAGCGCTCTGCCGACTGGCCGCCGAGGGGTTCGTCGAGAATCGGCCCCGACGCGGCTTCTTCGTGCCCGATCCGGATCCCGCGGACGCCGCGGACCTGTACGCGATCCGCGCGATCCTCGATCCCGCGGCGCTCGAGATGGCCGGGCTTCCCGACGCCGCCCGGATCGATCGACTGGCCCGGATCAACGCGCGGATCGCCGCCGCCGACCACGTCGAGCGGGCGATCGACCTCGACGACGCGTGGCATCTCGAACTCGTGTCTCACTGCGGGAATCGCGTGCTCCTCGATCTGGTGCGGCAGTTCATGCAACGGACCCGGCCGCTCGAGCGAGCGTACGTCGGCGAGAGGCGCAACGTCCCCAGGATGGTCGCCGAACACGAGCGGATCCTCGCGGCCCTCCGCCAGGCAGACCTCCCGTCGGCCGTCGGGCGGCTCCGCGCCAACCTGCGCTCCGGCCTCGATACCATCCGGGGGATGGGCCGCTGAAGTCCGCCTTCCTCGCCCTCCTCGTCCTTCCGGCCGCGCTCTCGCCCGCCGCGGCCCGGGCGCAGGATCTCCGTGACATGGAGCGCGCCGTGCGGGCCGGCGACTTCGGCGCGGTGACCAGCGTCCTCGTCGATCGCGGCGGCGACATGGTCTACGAGGTGTACTTCGACGACGGTGGCGCGGACGCCCTCCGCAACACCCGCTCGGCGACCAAGTCCATCGCCGACATGCTGGTCGGGATCGCCATCGATCGCGGCGAGATCCCGGGCGTCGACGCGCGGGTCGTCGACTTCTTCCCCGGGCTGCGCCCACTGGCGAATCCGGATCCGCGCAAGGACGCGATCACGATCGAGGACTTCCTCACGATGAGCTCGCTCCTCGAGTGCGACGACGAGAACCCGTTCTCGCGCGGCAACGAGGAGCGGATGTACCTGATCGAGGACTGGGTCCGATTCACGCTCGATCTCCCGATCCGGGGCTTCGCCCCATGGGTGACCAGGCCCGAGGACTCGCCCTACGGCCGCGCGTGGAGCTACTGCACGGCCGGCGTGTCGACGTTGGGCGCGGTGCTCGTCGCGGCGACCGGGCGCCCCGTGCAGGACTTCGCCCGCGAGACCCTGTTCGACCCGCTGGGGATCGCCCGCGCGAAGTGGCCCGTCTCCCCCACGGGGATAGCCCAGACCGGCGGCGGCCTGGAGCTGACGAGCCGGGATCTCCTCGCGCTCGGCCGCCTGTACGCGGACGGCGGCGCATGGCGCGGTCGCCGGATCGTGTCGGCGGAGTGGGTCCGGACCTCCACGACGCCTCACGCATTCGTCCGCGACGGGACCGAGTACGGCTACCTGTGGTGGCTGGGCGCGTTCGGCCCGCGCCACGACCGGGCGTTCTACATGGCCGGCAACGGCGGCCAGAAGGTGGCCGTATTCCCGGATCTCGGCGCGGTGGTCGTCATCACGACGACGAACTACGGCCGGGGTGACGCCCACGCGCTGACCGATACCCTCCTGGCGAAGTACGTGCTCCCGACGATCTCCCGCTAGACGACCCTGGCGCGCCGGTCGGTGTACGATTCCTTCTTGAGAACCGCCGCTTCCGTCCCTAGACTGGCTGGAGAGAAGCCATGCCGAGCCAACGCAACGTCATCCTGGGCGGCGGCGTCGCCGCCGGATACGCCGCCCGCGAGTACGTCGAGCGGGGCGGCGACGGGCCGTCCCTGTGCGTCGTCTCGGCCGAGGATCGCCCGCCGTACGATCGCCCGCCCCTCTCCAAGGACGTCCTCCAGGGATCCGAGCCGGTCGACGATGCGCTGATCGAGGACGCGGGGTTCTATGCCGAGCACGGCATCGACCTGCGCCTCGGGACGCGGGTCGCCTCGGTCGATCTCGACGCCCGACGGCTGGAGGTCCCCGACGGTCAGCCGATCCCGTTCGACACGCTGCTCGTGGCGACCGGAAGCCGCGTGCGTCGACTGGGCCTGGGCGGAGCCGACCTGGCCAACGTGTTCACGCTGCGCACGGCCTCGGACGCCGAGCGGATCGTGGCCGCCGCCGACGGCGCGGAGCGGGCCGTGGTCGTCGGCGCGGGCTTCATCGGCACCGAGGTCGCGGCGTCCCTGCGCCAGCGCGGCATCGAGGTCGCCCTCGTGTTCCGCGAGGAGCGGCTGCTCGCCGGCCGGCCCTTGACCGAGCCCCTGTCCGACGCGTACGCGGCCACGTTCCGCGACGAGGGCGTCGAGCTCGTCCCCGGCACGACCGTGGCGCGCCTCGAGGGACAGGCCCGCGTGTCGCGCGTCGTCCTCGATTCTGGCCAGGCCCTCGACGCGGACCTGGTCGTCGTCGGCATCGGTGTCGAGCCCGAGACGTCGCTGTTCGAGGACACGGCCGTCAACGTCGACGACGGGATCCTCGTCGACGACCACCTGCGGACGGGCGTCGAGGGCGTCTACGCGGGTGGCGACGTGGCGTGCTACCAGGACGTCCTGTCCGGCCGCCGGCGGCGCGTCGAACACTGGGACATGGCCCAGGCGCACGGCCAGTACTGGGCGCGCGTCGTGACCGGCCTCGACGAGCCGTTCCGCCACGTGCCGTACTTCTTCTCGGACGCGTTCGAGCTGTCGTGGGAGTACTGGGGCGACCAGTCGGACGCCGACGACGTCGTGTACCGCGGGGACGTCGACGCGCTGGAGTGCAGCGCCTGGTGGCTGAAGGGAGATCGGGTCGTGGCGGCGTTCGTCAGCGCGCGCCCGGACGGCGAGCGTCAGCTCGCCCAGCGGCTGATCGAGAGCGGCGAATCGGTCGACGCCGAGCGGCTGGCCGACGACGAGGCCGAGCTCCCCGGCTGAGGGTCAGGCCTCGATCACGACCGGCCGGTCGTGCGCCGCGAGGGCCGGCCGCCGCGCGAGCCAGGCCGCCGCCAGGAGAACGGGCAGGAGCGCGAGGCCGGCGACCCGCGGGCCCGTCGCGTCGGCCAGGAAGCCCGCCCCCAGGACCCCCACCGAGCCCGCGGCCCACGCCAGCCCCATGACGATCCCCGACCCGAGGGCCGCGCTGCGTGGCAGGATCTCCTGCGCGATGACGACGATCGACGGCAGGACGGCCATGTTCAGCATGCCGGCCATGCCCGCCGCCACGAGCGCCCCCGCCCCGCCCGGCGGCAGGCCGAACGCCAGCGCGTGGGCCGGCAGGGCGAGGAGGGATACCGTCGCGAGGATCGCGCGGCGGTCGAAGCGATCCGCCAGGAGACCGCCGGCCAGGGTCCCCAGCGCCTGCCCTCCGAGGTATACGCTGAGCGCCACCGCGCCGGCCCGCTCGCTGCCGCCGCCCGCCGCGACGATGATCGGCTCGAACGTCAGGAACAACCGCTGGACGAAGGCCGAGATCGCGCTGACGCCGAACACGAGTCCCAACGGTCCGCCGAGGAGCCGCGCCACGGCGCGCAGGGAAGGCGCGTCGCCGACCTCGCCGCCTGCGGGCCCGACCGGCAGGAACGCCCCCGCGACGGGCGCCAGGACGAGGATCGGCAGCATCGCGACCCACATCCCGCCGAGCCCCAGCCTCTCGACCAGGGCCACCGCCAGAAGGGGCCCCAGCGCGTAGCCGAACGCCCCGCCGAACGAGAACACGGCGTGCCGCGCTCCGCTCCCGCGTCCCGTCTCGGCACGCACGGCCAGCGATGCCCCCGGCGGATGGAACGCGGCGCTCCCCAGCCCGCCGATCGCCAGCAGGACGACCAGCGCCACGAAGCTCCCCGCCCGGCCGATCAGGGACAGGAACACGGCCGAGACCATCGGCCCGACGACCACCAGGAGCCGCCGCCCGCGCCGGTCGGCGAGGTGCCCCAGGAGCGGCTGGGCCAGGGACGAGCCGAGCGACAGGACCGCGACGAGCCCCGCCGCGCCGGCGATCGACAGCTCGAGCTGCGCCATGATGCGCGGCAACAGCGGCGGCAGGAAGGCGTTGAATGCGTCGTTGACGGCGTGCAGGAGCGACACCACCACGGCGACGGCCAGGGGGCGCCTGAGACGCGAGATCACCGCGCGGGTTCCCCGGTCGCGCTCCGCGCCCAGTCGACGACGATCGAGCGCTCGGCGTCGGTCATACCGGTGACGTTGCCCAGCGGCATTGCGCCCGAGCCGACGAGGTCCAGGATCCGCTCCGCGCGGACCCGAATCTCGTCCGGCGTCTCGAGGACGACGCCGAGGGGCGGGGCCGGGTATTCGGGGCGCGCCGGCCGGGTCGCGTGGCACGCCACGCAGCGCTCGGCGACGATCGCCCGGACGACGGCGAACGACTCGCCGCGGGAGCCGCCCGCGGCCGGCGCCTCGGGGCGCCGGAACGCGCCGTGCGGCGCGACCCCCGCGACCAGCGCCACGACGAGGACCCCGGCCGCCACCAGCGCCCAGCCCCGGCGCCGCCCGGCGTGGCGCTCGTTGTAGTACACCCGCGCCAGGACGCTCGCCGCGGCCACGCCGACGACGATCAGCCAGGCGCGCGGGCTGGTGTACGCCACGGGATAGTGGATCCCGACCATCAGGAAGACGACGGGCAATGTCAGGTAGTTGTTGTGCAGCGAGCGCTGCGCCCCGCGCCGACCGCGCTCAGGGTCCGGCGCACGCCCCGCCTCGAGCGCGGCGACCATCGCCCGCTGCCCCGGGATGATGACCAGGAACACGTTGGCCGCCATCCAGGTCCCGATCATCGCGCCAACATGGATGTACGTCGCGCGGCCGCTCAGCGCGTGCCCCAGACCCCACGTCACCGCGCCGACGAACGCCGCCAGGACGACGGCCAGGGCCACCGGCCGCTCGACGAGCGCCGTCCGGCACAGCCCGTCGTACACCAGCCAGCCGCCCACGAGGGTCGCCACGCCGAGCGCCACGGCGGCTCCCTGCCCGATCGACGACACGGCGGGGTCCCTGAGGACGGCGCCGCTCCCCAGGTAGTAGACGAGCACCAGGAGCGCGGCCCCCGACAGCCAGGTGACGTACGCCTCCCACTTGAACCAGTGGAGCTCGCGCGGCAGACTGGTCGGCGGTCCGGCCCCCTTCTCCACCCGGTAGAACGCCCCCCCGTGGACCGACTCCAGCTCGCCCGCGATCCCCTCCCGCGGTGTCGCCGGCGAACGCAGGGAATGGTTCAGCCAGACGAAGTAGAACGATGTCCCGACCCACACAGCACCGGCCAGGACGTGCAGCCAGCGCGCCGCGTACTGGAGCCATTGCGTCAGGTACGCGCTCATCACGCCTCCGTCAAAGTCGGGTCGTCTCTCCGAACTCGAGCGCCCGGAACCGCGAGCCCGAAACGCCCCGGGCGCGGCGGGCCTCCGCCAGGGCGCGCACCGGCTCGTCGATTCCCTCGGTGGTCAGGCGGAACGTTCCGAAATGCATGCCGACGCTCTCCCCGGCCTCGAGGTCGAGATGCGCCCGGACCGCCTCGGCGGGGTTCATGTGGACGGCCCGCATGAACCAGCGCGGCTCGTACGCGCCGATCGGCAGCAGCGCCAGGTCGATCGGACCCAGCCGGCGGCGAATGTCGTGGAAGAAGTCCGCGTAGGCGGTGTCTCCCGCGAAATAGATGCGGACGGCGCCAGCCGCCAGAACGAAGCCCCCCCACAGGGCACGGTTGCGGTCGAACGGCGTCCGCGCCGAGAAGTGACGGGCCGGCGTCAGCGTGATCGGCAGCGCGCCACTCGTCGCCTCCTGCCACCAGTCGAGCTCCTCGACCTTTCGTATCCCCGCCGAGCGAACGAGACGCCCGTTCCCCAAAGGCGTCATCACGACCGGGTCGAACCGCTCCGCGAGCCGGCGCAGGGTCGACAGATCGCAGTGATCATAATGGTTGTGGGTCAACAGCACCGTCGAGACGGGAGGCAGGTCGTCGAAGCGGACGGCCGGCGGCCGCACCCGCCGGGGCCCGAGGAGGTTCAGCGGGCCCGCCCGCCGCGAGTACATCGGGTCGGTCAGGAGATTCCCGGTCGGCGTCTGGATGAGAAACGTCGCGTGGCCGATGAACGTGATCGCGGCGGCGGCCCCGTCGAGGGTTTCCGGCCGCCGCACGGGGACGTCGACATGCCTCGGCCACGGCGTCCGCCGCTCGAGCAGCATGCGCGGAACGGCCGCGAAGCTCCGCTCGCCGCTGCCGGCGGGGTTGAAGAACCGCCGTCCGTCGAAGTGGTCGCTGGTCTTCAGACGAAGCGCCCTCGCTCATAACGGAACTCACCCCACACGGCTTGCCGCGCCCTCCCGACAGACAGCCCTCCGTTCCGACCGTATGATGAGGGCGATGGTGGATGATGTGCTGGTCCACCGGAAGGAGGAATCATGCTCACCACGACACCCGGACGCCAACTGGCGCGAGTCGACCTCTTCAAGGAGCTCGATCAGATGCGCCGTCAGATGGACGAGATGTTCACCTTCTTCCCGGGCCGTCTACCCTCGCTCCGCACCAACGGCGAGCCGTGGATGCCCCTGGTCGAGGTGTTCCAGGACAAGGACGAGTTCGTCGTCCGGGCGGATCTGCCCGGCGTCGAGCCGAAGGACGTGAAGATCACCCTCGTCGACGACATCATGACGATCGAGGGCGATCGCAAGACCATCAAGAAGATCGAGGAAGAGAACCTGTGGTTCCGTGAGGCGCGCTACGGCGAGTTCCTGCGGCGCATCGCGGTTCCGACGGGAACCCCGCCCGAGAACATCAAGGCCCACTTCGAGAACGGCATTCTCGAGGTGCGCGTTCCCATGCCGGCGACCGTCAAGCCGAAGGAGATCCCGATCAAGATCAACTGAAGCGGATCACGGAAGCACAGCCGACCGGCCGGGGCTTCACGGGCTCCGGCCGGTTCGCGTTCAGGGATCGGCGGGAAGATCTCTATGCGCTGCACCTGCCGGCCAACGGCAACGCCTCGGGCTTGCTCGTGTGTCCGGCATCCTTCATGATCGGTGGGACCTCGGGATCGCTGACGAAACTCTGCCAGCCACTCTCATCCCAGTCGAAGATCGCCCATACCCGGTCGGCCTGGTTGGGATCACGGAAGACCATGGCACCCTTGGACCCGTGCTCGCGCCGCTTGTCCGCCCCGGCGGCCGAGAAGACCTTCATGAACTGGTCGAAATCCGCGATCGTCGTCGTCGCGAGGATCATCTCTACTCTCCTTGTAAGGGTGGCTCGCTGCGAACCCGGCAGGTCCCTACCCGGCCCTGATGGAAGTGAATCTACATCCTATCTGGGATCTCTCCACGGTTCGGCGGGAATGCCTTTACCTGGACCCATGGAGTGCCTCGCACTATATCAGGACGAGCTCGGCCGCCGGATCGACGGGCGTCCGGTCACGCTCGACGCAAGACCCCGATATCGTTAGAGGAATCGCGCTCTGAGCCGGCTGTTTCGCGAGGCAGTCGCGATCTTCCTCGGTGTCGCGGCCGCCCTCGCCGGCCAGGCATGGTTCCAGGCCAGGGCGGACCGGGTCGTTGAGCGAGAATTCCTGCAGGGCGTGCTTCTCCAGCCCCGAGCGATGAGGGCCATATGATCAGAGCGATGTGGTTGGCGCTCGTGGTCGCCGCCTGTGCCACGACAGAAACTCCCCCCGTGGCAGCCGGGCATCAGCCGGCAGAGGAGGCGGCCGTCCTCGCCGTGATGGACGCCTACATGCACGAGATCTCCGCCAACGATCTCGCGGCCATGGACGCGCGGCAGACGGCTGAAGGCATGACCTATCGCGTGCGCGCCCGCGAAGACGGCGGCTGGGACGTGGTGGCCCGACCCAACTCCTACTGGGTCGCGCCCGAGCGGCTGGACGAACACACCTACCGCGAGCGCTACTGGTCACCGACCGTCATGATCCGCGGCGCCATGGCGCTGGCGTGGGCACCGTACGAATTCCAGACCGACGGCCAGACCTCTCATTGCGGCGTCGACGTGTTCTCGTTCGCCAGGATCGACGGCGTATGGAAGGTGTCCAACTCGATGTGGACGGTCGAACCCGACGCGTGCCCCGAGCTGCGGCCCCGGGACCCAGGCATGATCCGGCCGCGCGACTAGCACTCGAGCGCCGCGGCCAGATCGCCCAGATCGGTGTGTTCGAGGGATCCCTCGTCATCGGGACGGAGCCATGAGCGTTTTCGCCTATGTGTCGGTGCTCACGTCGATCGTCATTGGCCTGGGTATCGCGCACCTCTTGCAAGGCGTGGCGATCATCGTCCAACATCCTGGTCGCCGTCGGGCCTACTGGGTCCACTTGCTGTGGGTCGCCTTCATGTTCTTCCAAGCCATCTTCTTCTGGTGGTGGGAGTTCGCCCTCGAGTCGTTCCAACAATGGACCTTCCAGATGTACCTTTTTGTGCTCTTCTTCGCGTTCATCATCTATCTCCTCTGCGCCCTGCTTTTCCCACAGGACCTTGGGGGCTACTCCGGGTACGAAGACTACTTCATGTCGCGTCGAGCCTGGTTCTTCGGCCTGTTGGCTGCGTTCTTCGTGATCGACTTCCTCGATTCATGGCTGAAGGGGAGTGAATACTTCGCCGGCTTCGGCCTGGAGTACCCCATCACCCAGGCGCTCACCATCATCGGCTGCCTGATTGCGATTGCGACCACGAACCGTCGCTTCCACGCCGGCTTCGCCCAGCTTCTGCTTGCATACCAGGTGGTCTTGGCGTTTCGGAACTACGACACGATCGGTTGAAGCGCGAGGGGTTGCCGTCGAGGATTTGCTGCGGAAGGGTATCGGCAGACCGCGAATTTCTCAGGATCGCCAATAGATGAGGGCCCGGCGGCTAAGTGCCACTTATGCCCTCGTTTAGTATGGTCGGGGCGACAGGATTTGAACCTGCGACCACCTGAACCCCATTCAGGTGCGCTACCGGACTGCGCTACGCCCCGACCCCTTCGGTATGCGACGGCAAGATTAACATTCGCGGCTACCGCCGGCGAGCCCCGATCGCTCGTTCGCGGAGTCGCGGCTCACACTCTCGATCGCCAGCTCCACGACCCGCTTGTCGATCTGATCCACCCGCAGGATGCGACGCGCACCGGGATCGGCGACGAACAGCATGTGTCCGGCCGCGCCGATCCCGGCGGGCTCAGCCAGGCGCGCGTCGAACGGATCGACGCGCTCGACCCTCCCGGCCTGCGGGTCGAGCATGAGCAGGGTCTTCTCCCCCTCCGCGGCGATCCACAGACGATGGTTCCCCTGGCCCCACATCAAGCCGGTCGGCCGGGCCGGGGCGCCGCTCGTCTCCACCTCGACGGGCTTTGCGTCCTCCTCCGCGAGGTCGAACGACCAGACGGCCCCCCCGGGAGACTCGACGCCGTACAATCGCTCGCCGACGTCGGTCAGGGCGACGGTCGCGACGTCCGCGCTCGGGCCGCCGTCGCCCGAGTCGCGAGGGGCGCCGATCGGCTCGAGCCGTCCGCTCTGAAGGTTCAGCCGCCACGCGCGATGCATCCCCGACGTCGCCACGAGAACGCGATAGTCGTGGAGCACGACGTCCCATGGCGTGGGCAGGTCGACCTCGAGCGCTACGCCGGCTTGGGGCTCGCCGTCCGGCGCACGCCCCGTCCCGGCCATCGTGGCCACCTCCTCCGAGGCCAGGTCGACCATGCGCACGGCGTGGTTACCGGAGTCGGCCACGATCAGCATGTCGCCGGCGAGGGCCATCCCGCGCGGCGAATCGAAGCGCGCCTCGGCGAACGGGCCGTCGGCGAACCCCGGCTCGCCGCTCCCGGCGACGCGCTCGACCTCGAACGCGTCCGCCAGGATCCGCCCCACGAGGATCCGGTGGGCCGCCGTGTCGGCGAC
>CAZCZH010000067.1:0-7020 GCA_964502985.1 uncultured Gemmatimonadales bacterium
GGGCATGTCACTTAAAAATCCGCAGCTGATTGGATTTGGCATTTCCGATAAGGTCACTTTCAGTAGCGCATGCAGGTATGCTTCCGGGGGAATAATAGGGAGTGCTTTTGTCAGAATGCTGGGTGAAGAAGGGGCCGACGAAGGGGCGATAAAAAGGTTTGTCAAGTCAATAAGGGACTGATGCCCATCGCTTCGGTGGGTTTGCGCTCGAGCATCACGTTGACGAAGAACGTTTGTTTGCCTTCTTCTTCATCGTCGTATGTCACGGTGTAGTACAGACTCACGATGCCACTGGGAGATGCGTCTGAGCGTGTCAATGTCAGCCGGGAGGGCGGCACCTCGGGGGCGACCAACGGAATGCCGCGACCAAGCAGTACCGGCATGATTGCCACCTCCACTTGGTCGACGACGTCCGCGGCGAGAAGGCTCGCGAAGAGACTCCCCCCGCCGAACAGCCAGATGTCGCGGCCTGGCTCGGAGCGTAGGGCCGCGACGGTATCACCGGCGTCCGCAGTGACGACCGTGACGCCCGGGTGTCCCGCCGCGGCGAGCGTCCGCGAGAATACGTAGACGCGCCAATCCGCCGGCCACGCAGGGGCGCCCGGCTGTCGCGTCAGCTCGTACGTGCGGCGGCCGAGCAGGACGGTGTCGAAACCCGCGAAGAGTGAGGCCCAATCGATAGTGGGGTCCCGCACGATCCAATCGATCTTGCCATCCGGGCCGGCGATGTAGCCGTCAAGGCTCGCAGCCACGCGATATCGCACACGCCGCATGAGTCGCCTCCACGTGAAGTGTGTGGCTGGCTAACGCCTTGCCGCTCACCCGCGAGCGCCGAAGGTGACCGTCAGGTGCAGCGGCATGTTAGGGTGCGGCCTCTCGAAACTGAATTGGGTTTTCATCGGGATCAATCGCCTCGCATGCTCTGAACCCCGGGCTTTCCACTCTGCCGCTCAGCCGCGAGCGGCGCTCGCGGAACTCTGGAGTGGCAACGATTCATGTGCGCCGCTCGTCGGCTGCAGCGGTGTGTTAGACGGCACGCCGGGCGAGGCATCGTGTTCAACACCATCCCAGCACGAGGACCAAGAAAGGACACAGGCTCGACCGACACACCTTGTTCAGAGGCCTCCTCTGTACACTCAGAGGCCTCCTCCGAACACGAGGACATAGCCGTTTGGATCGCGCACCTCGAATTCCCAGTCGCCGTAGGACTGATGAATGAGCGGCATCTGGATGAAGGGCTGCCCCTCCATGGCCCCGTAGAGGGCCTGGAGACCATCGACCCGGATGTACGCATCCCACAACCCGCTCGGACGACGATCACGGAGGTCGGGCTTGTGGTAGTCAGCCAGACCGAGCAGCATTATCTCGGCCGACCCACGCTGTAGGCTTGCGTATGCATAAGGCGCCTGCTCCGGTACGGTGCCTGCGATAGTGAATCCGAGGTACTCGGCGTACCACACCGCCGTGCTGGCCACGTCGGCAACCAGGAAGGTCGGCACGGCGGATCGAATCGTTACGTCGCCACGCGTGCGAGCGGAAGCATGTGTCATAGCAGCCGTCCTGTGATCATGAGTGTCGGCGTCCTGTGCCGTCCAACAAGTATTCTCCGGTTCCGCGTATCTCCGATACGAGGGCGTAAGCCGGATGGCCGCGCGCACCTGCTCGAGGAGTCGAGGCGCTGGCGACCGCGCGTGTACGGTCTGATCGGCCGCGGGGACTCGGCGCTCGCAACCACCGTGCCGATCACCTCAGGATTCCAGGTCGTCCTGGATCTCATAGAGAAATTCCAGCGCCTGTTTGGGCGACAGCCGATCGAGATCCAACCCTTCGAGTTTCTCCACCAATGGATGCGGTTGTGCCGCCGCGAACAACGTGATCTGCTCCGCCACTCGCTGCGCCCGTTCCGGCGCCAGCTCCCCCGGCGCCAGGCTCGGCACCCGATCCGCGTCCCACTCTCCCGCCTCCAGATTCTGCAATATCTCTTGCGCGCGCTGGACCACCCGATCCGGTAGCCCTGCCAGACGACCGACGTGGATGCCGTAGCTGCGGTCACTCGGGCCGGGGGTCACGCGCTTGAGGAACAGGATCTCGTCCCCGTGCTCGGCGACCTCGACCTTGAAGTTCTTCACGCGCGGCAGGATCGACTCGAGCTCGGTCAGCTCGTGATAGTGGGTGGCGAAGACAGTCATCGGCCGGGCTGGCCCCTCGTGGAGCCACTCGCTGACCGCCCAGGCGATCGCCAGGCCGTCGAACGTCGACGTGCCGCGGCCGATCTCGTCGAGCAGCACCAGCGACCGATCGGTCGCGTTGTGGAGGATGTTCGCCGTCTCGATCATCTCGACAAGGAACGTCGACTGGCCGCGGGCCAGGTTGTCGCTGGCGCCGACGCGAGTGAACAGGCGGTCGACGATGCCGAGGCGCGCCTTCTCCGCGGGGACCCACGAACCCATCTGCGTGAGGATCTGGATCAGGCCGATCTGGCGCAGGTAGGTCGACTTCCCGCTCATGTTGGGTCCCGTGAGGATCATGATCTGGGCGGCCGACTCCTCTCCTTCGGCGGGCTCTGTCTCCGCCCCTGCCAGTCGCGTGTCGTTGGGCACGAACGTCTCGCCCTCGAGCCACTCCTCGACCACCGGGTGGCGGCCGCCGACGATCTCGACCTCGACCTCGTCGCTCGTCCCGGGGCGCGTCCAGCCGCCGCGGGCGGCGACCTCGGCGAGCCCCGCCAGGACGTCGACCTCGGCGAGCGCGTCGGCGGTCGCCTGGAGCGCGGCCGCGTGCTCGCCGACCCGCGCCCGGACCGCCGCGAACAGCTCCGCCTCGCGCGCGGCGATCCGCTCCTCGGCGTGGAGGATCTCGTCCTCGGTCTCCTTGAGCTCGGGCGTCACGTAGCGCTCGCCGGTCGAGATCGTCTGCTTGCGTATCCATCCATCGGGCACCTTGGACAGGTGCGTCCTGGTCACCTCGAGGTAGTAGCCGAACACCATGTTGAACCCGACCTTGAGGGACGAGATGCCGGTCCGCTCGCGCTCCTCGGCCTGGAGCCGGGCGATCCACTCCTTGCCGTCTCTGCGCGCGCTGCGAACCCGGTCGAGCTCGGGGTCGAATCCGTCGCGGACGACGGGCCCCTCGCCGAGGACGGCGGGCGGCTCGTCGACGATCGCCTCGTCGACAACCGCCAGGACCTCGGGGTGGCCCCCGAGCGACTCGACGAGGACGGCCCAGCGCGGCGCGACGAGGCCCTCGACGATCCTGCGCACGACGGGCACGGCGCGGCACGTGTCGGCGAGGGCCACGAGGTCGCGTGGAGTGGCGCGGCCGCTCGCGGCACGCCCCGCCAGGCGCTCGACGTCGTACACCGTGCCCAGCGCCTCGACCAGCTTGGCCCGCGCGATCCCGTCCTCGACCAGCGAGCCGACCGCCTGGTGGCGGGCGACGATCGCGTCGCGATCGGTCAGGGGCCGCGCCAGCCAGCGGCGGAGCATGCGCGCGCCGATCGCCGTCGCCGTGCGGTCGACGACGCCGAGGAGCGTCGCCCGCCGCCCGCCGTCCCTGAGCGGCTCCAGCAGCTCCAGGTTGGCCATCGTCGCGTCGTCCAGCGCCATGTGGCGCGCGGGCAACAAAGGCGCGGGCGGGCGGAGCCCGGCCAGCGCCGCCGACTGGACCTCGCCCAGGTAGGCCACGATGGCCCCCGCCGCGCCAACGGCCGGCCCGAACCCTTGCAGCCCGAACCCGTCCAGCGACTGGACGCCGAACTGGCGGCACAGGTCCGTCCGCGCGAGCTCGGCCTCGAACCGCCACCCGTCGCGCAAGGACACGGGCAGGTCCGGCTTCCACTCCTTGACCGGATCGAGGGCGCGCGGGGCGGCGAGGAGGTCGGCGGCGACCCCGACCCGGGCGCCGGGCCCCTCCCCGCGCCACTCGGCCGGGACCAGGAGCTCGGCGGGACCTAACCGCTGGATCTCGGCGCACACCGATCCCGGCTCGGGCTCGGCGACGCCGAACTCGCCCGTCGAGGCGTCGGCCCATGCCAGCCCGACCCGCGCGTCCTTGCCCGAGCCCTCCGCGGCGATGGCCACGAGGTAGGTCGCGCGGTCGCGCTCGAGGAGTCCCTCGTCGAGCGGGGTCCCCGGCGTCACCACCTCGACCACCCCGCGGTCGACGATCCCCTTGGCCTGCTTCGGGTCCTCGAGCTGCTCGCAGATCGCGACCTTGTACCCCTTCTGGACGAGCTTCCGCACGTAGCCGTCGGCGGCCTTGACCGGCACCCCGGCGAGCGGCACCTCGGATGCGCCGCCGTTGTTTCTCGATGTCAGGGTGAGCCCCAGGACCTTCGCCGCCGTCACGGCGTCGTCCTGGAACGTCTCGTAGAAGTCGCCCATGCGGAAGAACAGGATCGCGTCGGTGTGCTTCGCCTTGATGGCGGCGTACTGCCGCATCAGGGGCGTGGTCTTCTTCGTCATGGGTGCCGCGATGAGAGGAAGAATTCCACTCGTCCGCCCCCGAACTCGACGAGAGTCACGGGGCTCCGGCCGCTGTCTTCCACTGAGCCGTGTCAGTGTATTGCTGAAAACGGGAAACTTTGCCGTCCCGCAGATGCCACACATGCGCGAACTGCGCGTCGACGGGCGTGCCGGTCGCCTTCATGGTTCCCTGGTAACGCCCTTCCGCCACGACGATGTCGCCGGCGTCGATGAAGCTCTTCGGGAGAACCGCGAATCGGTCGATGTCGGCCATGATGGGCTGGAACACTCCTTCGGCCACGGCTTGTGGTCCGATGTAGGGGTTTCCATCGGCATACAGGAAGCCCTCGGCCTCATTCCATTCGATCTTCGCGTCGAAGCCGCCGAGCACGGCGGGCACGTCACCCTTGGCGAACGCGTCGTAGATCCCCTTCACGATGTCGGCACTGTTTCCCATTCGTCCCTCTTTTCGTCGGTGTGCTCCGCCTTGATGGCGGCGTACCAGCGCAGAAGAGTGGCTGTGGTCGTCACGGGGTCCCGCGATGAGAGGCAGCGCGTCGATCCATGCAAAATTATGGGAGCCGGCGATCCGCCGCCATGAACGACAGGATCCCGAATTCGTTATCCTTGTCCTTTCCGAGGTTCCCAGCGGGATCACCCAACGAGGAGACGCCAGCCATGTCCACTCACTTGAAACCGCTCTTCAGCTTGGCCCTCGCATCCGGGCTCGTCCTCGCGTGCCAGCCCAAGACCGGGCAAGAGGCCGGAGGCATGCCGGATTCCACCGCCGTGGCGACTCCCGACGCCGGGGCGGTCCGCGCCGACCTCCAGGGCATGAACGAGAAGTGGGTCGCGGCGGCCAAGGCCGGCGACGCGGCGGCGATGACCGCCCTGTACACCGACGACGCGATCGTCATCGCTCCCGGCCAGCCCGCCGGGCCGGCGGGGACGGTCATCTCGTCGATGCTCCAGCAGGCGAAGTTCGAGAACATGGACATCTCGATCGGTCAGATGGCCGTGGCCGACTCGGGCGATCTCGCCTACATCACGGGACCCTACCACGACACCGGGACTCTGTCGGACGGGAGCAAGTTCGACTCGGTCGGTCAGTACGCGACCGTGTTCAAGAAGGTCGCCGGGGAGTGGAAGATCGTGCTAGACACCTGGAACGAGCAGGCGCCCGCCCAATAGCCCGCGGCCGGCGAGGGGCCGGGCGACCGGCCCCTCTCTCATCGCGCATCCGGTCCAGAACGCCACGGTGGATGCCCTCGCAGCGCGTGAGCCGCCACAGGAGCGCCAGGCAACCGGCGTCGATCAGCGTCGCGACCCGGCCTGAAACCAGTCGGGCCCGTCGCTCGTTGTACTCATCGACGACCGCGCCGGTGGGGCCCCGCCGCCGGCGATCCCGTTTGCCAACGAAAGGCCCCATGCCATGCGCGAAGCGTCGTTCGTCCGATTCGCCCTCGTCCCGCTGGTCCTCGCCGTCCTCGCGAGTCCGCCTCCCCTCGCCGCGCAGGTCGCGGGCCGCCCCGGCGCCGGCCCGGGTGGCGAGGTCCTCGGCCGGATCCTCGACGCCGAGGGCCAGCCGATCCCCGGCGCCACGGTCGCCATCTGGAGCCCGGCGGACTCGACGATCGTCACCGGCGCGGTCGCCGGGCCGGACGGGGCGTTCCGCGTCCAGGGCCTGGGCCCCGGCACGTACTACGCCCGCGCCACCTCGATCGGCTACGTGAGCCAGCGCTCGGCCACGTTCACGATCGGACCGTCTTCGCCGCGCGCGGACCTCGGCACGATCCGCCTCGCGGCGGCGCCCGTCGAAGCCGACGCGATCGAGGTCACGGTCGAGCGGCCGACCGTCTCCATCCAGCCCGACCGGAACGCCTACGTGGCGAAGGACGTCGCGCCGGCCGCCACGACGGCGAACGAGGTCCTCGAGTCGGTGCCCTCCGTGCAGGTCGACACCGGCGGCAAGGTGAGCCTGCGCGGGAACGAGAACGTGGCCGTCCAGATCAATGGCCGCCCGGCGCCTGTCCGCGGGGACCAGTTGACCTCCTACCTCCAGCAGCTTCCGGCCAGCGCCATCGACCGGGTGGAGGTGATCCCGACGCCGTCCGCGGCCCACGACCCCGAGGGGATGGCGGGCATCATCAACATCGTGCTGAAGCAGAACACGGACCTCGGGACGAGCGGCGGGTTCACCGTCGGAGCCGCCTCCGCCGATCGCTACAACCTCGGGGCGAACCTGGGATACCAGCGCGGCCCCGCCACGCTCTTCGCGACCTGGGGCTACAACCACGACAGCCGCGACTACCTGGGGGTCAACGACCGCAACCGCCTGGACGCGCTCGGGGCGATCCTCTCCTCGACGGACCAGGACCTGACCGGGGACGCGGGCCGGGGAGGCCACAACCTCACCACCTCGCTCGATTGGAAGCTGACCGACCAGGCCGTTCTCACGAACTCGCTGGTCCTCAACCGCCGCACCTCGAACGAGGACCTGTTCAGCGCCTACACCGAGCTGAACGACGAGGGCGACGTGCTGGACACCGGGTCGCGC
>CAZCZH010000067.1:7030-12120 GCA_964502985.1 uncultured Gemmatimonadales bacterium
ACGCGCGGCCGCGGAACCAGGACGAGAAGTCGAACCTGATCGACTACACGCTCGCGTGGAAGCGGACGGTCGAGCCACGGGCGAACGAGCTGTCCTCCGAGGTCCGCTTCAACCGGTCCCGGGACGACGACGCGACCCTCCTCTGGCGCCAGCCGCTCGACGACGGGGCGGCGCGGACCGAGATCGAGCGGGACGCCACCGACGCGCTGGCCCGTGAGCTCACCGAGCAGGTCGACTGGGTCAGGACGCTCCGCGGGACCAAGCTCGAGACCGGCTACAAGGGCAGCGCCCGCTGGCTGAACCGCGACTTCACCGTCCTCGAGGACGCGCTCGGCTCAGACGACTTCGTGCGCGGGGACCTGTCGAACTCCTTCGAATTCGACGAGAGCGTGCACGCCGTCTACGCCGTGCTGACCCGCGGGATCGGAAAGGTCACGCTGCAGGGCGGGCTCCGCGCCGAGCGCGCGAGCCAGGACTTCACGCTCTCCGACGAGAGCTTCCCGCACGACTACACGAGCCTGTTCCCCAGCGCGAGCGCGGTCTGGGACGCCTCCGATCGCGACCAGCTCAAGCTGTCGTACTCGAAGCGCATACGGCGGCCGAACGCGTGGGAGCTCAACCCGTTCCCGTACTTCTTCGACACCCAGAACGTGTTCATCGGCAACCCCGAGCTCGATCCCGAGTACACGGACGCGATCGAGCTGGGCTACACGCGCCAGATGGACCTCGGCTCGTTCCAGCTCACGCCCTTCTACCGCCACACGTCCGACATCATCCGGTTCGTCGTGGACACGGACGACGTCGTGGACGGTCGCGAGGTGACGTCGGTCCGGTTCGAGAACCTGGCGACCTCGGACTCGTGGGGAGCGGACGTCAACGGCTCGCTCCAGCTCGGCCGATGGCTCAACGGGCTCGCCAGCTTCAACGTGTTCAAGCAGGTGACGGACGGCGGGTCGGCGACGTCGCTGGCGTCGAACGCAGTGACCTGGTCGGCGCGCCTGAACGGGACGGTCGAGCTGACTCCCGACCTGAGCGTCCAGGCGATGACGTTCTATCGCGCGCCGATGGAGTTCGAGACCGGCAAGTTCTCGTCCTTCAAGTTCACCAGCCTGACACTCAAGCAGAAGATGCTCGACGACCGGGCGAGCCTCTCGCTGCGGGTCTTCGATCCGTTCAAGACGATGGGCTTCCGGGTCGAGGTCGGCGACGAGAACCTGTCCCAGATCACCCGGCGCGACTTCGACGCCCGCCGGGCCGAGCTGACGTTCCAGTACGCCTTCGGGCGGGCGCCGAAGGTCCGCCAGCCGCGGCCGGACACGGGCCAGGACTCGGGCGGCGGCGTCTTCCCCTGACGGGGGCCGGCCATTCGACTTGACCCGCCCCCCGATCCGGGGGACAATGGACGTGGTCCGATGAAGTCCCGTCGCGCTCTGGGCACCGTCCCTGTTCACCGACATCGTAAGGTCGACCGAGAAGGCCTCCGAGCTGGGCGACCGCGCCTCAGGCTTCCGCCGCCGGCGAAGTAGCTCCCGACGCGAGACCTCCATGCGGCAGTCATTGACGGACTTGCGACGCGAGGACGCATCGCACACCATAAACCGATGCGTCTGCCTCTCCTCGCCGTCCTCGCCGCGATCGCGGTGGCTCCGGCCTCGCTCCGCGCGCAGGCCGGGGAGTTCCGCCTCTCCAACCTCTCCTCAGGCCGGCTGTGTGACGAGGACGGAGGCGGCGCGATCGACGTCCATGGGGAGGGGACGTTCTGCGATCCGAGCGGGGACGTCGAGATCCGCGGGGAGGGCCGCTGCGTCTACGCGGGCGAGGAGCGGCCCTGCACCTGGTTCGGCTTCGAGTTCGACTACGAGAACAAGGATCCCCGGGAGCCCATCACCTGCGTCTGGACCCGCTCACGCGCCGCCGACGAGGGTGACCCCGAGGAGGTGCGCAAGCGGAGCGCGACCGCGGACACGTTCGATCTCGCCATCGAGGACGCGAGCGGCCACTACTACCATCCGGTGTATCAGATCTACGGGGTCACCCCCTCGAGGGTGGTGGTCGACATGGAGTACCACTGCGCCTACCGGGAGGAGGAAGTGCTCGAGACCTCCTACCGCCTGATCTTCTCGCCCGATTTCGACTAGATTCCCGGCCATGTCGCCACGCACCGTCCTCCACGTCGGCACCGTCAAGGGCGCCTACCGCTTCGAGTCGGACGGCGAGCGCCGTGAGTGGCGCGTGGCCGATCCGCTCCTCCCCGAGTGGGAGGTGTCGACCCTCCTGACCGACCCCGACGACCCGGACCACCTGCTGACCGGCACCTCGCACTTCGTGTGGGGCACGACCGTCCGCGAGACGAAGGACGGCGGCGAGACCTGGACCCAGGCGACGTTGCGTCCGCCCGACGAGGAGTTCGAGGTGCCGCTGAAGCGGATCTGGCAGATCGTCCGCGGCGCCGAGCCCGGCACGCTGTTCGCCGGGGTCCAGGACGCGGCGCTCTACGTGAGCCGCGACGACGGGGCGTCGTGGAGCGAGGTCGAGGGGCTCACGAAGCACCCCTCGCGGCCCCACTGGCATCCAGGCGCGGGCGGGCTCTGCCTCCACTCGATCGTGATCGACCCCGACGACCCCCAGCGGATGTGGGTCGGGATCAGCGCCGTCGGCGTGTTCGGCACGACGGACGGCGGCGAGACTTGGACCGCGATGAACGCCGGGCTCCCGCCGATGGGCTCCACCGGCTCCCCCGACGAGGACGCCATGTTCTGCATCCACCGGGTCGTCCGCGATCACGACCGCGATCGGCTGTTCATGCAGTTCCACGCCCACACGATGACCGAGGACGGGGAGCGCACGAGCGGCGTCTTCCGCTCGGACGACGCCGGCGGGTCGTGGCGGGCGATCGACCAGGGGCTGCCGCTCAGGTTCGGCTTCCCGATCGCCCTGTCGGGGAACGGCGAGCTGTTCATCCTGCCTCTCCTGGGGGACGGCAACCGCGTGTTCGACGCCGGCGTCCCGACCGTGTGGCGCTCGGTGGACGACGGCGATTCGTGGAAGCGGATCGACGTCCCTGTCGACGGCCCGATCTACGCGGGCGTCCTCAGGGATGCGATGGCCCTCGACGGCGCCGACTCGACGGGCGTCTACTTCGGGACGACGAACGGCGACGTCTGGGCCTCTCCCGACGCGGGCGAGTCGTGGCAGCGCCTCCCGGCGCGGCTGCCGCGCATCCTCAGCGTCCGCGCCCAGACCTACGCCTGAGGGCCCGGCGTGACGACGGTCACGCTCGAGGTTCCGGGACTTCTCCGCGATTGCACCGACGGTCGGGCGCGGCTCGACCTCGAGGCGTCCGACCTGGACGCGGCGCGCGACGCCATCCGCCGCGACTGGCCGGTCCTCGCGACCCACGTGTTCGCCGAGGGCGGCGCGCTGCGGCCCCACGTCCTCCTGTTCCACAACGACGAGCTCGCCGAATGGGCGCCGGGGAGCGGCGCGCCCCTCGGTCCGGGCGACCGGTTGACGATCGTCCAGGCGGTGAGCGGGGGCTGAGCCGTTTGGCGCCGGCCGCGCCGAGATGCGGCCGCGGCTCGACACGGAGGGTCGGCGCTTCGACCCCGGCCGATCGCTCCGACGTCGCGCTGACCATCGCCTCGACGGGCGCCGATGGCAACCGGGTTGACACCTCATGTGGTTTCATGAATCGTAGGGACGTGATCGAACGCGAAGACCGACAGATTCCACGGTCTCAGCAGTTCTACGAGAGTATCTGGCTGTGGGCCGGGGTCGCCATCCTGTTCTGGGTCCTGTCGTACGTCGTGTGGGGCTTCGTCGACCTGATCTCGCTCCCTCCGGGTTGATATGAGTTCGCCGATCCGCTCGCCCGAAGGGGTCTGGTGGGACCACCCGCTGCGCGGCCAGGAGAAGACCTGGCTGGGGATCGTCGGCGTGACGATGGTCGTCCTGTTCGGCTGGATGGTGGGCTGGATGTACGCCGGCGATCAGAACCCGGTCGGCCCCACCTACCGCGTGACCGCCCAGCGCTTCCGCGAGAAGCTCACCGCCTACAAGGACAGCGCTCGGCAGAGCGACCAGGGGCTCGTCCCGAGCGGACGTGACGTGTACATCGCCGGGTTCCAGTGGGCCTGGGACGGCCTCCCCGTGGTCCTCGAGGCGGGCAAGGAGTACCGCCTGCACCTCGGGAGCTACGACGTCCAGCACGGCTTCGGCGTGCGCTCCGACGCGGAGCTCTGGAAGCAGATCAACCTGCAGGTCGTGCCGGGATACGAATGGGTCCTCCCGTTCGAGTTCGAAGAGCCCGGGGAATACCACGTCATCTGCAACGAGTTCTGCGGCGTGGGTCACCGCATCATGAACAACCGCATCACGGTCGTCGCGGGAGGATCGTCGGATGGCGATTGACTGGTTCGACGCGGGCTACGGTCCGGACGGGTTCCGTGAGTGCTCGGTGACGGGCCTGCGGATCCATCGCTCGGTCGAGAACCTGGTCAAGATGTTCGGCCTGACGGCGGTCGTCGCGCTGGTGATCGGCGGGATCGCCGCCTTCCTGGTGGCGATGACCCGCTGGGAGGTGGTCGGCCTCCTCGGCCCGGAGAACTTCTACAAGTACCTCAGCGTCCACGCCTGGGCGCTGCTCATCTTCTGGATGGTGTTCATGGAGATCGCCATCCTGTACGTCGGCGGGCCCATGGTCCTGGGCCGTCGGCTGCCGGCTCCCGGCCTGGCGAAGACCGCGTGGGCGATCATGGTCGTCGGTGCGGGGATGGTCTTCTGGGCCATCTGGCACACCCATCCGCCGGTCACCCAGGAGCCGCTCCTCACGTCGTACGCCCCGCTCCGTTCGCGGTCCCTGTTCTACGCCGGCGCGATCGTGTTTGTCCTGGGCGCGATCCTGGCCGCACTTCCATTCTTCGCCACGCTGTGGCAGGAGAAACAGGAGCATCCCGACCGGACGCTGCCGCTGGTCACGTTCGGGGCCTTCGCCGCGTCGATCATCGCGCTGGAGTCGCTGGTCGGCGGGCTGGTCACGTATGTGCCGACCTGGCTGTGGTCGATCGGCGTCCTCCCGACGATCGACGCCG
>CAZCZH010000068.1:0-12064 GCA_964502985.1 uncultured Gemmatimonadales bacterium
CGTCATCGCCACCTGATCGACCTCGACGACCGGCGCATCCTGTGCGTCTGCGACGCGTGCCGCATCCTGTTCGACCGCGCCGAGGCCGGAGGCAGCCACTACCGCTTGGTTCCCGACAGGCGGCTCGAGCTCCAGGGATTCGAGCTGGACGATGCGCTGTGGGAGGAGCTCAGGATCCCCGTCGACATGGCGTTCTTCTTTTACAGTACGCCTGCCGGACGCGTGGTCGGCCTGTACCCCGGACCGATGGGCGCGACGGAGTCGCTGCTCGAGCTTGACGCGTGGGACGCCCTGGAGGAGAAGAACCCGCTGCTGCGCGAGATGGAGCCTGACGTCGAGGCGCTGCTCGTCTCCCGGATCGAGACCGCGCGGCGCCATTTCATCGTCCCGGTGGACGACTGCTATAGGCTGGTGGGGCTCATCCGGTCGCGGTGGAAGGGATTGGCCGGCGGCCGCGGGGTGTGGCGCGAGATCGAGCGCTTCTTCGACGAGCTTTCGAGTCGCTGCAGGACCGTGCAACCCGAGGAGGAACCATGACGGACAACCTGAAGACCGGAAAGCCTGACGCCAAGCCCGAAGATCCGGCCCACGTCGGCGGGATCCGGCAGGGAAACGCGAGGGGGAACTACGAGAAACAGGGGGGCCACAAGCCGGACGGAACTTCGACGGCCGAGAGGTCGACCGGGATCCGGCCCGACCATCACGGCCCTATCGATCCCCGGATGCCGAACCTGTCCCCGGGCTGAGCATGGCCCTCGCGAGCATCGCCGCGCGTGCGACGCCGGACCTCTCGTTCGCGGTAGGAGGCGTCGACGTCGTGCGCCACGCGGTCGTGCCCACGATCCGCTTTCGCTTGCGGATCGAGCGACCGGGCGGTGGGGTGATCGACTCGATCGCCCTCCAGACCCAGCTCCGTCTGGCCGCCGAGCGGCGGCGCTACGAGCCCGAGGAGCGGGAGCGGCTGGCGGGCCTGTTCGGCCGGCCCGAGCAGTGGTCGCGCAGCCTCAAGAGCCTCCACTGGGCCAATGCGGCGACGGTCGTCCCGGGATTCGAAGGCTCCACGGAGGTCGACCTGCCGGTGACCCTGACGTACGACTTCGAGGTCGCCGCCGCGCAGTACCTGAATGCCCTGGAGGGGGGCGAGGTTCCGGTCGACCTGCTGTTCAGTGGGACGGTCTTCTACCGGGATCCGGACGATCGTCTCCAGGCCGCCATGATCTCGTGGGACAAGGAGGTCCGCGCGCGTCTGCCGGTCGCGGTGTGGCGCCGGGCGATGGACGAGCATTTTCCCGACAGCGGGTGGCTGCGGCTTCGGTGCAGGGAGCTCGATCGGCTGCAGGCGTACCGCGCCCGGCACGCCCTTCCGACGTGGGAGCACGTGATCGCGTCGCTGCTCGAACGGGCCGAGCCGTGAGCGCCGACGTGCGGGCCCTCGCGGACGCGGTTCTGTACGAGGGCTACGTCCTGTGGCCGTATCGTCGCTCGGCGTTGAAGAACCGCCAGCGTTGGACGTTCGGCTGCGTTGTCCCGCCCGCGTGGGGCGCCGCTCATCCCGACGAGCGGGACGCGCTGCGCTGCGAGTGCCTGATCGAGGGGCACGAGGAGCCGGTCGTCGACGTGCGGGCGCGCTTCCTCCACGTCGTGCGGCGGCAGGTCCTGGACGCCACGGAGGCTCCAGTGGATGAGCTCGTAGCGGGCGCGGAGCGATTCCTGACGTGGGAGGAGGCGACCGAACGCGAGGTCGGGCCCGGTGCCTTCTCGATCCCCGCCGGGAGCGACCGGGAGGAGGTTCCGGGAGGGGCCCTGGTCCGCACCTGGCGCGAGCTCGAGGGCGAGCTCGAGGTCCGGATCGAGCGCCTGGATCCCGGCCTGTCCCGGGTCGCGGCGCGGGTCGTCAACCGCACCACCTGGCGCGGCGTGGAACGCTCGGACGCCGTGGAGAGCGGGTTCTGTTCGACGCACCTCGTTCTGAGCGTGGATCGCGGCGAGTTCGTTTCGCCGCTGGACGATCGGGCCGGCGAGTGCGTCCAGGAGGGGCTGTGGCCGGTGCTCGTGGGCGCGCCGCCGGATCGTTCGACGATCCTCGCCGCGCCGATCATCCTCGAAGAATATCCGCGCGTCGCGCCGGAGAGCCCCGGGGATCTGTTCGACAGCGGGGAGATCGACGAGCTGTTGACCCTCAGCATTCTCGGCATGACCGAAGCCGAGCGTGCCGAGATGCGCGCCTCGGATCCGAAGACACGACGCATCCTCGAGCGGACCGAGTCCATGACCGCCGAGGATTTGATGCGCCTCCACGGAGTGATCCGCGATCCGCGCGTGCCGGGGGATCGATGAAAGGCGATTGGGAGGCCCTCGGGGGAAGCGGCCCGGAATGCGTCTCGGTGGGCGGGGTGGCGATCCGCAAGGGAAGCCGCGTCGAGCTCCTACCGCGGTCGAGCCGCGACCTGTTCGACATGGTCCTGGCCGGTCGGACGGGAGTGGTGCAGTCGATCGAGGAAGACGTGGACGGCCGCGGCCTGTGTCTCACGGTGACGGTGGACGACGATCCCGGGCAGGATCTCGGCGACATGGGGATGCCTGGGCACCGCTTCTATTTTGGCCTGGACGAAGTGCGTCCGCTGGCCGACGCGGAGCCCGCGGCGGCGAACCCGCGCGTCCTCGTGGCCGGGATCGGCAACGTGTTCCTCGGCGACGACGGCTTCGGGGTCGAGGTCGTCCGCCGGCTCGCCGAGCGCGTCCCCCCGGCTGGCGTGGACGTCGTCGACTACGGCATCCGGGGGATGGAGCTCGCGTATGCCCTGTCCGAGTACGACGCGGCCATCCTGGTGGACGCCGCTCCGCGCGGTCACCCCCCGGGAACGGTGATCGTGCTCGAGCCGGACCTTCCCCGGGAGCCCATGGGCATCGAGACCCACGCCATGGACCCGGTGCGCGTTCTGGCGCTGGCGCGGACATTGGGCGGCGTTCCGGCGCGCACCCTGGTAGTCACGTGCGAGCCCGAGGTCGTCATGTCCGGCGACCCGGACGAGGACGTCTGCGTGGGATTGAGCGATCCCGTCCGGGCCGCGGTGGAAGAGGCTCTCGCGGTGGTGGAGTCCCTGGTCGCGGACCTGGTGTCTCGAAAAAGGAGTGACGGATGAACTGGTGGTGGGTGCTCGTCATCGAGGCGGGGATCATCCTGCTCTTCGTGTTGTTCATGCTCCTGGCCAGCATCCCGGAGCTCAAGCGCTACATGAACCTGCGATCGATGTGAACGCGATGAAGACTTTCGGACTGCTCCTGTTGGCGGCCGTCGGCCTCGTGGTGTGGACGCAGCACCCCGAGATCCGGCGCTACATTCGCATGAAGAAGATGTAGGGAAGGAGAACTCTCGTGCACAGGATCCGCGTGAAGGTGGTCGAGGACGTCCTCGACGCCAACTCGACGATCGCGCGGGCGAACCGCGAAGATTTCGACCGCGCGGGGGTGACGGTCGTCAACCTCATGGCCTCCCCCGGTGCGGGGAAGACCGCGCTCCTCGAGCGGGTCCTTCCGCGGATGGAGGGCGTGCGTCCCGGCGTCCTGGAGGGCGACATCCGGGGATCGCTGGACGCCGATCGGCTCGCCGCGCTGCACGTCCCGGTGACGCAGATCGAGACGGATTCCGGCTTCGGCGGGGAGTGCCACCTGGACGCCAACATGGTTCGCTCGGCGATCCCCGATCTGCCGCTCGACGAGATCGACCTGCTGATCATCGAGAACGTGGGCAACCTCGTCTGCCCGGCGGAGTTCCACATCGGGGAAGACGCCCGCGTGATGGTCTCCTCGGTGACCGAGGGGGAGGACAAGCCGCTCAAGTACCCGCTCATGTTCCGAACCTGCGACCTCGTCCTGATCAACAAGATCGACCTCCTGCCGCACCTCGAGTTCGATCTCGACGCGCTGCTGGCGAACCTCGACGCCGTGCATCCGGACGTCCCCCGCATGCTGGTCAGCGCCCGCTCCGGGGAGGGGGTCGACGCCTGGCGCGACTGGCTGACGAGACTCCCGGCGGAGCGAACGGCGAAGGTGTGAGCGCGACCGGGACCGCCTCAGCCCGGCGCGAGCGGGTCGCGCGCCTGACGCGGAGGCGGACCCAGTCGAACGCGCGCTTCTTCTCGGTCGAGGCCGAGCGCATCGCCCGACTGTGCCATCGAATGGCCGAGCGCTTCGCACGCGGTGGACGGCTGGTGGCGATCGGCGGGACGCCGGCCGCGCGGTCGGACGTGCGGCACGTGGCGGTCGAGTTCGTCCATCCGGTGATCGTCGGCAAGCGCGCCCTGCCGGCCATCGGCTTGTCCCTCGAAGGCGGACCCCTTGCGTCCCAGGTCGAGCTCGTGGCCGAGCCCGGCGACATCGCGATCGCGTTCGGCCCCGAAGGCGCTCCCGGAACGCTCCGAGCCGCGCTGCAGGCGGTCCGCGAACGAGGCTGCCTGACGATCGCCTTCTCCTCGATCGGCGCGGAGTGGGAGTTCGATCCGGCGGAGGACGATCCGTTCGTCCGCCAGGAGCTGATCGAGACCCTGTACCACGTCCTGTGGGAGCTCGTGCATGTCTTCTTCGAGCACCGCGGGCTGTTGTCCGGGCGTGAAGCCCGCCGCGTGCACGACACGGGCGCGTCGCGTTTCCTGTACCCGTTTCTCGGCGAGGAGGAGAGGGACGTCGACCCTGTCCTGGCGGACGTGCGCGAGTCCGTGCTGATGAAGTCCGACGAGATCGGAGCGCTCCGCGAGCAGACCCTGAACGAGAACTCCGGCGCCCTGCTCGACGGGGCGACTCTCCTGCGGAAGACGTTCGACGCGGGGGGCAAGCTGCTGGTCCTGGGCAACGGGGGCTCGGCGACAGACGCCATGGACGCCGCCGCCGACTTCCGCGCCGCGCCGCAGGGCTGGCCGGCCCGCAGGACAATCGACCTCACCGAGGACGCCGCCATCCTGACGGCGATCGCCAACGACATCGGCACGGACGCGATCTTCGCGCGCCAGATCATCGCCTACGGCGGATCCGGAGACGTCGCGCTGGCCCTGTCGACGAGCGGAAACTCGCGGAACGTCATCGAGGCGCTGGTAGAGGCGCGACGCCGCGGTATGGGAACGATCGCCATGGTCGGCTACGACGGGGGGCGGGTGGCCGACGAGGGTCTGGCGGACCACGTCGTCGTGACCCGCTCTGAGCACATCCCACGTATTCAGGAGGCCCAGGCCAGCGCCTACCACGTCCTGCGCGAGCTGGTCGAGGTGGACGGGGCGTGAGCGGCATCGTCGAGGACGGCACCGCGAGCGGGAACTCGGCTCGCGCCGTGACCACCGGCTTGCGCCGGGTGCGGGCCCGCGTGGAGGGCGTCGTGCAGGGGGTCGGCTTTCGGCCGTTCGTCCATCGCCTCGTGTCGGAGCTCGATCTGGGGGGGTTCGTTCTCAACGACGAGCGCGGCGTGTTGCTCGAGGTCGAAGGTCGGGCGGAGGCCGTCGAGGGCTTCCTTGCCCGCCTGCCGGCAGAGATCCCGCCGCTGGCGCGAATCGAGCGCCTGGCGGTTGGCGAGCTCGCGCCGGCCGGAGAGCGCGAATTCGCCATCGTTCACAGCGAGAGCCACGGCGCGCCGTCGGCCCTCGTGTCGCCCGATACGACGACCTGCGAGGATTGCCTCGCGGAGCTGTTCGATCCGTCCGACCGACGGCATCGCTACCCGTTCATCAACTGCACGAACTGCGGGCCGCGCTTCACCATCGTGCGCGGCGTGCCGTACGACCGACCGCGGACGACGATGGCCGGGTTCGTGATGTGCCCCACCTGTCGTGCCGAATACGAGGACCCGGCCGACCGCCGGTTCCACGCCCAGCCCAACGCCTGCCCGGCGTGCGGGCCTTCGGTTCACCTGACCGACGCGGACGGCCGCGAGCTGGCCACCCGCGACGAGGCACTGCGCGGAGCCGCCGCCGCGCTCGTCGACGGGCGGATCGTCGCCGTCAAGGGCCTCGGCGGGTTCCACCTGGCGTGCCGCGCGGACGACGAAGCGGCGGTCGCCGAGCTGCGCGGCCGCAAGCATCGTGAGGACAAGCCGTTCGCCCTGATGGTGCCGGACCTGGTGGCAGTGCGGGGTCTGGTGCGCGCCGAGGCCGGGGAGGAGGTCCTCCTGACCTCGATCGAGCGCCCGATCGTCCTCGCGCGGCGGCGTCCCGGGGCGGCGGTGGCCGACGCGGTCGCACCGCGCTCGGCCGAGCTGGGGGTGATGCTGCCGTATACTCCGCTCCATCACCTGCTGCTGGCCGATGTCGGCACGCCGATCGTGCTGACCAGCGGCAACGTGTCCGACGAGCCGATCGCGTATCGCGACGAGGACGCACTCGAGCGTCTGGGTCCGATCGCGGATCGGTTCCTGTTCCACGACCGTCAGATCCACGTGCGGACCGACGACTCGGTGACGCGCGTCGTGGATTGGGGTGGCGAGCGAGTGCCGGTCGTCCTGCGGCGTTCCCGGGGCTACGTGCCGAGCCCGCTCCGCATCCCCATTCCCGCGGAACCGCCGGTCCTGGCCGTGGGGGCCGAGCTCAAGAACACGTTCTGCGTGGCGAAGGGCGAGCGGGCGTGGGTCGGGCACCACATCGGCGACCTCAAGAACTGGGAAACCCTGCATTCCTTCCGCGAGGGCATCGAGCACTTCGAGAACCTGTTCGCCGTCGAGCCGCGGGTCGTGGCCCACGATCTCCACCCGGACTATTTGTCCACGGCGTACGTGGACCAGCGCCCGGGGCTCGAGCGTGTCGGCGTGCAGCACCACCACGCGCACCTCGCCGCGTGCCTCGCGGAGCATGGCCAGACCGGCCCGGCTGTCGGAGTGATCCTCGACGGGTCGGGGTACGGCCCCGATGGTACGGTGTGGGGCGGCGAGCTGCTCGTGGGGGATCTGGCCGACTTCGAGCGCCGGGGACACCTGTGGCCCGTTCGGCTCCCGGGGGGCGACCGGGCCGTCGAGGAGCCGTGGCGCATGGCCTGCGCCTGGCTCGTCGCGGCCGGCGAGGAGGAGCCGGCCATGCCAGCCGCCGCCGCGGGCCGCGTCGACCCCGGGCGCTGGCGCGCGGTGGCGGGTCTCGCGCGGAGCGGCTTCTCGTCTCCCGTCACGACCAGCGCCGGGCGTCTGTTCGATGCCGTTTCGGCGCTCAGTGGGGTGCGCCTCGAGACGCGCTACGAGGGCCAGGCCGCGATCGAGCTCGAGGCCGCGTCGAACCCGGCTGCCGACGGAACGTATCCGTTGCCCGTCGTCGAGCGCGACGGGATGCTCGTCCTCGACCCCCGCGAAACGATCCGTGCCGTGGCGCGCGACGCCGCGCGCGGGATCGCAGTGGGAGCGATCGGAGGCCGTTTTCATCGCGCCCTGGCGGGGGCCGTCGTTGCCGCTGCGGAGATCCTCGCTCAGCGCACCGGGGGCCTGACCGTCGTCCTGTCGGGCGGCGTGTTCCAGAACCGGCTCCTTCTCGAGAGCGTGGCCCGGGGGCTCGAGGCGACAGGGCTGCGTCCGCTCGTCCCCCGCCGGCTGCCGGCCAACGACGGTGGGATCTCCTACGGACAGGCGGCCGTGGCCGCGGCCCGCGCGCGATCCGGGAGGGGTGCGGCGTAGCGATGTTCGGCCTCGACGAGATGATCGCCCGGCTGGGCGGGGGGAGCGTCGCGCTGGCCTTCGTGGCGGCCCTGTTCCTCGGCCTGCGCCACGCCACCGATCCCGATCATCTGACGGCCGTCTCGACTCTCGTGCTGGGCGAGGAGCGACACGGCTCTCGGCGGGCCGGCCTGCTGGGCTTGTCGTGGGGGCTCGGCCACGCTACGACCCTGTTCGTCTTCGGCCTGCCCGTCGTCCTGCTGGGACGCCACCTGCCGCAGGTCGTCCAGCGCGCGGCCGAGGTATCGATCGGCCTCGTCATCGTCACGCTGGCCGTCCGACTCCTGGTCCGTTGGCGGCGCGGCGTGTACCACGTGCACCCGCACGCGCACGGGGAGCGCTGGCACTCGCACCCCCACGCCCACGAGCGCCAGCACGCCGCGGACGCCTTGCACCGCCATCCCCACGTCGAAGGACTCGGGCGGTCGCCGCTGGCATCGTACGGGATCGGCCTGGTGCACGGCGTCGGCGGCTCGGCCGGGGCCAGCGTACTCCTCGTGGCGGCCGTGCCCGATCCGGCCCGGGCCGCCGTCGCGCTGGGGATCTTCGCCGCCGGGACGGCCGTCTCGATGGCCCTCGTCTCGATGGCCTTCGGCTCGGCCTTGACGCGAGGCGCGGTGGCCCGGCGGCTGGTCCGGCTGATCCCCGCGTTCGGCCTCGCCAGCCTCGCGTTCGGCGCGTGGTACGCGCTGGCCGCCCTCTGATCCGTGGCGCTCGATCGCCTGGAGTGAGTCGCGGCGCGGGTTGCGCCCGCCGCCGCCCGTCGCCATGCTGGGGGCCGTGCCGTCTCCGCTGACCGACGAGGATCTCCTGTCCCGCCTGGTCTCGTTCGACACGACGAGCGAGCGCAGCAACCTGCCGCTGATCGACTTCGTCTGCGACTATCTCGATAGTCCCGGCGTGCGCGTCGACCGCCTGATCACGGACGATGGGAGCAAGGCGAACCTGCTCGTCCGCGCGGGACCCGATCCAGACGTGGACCGCGGCGGCCTCGTCCTGTGCGGTCACACGGACGTCGTTCCCGCGCGCGAGGAGGGATGGCTCTCTGACCCCTTCACGTTGATCGCGAAGGACGCCGCCCTCGTCGGGCGCGGGGCGTGCGACATGAAGGGTTTCCTCGCCCTGGCGGTCAACGCGTTCGTGGAGGCCGATCCGGCTCGACTGTCGCGCCCGCTGGCGCTGTTGTTCACCCACGACGAGGAGGTCGGCACGCTGGGCGCGCGGCGCTTCGCCGAGTCGTGGGAAGATCCCCGGGCCTTGCCGCGGCGGACGATCGTCGGAGAACCGACCGATCTGGCCGTCGTGCGGCTCCACAAGGGGCACCTGCGGGGGCGGGTCGTGGTGCGGGGACGCTCGGCCCACAGCGCCTATCCGCACCTCGGCAGGAGCGCGATCGAGCCCGCGGCGCGGGCCGTCACGGCGCTGGCCGCGCTGGGCCGGGAGCTGGCCGCCGAGCGGCCGCCGAACGGGGAGTTCTTCGGCGCGGTGCCATTCGTCACGTTGAACGTCGGGCGGATCTTCGGGGGAGTGGCCGACAACGTCGTGCCCGCCCGTTGCGAGGTGGACATCGGGCTGCGACCCCTCCCCGGGATGGCGGCGGATGCCCTGCTGGAGCGCGTGCGCTCGGCCCTTTCCGGAGCCCTGGACGGCGAGGAGTGGACGCTCGAGCGGGTCAACGAGAGCCCGCCGGCGACCCTCGAGGCAGAGGCCGACCTGCATCGCGCTCTGTGCGCGGACCTCGGGCAGATCGGGACGCGAGCCGTCTCCTTCGCCACAGATGCCGGGTGGTTGTCGCGGATGGGCCTGGAGTGCGTCGTGTTCGGCCCGGGTTCGATCGAGGCCGCCCACAAGCCCAACGAGAGCGTCCCACGGGCCGATCTCGAGCGCGCCCGCTCGATCCTCGAGCGGGCGATCGACCGTTGGTGTCGTCCAGCGCCGGGAGAGGCGGCGTGAGCGCCCGTCAGGTGATCGAGGCCGACCTGGTCTGGACGGGTCAGGCATTCGAATCCGGCGTCCAGGTCGCGCTCGACGTGGAGGGCCGCATCGAGGCCGTGGGCGCGCTGGAGCGCGAGCCGACCGTGCGCCTGCTGGGTCAGGCGCTCCTTCCCGGGCTCGTCGACGTCCACTCGCACGCCTTCCAGCGGGGACTCCGCGGGAGGCCTCGCGGGGCGGCGGCCGACTTCTGGTCGTGGCGCGACGCGATGTACGCCTTCGTCGACGCTCTGGACGAGGCGGGCTTCCGCCGGACGTGCGCGCGGGCCTTCGCGGAGATGCTGGACGCGGGGATCACCACCGTGGGCGAGTTCCACTACCTGCACCACTCCCGGGAAGAAGAAGACTGGGCCTTCGACCGGCTGCTCGTCGAGACGGCGGCCGAGGTCGGGATCCGGCTGGCCCTGCTGCCGACGTACTACCGGACGGGGGGCGTGGGCGAGCCGCTGCGGGGCGCCCAGTGGCGCTTCTGCACGCCCGATCCCGAGACCTACTGGGAGCGGTTCGAGGCTGTCCAGCGGGAGCTGGATCCGGGTCGACAGTCGATCGGCGTGGCGGTCCACTCGGTCCGCGCGGCCGAGCCCGACGAGATCGCCGCCCTCCAGGCCGAGGCCGTCCGGCGAGGGCTTCCGTTCCACCTTCACATGGAGGAGCAGCGCGGCGAGATCGAGGCCTGCGTAGCGGCGTACGGCGCGCCGCCCATGGCCGTGTTCCTGGAACGCATCACCGACGCCGGCAACGTCACGGCGATTCACTGCACGCACACCCGGCCGTCGGACTTCGAGCGATTCCTGGCGGTCGGCGGGACGGCCTGCGTGTGCCCGACCACGGAGGCCGATCTGGGCGACGGCATCCCGCGTCTGGCGGGGGTCCCCCTCGCCCCCCGCCGGATCTGCCTGGGGACCGACGCCAACACGCGCATCTCGATGGTCGAGGAGATGCGCTGGCTGGAGTACGGCCAGCGGCTGGCAGGCGAGCGCCGTGACGTGCTGGCGGACGAGAGCGGTTCGGCGGCGCCGACCCTGCTGCGCCTGGCGACGGTCGTGGGGGCTCGCTCCCTGGGCCTCCAGGTGGGAGCGATCGCCCCCGGATCGTGGGGCGACTTCGCCGCCCTCGACCTGGATCACCCGACCCTCGCCGACTGTTCTCCCGAGGGCATTCTCGACGCCTGGATCTTCGGCTGCGGAAACGAGGTGGTCGCCCGGAGCTGCGTCGCGGGGCGTTGGCGGGAGCCCCGGACGGGATGAGCCCGCGGAGTCGTCCCGGACCGCGGCCTGCCGCTACTCGTTCTTGAGCGTCACTTCGAGCCATTTGCTGCCGTAGAACACCTGCGGAACCTCGTAGCCCTCGATCCACGGCTGGACGAGATCCGTGTGGACCGGGTGCACGGTGAAGATCCACGGGGCGTCGTCGAAGATCAGCGAGTCGGCGTGCGCGTATAGCGCCGTGCGCTCGTCGTCGTCGAGCGTCTTGCGGGCCGTCAGGATCAGCGAGTCGACGGTGGCGTTGGAGTAGAACGCCGCGTTGCCGCCGGCGCCCGCCATCTGGCTGAAGAACAACGGATACAGGAAGTTGTCGGCGTCCGGATAATCGGCCAGCCAGTTGGCCAGGTACGCGTCCAGCTCGCCCTGTTGCATGGCTTGTCGCACGGCGGTCCAGTCGCGCTGCTGGAGGTTCATCGTGACGCCGACCTGCGCCAGCTCGCCTTGCACGGCCTCCAAGAAGCGCTGATTCAGCGCCAGCGAACGGAAGTAGACGTTGAACGTCAGCCCCTCCGCTCCGGCCTCCTTCAGCAGAGCCAGCGCCGAGTCCGGATCGTAGCCGTACGGCTTTCCGTCCGGGCGGTAGCCCGGCAGGCCGGGTGGGATCGGCCCGTGCGACAACACGAAGTCGAACGGATAGATCGTGCGCCCGATCGTCTCGACGTCGACGGCCAGGTTGAGCGCCTGCCGGACGCGCCGGTCGCGGAACTTCGGCTTGGCGTTGTTGAGCGCCAGGTAGTACGTCGTCAGAGCTGGCCGCGAGTGGAGGTTCTGCTTCCATCGCGGGTCGTTCGCGTAGCGCTCGAAATCCGGCTTGGAGACCTCCGTCATATCGACGACGTCGACGTTTCCTCGATCGAACTCGGCCAGGACCGTCGTTGTCTCGGGAATGATGCGGATCTCGATGCCATCGATCTTCGGCTTGCCGCCGTGATAGCGCGGGTTCGCCGTGAGCCGGATCACGTCGTCGTGGGCCCACGACTCGAACACCCACGGGCCGGTCCCCACCGGAGCCTCGCTGAACCGCTCCCCCTTGCCCTCGATCTCCTCCTTCGGGACGACATGGGCCGCCGGCATGGCCATCAAGTACAGGAACGGGGCGTACGGCTGCGTCAACCGGATTTCGAGCGTGGTGGGG
>CAZCZH010000069.1:0-12041 GCA_964502985.1 uncultured Gemmatimonadales bacterium
CTCAAGGGGCTCCTGCCGACGTACGAGGAGTTCCCGTACACGATCCGCATCGTGAGCGACATCCTGGAGTCCAACGGGTCGTCTTCGATGGCCACGGTGTGCTCGGGATCGCTGGCCCTGATGGATGCCGGCGTCCCCGTCAAGAAGCCGTGCGCCGGCATCGCCATGGGACTCGTCAAGGAGGGCGACGCCGTCGTCGTCCTGTCGGACATCATGGGCATCGAGGATTTCCTCGGTGACATGGACTTCAAGGTCGCCGGATCGCGCGAGGGGATCACCGGCTTCCAGATGGACATCAAGATCAAGGGCGTGTCGTTCGACATCCTGGAGCGGGCCCTCGACCAGGCCCGCGCCGCCCGCATGCACATCCTCGACCTGATGGAGCGCGCGCTCCCCGCGTCGCGTGAGGGGCTGAGCCGCTGGGCTCCGAGAATCCTCACCATCACGGTCCCGAAGAAGAAGATCCGCGACGTCATCGGGAGCGGCGGCAAGGTCATCCGTGGCCTGCAGGAGGAGACCGGCGCGAAGATCGACATCGACGACGACGGCGTGGTCACGATCGCGTCGATCGACGGGGAGGGCGGGGAAGAGGCCCTGCGCCGGATCGAGAAGATCGTCGAGGAGCCCGAGGTCGGGAAGATCTACGAGGGCCCGGTCAAGAGCATCACCTCGTTCGGCGCGTTCGTCGAGATCCTGCCCGGCCGTGACGGCCTGGTGCACATCAGCGAGCTGGAGCACCATCGGGTCGAAAAGGTCGAGGACGTGACCTCCGAAGGCGAGATCATGCGCGTCAAGCTTATCGGGATCGACAACCAGGGTCGCGTCAAGCTCAGCCGCAAGGCGCTGCTGGAGAAGCCGGAGGGCGGCTCGGGTCAGGAAGGCGACTCCAGGGAAGGCGATCACAACGGCGGTGGGCACTCCCGCGGCCGGCGGCACGGCCGGAAGTAGCGTCCCGGGGACCCGGCGGTCCCGTCGAGCCTCGACCCTCCGGAGGAGCAGCATGCGGATCGGTGTTCCGCGCGAGATCAAGACGAACGAGAACCGGGTCGCGTTGCGACCCGTCGGCGCCGAGGTCCTGACCCGGGACGGACACGAGGTGTGGATCGAGCGCGGCGCGGGTGAGGGGTCCGGATTCGAGGACGGTCCGTACCAGAAGGCCGGCGCGTCGCTCGTCGACGGAGCGGACGAGCTGTTCGCCGGGTGCGACATGATCCTCAAGGTCAAGGAGCCGCTTCCCGAGGAAGTGGCCCGGATCCGCGGCGGGCAGATCGTCTTCACGTATTTTCATTTCGCCGCCAGCCGCGAGCTGACCCGGGGCCTGATCGACTCCGGCGCGGTGGCCATCGCGTACGAGACCGTCGAGGAGGCCGACGGCACGCTGCCCCTGCTGGTGCCGATGAGCGAGGTGGCCGGGCGAATGGCGGTGCAGGAAGGGGCCAAGTACCTCGAGAAGCTGACCGGCGGGCGGGGCATCCTGCTGGGCGGCGTGCCGGGCACTCCTCCGGGCGAGGTCGTGATCCTGGGCGGCGGCGTCGTCGGCACGAACGCGGCCAAGATGGCGGCTGGTCTCGGCGCGCGCGTGACGATCCTCGACGTGTCGCTCCCGCGCCTGCGCGCCCTCGAGGACGTCATGCCGGCCAACGTCGACTGTCTGTTCAGCGACGCCCACACGGTGCGCGAGATGCTGGCCCGTGCCGATCTCCTCATCGGGGCCGTGCTGCTGCCCGGCGCCAAGGCGCCCAACCTGGTGTCGCGGGACGATCTGAAGCGCATGAAACCGGGCGCCGTCATCGTCGACGTGGCGGTCGACCAGGGGGGCTGCATCGAGACCTGCCGCCCGACGACTCACGAGGACCCGGTGTACGTGATTGACGGTGTCGTGCACTACTGCGTGGCCAACATGCCGGGCGCGGTGCCGCGGACCTCGACCATCGCCCTGACCAACGCCACCTTGCCCTACGCGCGGCGCCTCGCCGCCGACGGATGGCGCGCGGCGTGCCGCGACAGCGCGGCGCTGAGCAAGGGCTTGAACGTCGTCGAGGGCAAGGTCACGTATCCGGGAGTCGCCGAGGCATTCGATTTCGAGTTCCACCCGGCGCAGGAGGTGCTGTGAGCCCGCTCGCCGGGAAGGAGACCCTCGAGCTGCAGGTCCAGCGCCTGGGGGCTCATTCGCTTCCGCTGCCGGAGTACGCGACGGCCGGGGCTGCGGGACTGGACCTTCGAGCCGCGCGGGCACATCGTCTGGACCCGGGTCAGCGGGGTCTCGTGGGAACCGGCTTCGCGATCGCCCTGCCGGCTTCCTGCGAGGGACAGATCCGGCCTCGCTCGGGGCTCGCCGCCCGCTGGGGCTTGACCGTGCTGAACGCGCCGGGAACCATCGACGCCGACTATCGTGGCGAGGTCAAAGTTCTGCTCGTCAACCTGGGACAGGAGGCCGTGGAGATCGCCGCCGGAGACCGCATCGCGCAGCTCATCGTGGCCCCCGTCGAGCGCCTGCGGCCGGTCGAGGTCGAGGAGCTTCCTGGCACCGAGCGGGGAGTCGGCGGGTTCGGCTCCACCGGGTCGTGAGGATCGGCCAGTTGTTCGGCTTCCTGCGTCGCAATTCGGGTCCGTTCCTGGCCAGCGAGCTGTCCGTCGACCTGGGCACCGCCAACACGCTGATCTACGTCAAGGGACGCGGCATCGTCCTCAACGAGCCGTCGGTCGTGGCGCTGGACGCGTCGACGCGCGAGATCCTGGCGGTCGGGCTCGAGGCCAAGAAGATGCTCGGTCGTACGCCGGGCGGGATCGTCGCCGTGCGACCGCTCAAGGACGGTGTCATCGCCGACTTCGAGGTCACCGAGAAGATGCTCCGCGACTTTCTGGAGCGGGTTCTCAGGAACCGCTTCATGCCGATCCGTCCGAAGGTCCTGATCTCCGTTCCGAGCGGGATCACGGAGGTCGAGAAGCGTGCCGTTCACGACTCCGCCGAGTCGGCCGGGGCCAAGGAGGTGTACCTCGTGGCCGAGCCGATGGCCGCTGCGATCGGCGTCGGCCTGCCCGTCGAGACGCCCACCGGAAACATGGTGATAGACATCGGCGGGGGAACGACGGAGATCGCCGTCATCGCACTGTCGGGGATCGTCAGCGACACTTCGATCCGCGTCGGTGGAGACGAGTTCGACGACGCGATCATGCAGTTTCTGCGAAAGAGCTACAACATCCTGATCGGCGAACCCACGTCCGAGCTCGTCAAGATGACCATCGGCTCGGCGTATCCGAGCGGCGAGGACGAGGCCATGGAGGTCAAGGGACGGGACATCGTCTCGGGCATCCCCAAGACCGTGCGCGTCAATTCGGCCGAGGTCCGCGAGGCGATCCAGGAGCCCGTGGCGGCCGTCGTCGAGGCCGTCCTCCAGGCCCTCGAGCGCACGCCGCCCGAGCTGGCCAGCGACATCGTCGACCGGGGCATAGTCATGACCGGCGGCGGGGCGCTGTTGCGCGGGCTGGATTCGCTGTTGCGCGAGGCCACCAACCTGCCGATCAACGTCGACGAGGACCCGCTGACGTGCGTCGTGCGCGGCACCGGTCGGATCCTCGACAACCCCGAGAAGTATCGCGGGGTCCTCACGCTCAGTCGGCAGCGCAACTGAGCGGGGCGGCCATCCCGCGCTGGCGCTTGCCGTGACCCGGCCACCGGCCGAGTAGTGTCGCTGTTCCGGGCGGCCCATCGAGCGGAAGTCGTCACCGCCGGCCTGGCGGTCGCTTCGCTGGTCCTCCTGGCCCTTCCCGACCAACGACAACAGGCCATCGCCCGTGGGGCGAACCATGTCCTGCTGCTGCCCCTGTCCGAGACCCGAGGCGCGTTCGGTGGCTACCTCGGCCTGCGGACGGAGAACCGCCGTTTGCGTGAGGAGCTGGCCCGCGCCCGGATCGAGCTGGCGGCGTCGGCGGCGGAGCGCCAGCGGGCGCGGGAGCTGGTGCGGCTCCTGGGCTTCGCCTCCCAGGAGCCGGTGCGGCTGCTGCCGGCGCAAGTCATCGATCGCGACTTCGGGACCTTGCCGACGACGTTCGTCATCGACGCCGGCAGCCAAGACGGGGTCCGGGACAACCTGCCGGTGGTGACGCCTGACGGGCTGGTCGGCAAGACGGTCGAGGTCGGGCCGCGATCGACGCAGGTCATGCTGTACACGCATCCCGACTTCAGCGCCAGCGCGCTGCTGCTCGGTGGGGATCACCTCGAGTTCGGCGTCATCCGTCCCAGCCCGGACGGCGAGCTGCAGCTGTTTCTCCCCCTGCGCTCGCACTCCGAGGCCGGCAACCGCATCGTCACGTCGGGCTACGGGGGAAGCTTTCCCCGGGGCATTCCGCTGGGTCAGGTCGTCGAGGTCCGCGAGGACCGGCGTCTCGGGCTGCAGAAGATCGACCTCGTCGAGCCGGTCGTCGACCTGGCCCGCGTGTCCTCCGTGTTCGTGCTGCGGCTGGCCACCGCCGAGGGGGGGTCGGTGGGGGACGTGCCGCGCTTGTTCTGGCCGGGCTACGCCTATCCGCCCATGGCCGGAGAGGCGTTCGGCCGTCGCGCAGCGGGATCGCCGGACAGCACGGCCGGGGGAGCCAGCGATTCGATGGGCGCGGTGGACTCGACGGCCGGGGCAAGTGCGCCCGACTCCATGCCGTCGACGGGAGCCGGAGACCGGCCGTGAGGGGCGAGGAATTCAACGAGCCTGGCGTACAACGCCTCCCGACGCGGCGTTTCGCCGCTTTCCTGGGGGCCTGTCTGGTGGGATTGCTGCTGCTCGAGGATCCCCTGACGGTGGCCGGGGCGGCTCCCGATTTCGCCGTCATCGCGCTGGTGTACGGGGCCGTTCGATGGGGCGCCCTGGGGGGAGCCGTGCTGGGATTCGTGCTGGGGCTGTTCCGGGACACCCTGCTGCTGGTCGATTTCGGGCTCCACGCCCTCGTCCTGACCCTGCTGGGGTACGGGGTCGGAAAGCTGCGCGAAGCGCTCTATCTCCACCGCCCGGCGATCGACCTGACCCTGATGGCCGGCGCGAAGCTTGCTGTAGACATACTCGTGTTGGGCGTTGCGGCCTCCGGAGCGTGGGTCGCCTTCGAGCAGCGTTTCTTCTGGGAGTCACCGCTGGCCGCGATCTATACCGCCGTCCTGGGCGGGGTCGTGTACCGCCTGTTCGCCAGCGCCTAGGATAGGCCCGGAACCCGCGCCGTATTGCTCCCGTCGGGAGGCGCTCCTATGTTGTCGGCGAGCGAACAAATGAGTCGATGAAGCCCATCCGCCCATCCCGGCCGTCGCCTTCATTCGACCCCGTCAGCCGGAACAGCCGCGCGCGCGCGGCCCGCTGGTGCCTGCTGGGGGTCCTCGGCTTCCTGTGCGCGGCCTTCTTTCGGCTCCAGATCGTCGAGCACGCCGAGCACGTCGCCCTCTCGACCCACAATCAGGTACGCACGATCCCGCTGGCCGCGCCGCGTGGCATCATCTACGACCGGGACGGGGACATCATCGCCGAGAACCTCCCGGCGTACTCCGTGTCCCTGATGCCCGAATCGAAGCGCGAGCTGGACGAGGGGATGCACAAGGTGGCGCCCATCCTGCAGCTCGAACCGGCCACGGTGGCCGGGCTCAAGCGGCAGTACGGCCTGGCCCCGGGGCAGCCGATCCTGCTCGACGACGACCTCGACTACCGCACGCTGTCGCTGCTCGAGGAACAACGCGACGAGATCCCAGGGCTCCTGCTGCAGCCGAAGCCGCGGCGCGTGTATCCGCACGGCCGGGCGACGGCCCATCTCACGGGCTACGTGGCGCAGATCGACGAGCAGGAGCTGGCGCAACGCGAGAACCAGGGCTACGCGGCGGGCGACATCCTCGGCAAGACGGGGCTCGAGCGGATGTATGAGGGGGAGTTGCGCGGTCGCAAGGGGGCCGAGTACGTGGAGGTGGACGCGCTGGGCCGGCGCATCGGGCCGTGGTCCGTCAAGCCGTTCGAGGCACCACGCCGGGGCGCGGACCTCGAGCTGACCGTGGATCTCGACCTCCAGATCCGTGCCGAGCAGCTGTTTCCGCCCGACAAGCGGGGTGCGATCGTAGCTCTCGATCCGCGCAACGGTGACGTCCTGCTGCTCTACAGTCACCCGTCGTACGACCCGAACGTGTTCAGTGGGCGCATGACCAGCACGGCCTGGAGCTCGCTGATCGACGACCCGGCGCGTCCGCTGCTCGACCGCGCGATCCAGGCACGCTACGCGCCCGGATCGGTGTTCAAGCTGGCCACGGCGACGATGGCGCTCACGCTGGGAGTGGTCGATCCGGACGAGTTCGAGGACGTGCCATGCCGAGGGGGGTATCAGTTCGGCCGGCGCTGGTTCGGCTGTCACGCGGTGCACGGCTGGGCGACCATGCGTGACGCGATCATCACCTCGTGCGATACGTACTTCTACCAGGTCGGACTGCAGCTGGGGCTCGACGAGATGACGCATTTCGGCAAGGCGTGGGGCTTCGACCGGAAGACGGGAATCGACATGCCGAACGAGGTCGCGAGCCTGTACCCGGAGTCCGCCGCGTGGTACGACGAGCGCTACGGCGCGGGACACTGGGGCTCGGGCGTGGTGCTCAATCTGGCCATCGGCCAGGGCGAGATCGCCGTCACCCCCATCAAGCTGGTCCAGTTCGTCTCGGCCGTCGTCAATGGGGGAACCCTGTTCCAGCCGCGCCTGCGCCGGACGGACTCCAAGCCCGTCGTCGAGGGCAGGCTCCAGCTGTCGAGCGACCAGTTCGAGCTCCTGCGCACGTCGATGCAGGGCGTGGTCAACGACTGGCGCGGAACGGCGTTCCAGATGGCGCGTCACGTCGACATGCGCTACACGATCGGCGGCAAGTCGGGGACCGTCGAGCACTCCGGCGGCGCGCCACACGGATGGTTCGTCGCGGTGGGCCCGATGGAGGATCCGCGCATCGTCGTGGCCGTGCTCGTCGAGGAGGGGCGCGGGGGCTCGATCCAGAGCCCGATCGCCATCGACCTCGTGCAGACGTATCTCGACGGCCTGAACGGTCTCGACACCGGCCCGCCCCCTCCGCCTCCGCCGATCGCCCTCAGTGAGAGTGCCGTCTCGAGCGCGGAGTAGCGCATGGCTCGTCAGGCCTCCCGACACAACTGGTACCTGTTGGGGCTCGCCCTGGCCCTCGCGCTGGCGGGGATCGCGCTGATCTATTCGGCCGAGCAGACCGCAGCGGGGAGCGCCACCGACTACTGGCAGCTCCAGGTGGTGTGGCTGTTCATCGCCCTCGTGGTGTACGCCGCGATGGGATTCGTTCCGCTGCGCGGGATCGAGAAGCTGGCCTGGCCGGCCTATGGCCTGGCCCTCCTGCTGCTGGCGGCGGTGCTCGCCCTGCCGGCGATCGGCGGAGCCCACTCGTGGATTCGACTCGGGCCGGTCGGTTTCCAGCCGTCCGAGTTCGCCAAGCTGGCGACGATTCTCGTCGTGGCGCGCTGGGTCGCCTCGCGCGAGCGTGCCCCGGAGGACATCACCGATCTCGTCGCCCCGGCGGCCCTGGTCGGCGTCCCGGCGCTCCTGACCCTGCTCCAGCCCGACCTCGGGACGTGCACCGTGTTCGTGCTGCTCCTGGCCGGGTTGTGCTTCTGGGCGGGGACCCCTCCGGTCGTCGTGTTCCTGCTGCTGTCGCCGCTGGTCAGCATCCTGCTCACCTTCTCCCTGCCATTGTGGTCGCTGTACATCGTGGCCGTCGGGGTGCTGCTCGTCGCACTCAACCCGCGCCGCAGGACGTGGATCTATGTGGGCGCGACGAACCTCATGATGGGGATCGTGGCCCTGCCGCTGTGGAATTCGCTGAAGGGATACCAGCGTCAGCGACTCCTGGTGTTCCTGCAGCCGGACAGCGACCCGCGGGGGGCGGGATGGAACATCATCCAGTCCAAGGTCGCCATCGGCTCCGGGGGGCTGCTCGGCAAGGGCTACCTCATGGGGACGCAGAAGCGATTGGCGTTCCTCCCCGAGCGTCATACAGATTTCATATTTTCGGTGCTCGGCGAGGAGTTGGGATTCCTCGGCGTGATCGTGGCCCTGGCGCTTTTCGGCCTGTTGCTGGTCGAGGGCGTCCGGATCGCCGAGCGCACGCCGGACCCGTTCGGTAGCACGGTGGCCTTCGGGTTGGTGGTTCTCGTCGCCGGTCACGTCGTGGTGAACACGGCGATGACGGTCGGGCTGATGCCCATCACGGGCCTCCCGCTCCCGTTCCTGTCGAAGGGCGGCTCGTTCCTCGTGGTGTGCTTCGTCGCGGTCGCGCTCTGGCGTCTGGTGTGGTACGAGCGCTCGGCGGCCGCGCGACGCTGAGCCACGCCGCGCGCTGACGCGATTCCGATTCGATTCATCGAATTCCAAGAGCGAAGGAGGGCAGGTGGCTGACCGCAGCGTCAACAAGGCGATTCTCATCGGCAATCTGGGCAAGGACCCCGAGCTGAGACACACCTCGAGCGGCCAGACGGTCGCCACGTTCCCCGTCGCGACGAATCGCTCCTGGACGTCGCCGGACGGAACGGCCAAGGAAGAGACCGAATGGCACAACATCGTGGCCTGGGGACGACTGGCGGAGATCTGTCAGCAGTATCTCCAGAAGGGCCGCAAGGTGTACATCGAGGGACGCATCCAGACTCGCTCGTGGGACGACGCCAAGACCGGACAGAAGCGCTACATGACGGAGGTCGTCGCGAACCAGATGATCATCCTCGATTCGCCGGGCTCGGGCGGCGGGCGTGAGTTCGCCCGCGGCCCGGCGCGCCAGGGACAACCTTCCGACGACGATCTCGTGACCGACAGTCTGCCCGATTCCGACGACTTCGACGACGATCTGCCGTTCTGAGATTCTCGCCTCGCCGGCGTTCCCGCCGCTAGACGGAGGGCCATTCGATGGATCCGACCGCCAGCGCCCCGCGCGACACCTGGGGTTCGAAGCTCGCCTTCATCCTGGCCGCCGCGGGCAGCGCCGTGGGCCTGGGGAACATCTGGGGATTCCCGACCGTCGCCAGCCAGAACGGGGGCGCCGCCTTCCTGTTCGTCTATCTGTGCTGCGTGGCGTTCGTCGGCGCGCCGGTCATGCTCGCCGAGCTGACGATCGGCCGGCGGACTCAGCGCAATCCGGTAGGCGCGTTCCGCGCGCTGGCGCCGGGCACGGCGTGGGTGCTGGTCGGCGCCCTGGGTGTGCTGACCGGCATCGTCATCCTGAGCTTCTATTCGGTGATCGCGGGGTGGACACTGGCCTACGTGGTCAAGACGGTGACCGGGACGTTCAGCGGCTCGGCCGACACCGCGGCCGTGTTCAACGGGGTCGCGGGGAGCGCCGGCGCGTCCATCGGCTGGCACCTTGCGTTCATGGCTCTGACCGTGCTCGTCGTGCTGGGAGGCGTGCGGGGGGGCATCGAGCGTTGGACCAAGATTCTGATGCCGGCCCTCGTCGCCCTGCTGGTCCTGCTCGTCCTGAGAGCTGTGACGCTGTCGGGCGCCGGCCCCGGCCTGGAGTTCTACTTCAAACCCGATTTCAGCAAGATCGACATCGCGGTCGTCATGGCCGCCCTCGGTCAGGCGTTCTTCAGCCTCAGCCTCGGAATGGGCGCGATGATCACCTATGGCTCGTACGTCTCCAAGCGAGACGACCTCGTCTCCTCGGCCCTGTGGGTGACGGGCTTCGACACGGTGATCGCCGTGCTGGCCGGCCTGATCATCTTCCCGACCCTGTTCCACGCCGGTCTTCAACCCGGCGAGGGAGGCCCCGGGATGGTGTTCGTCGTGCTGGCCTCGCTCCTCGGGACGATCCCCCCGGCGCCTTACGGAGGCATCGTGTTCGGCACGGGGTTCTTCCTCCTGCTGGCCATCGCCGCCCTGACATCCAGCGTCTCGCTCCTCGAGGTCGCCACCTCGTGGCTCGTCGACGAGCGGGGCGTATCGCGCCACCGCGCGGCGATCGTCATCGGCGTGGTGGCGTTTTTTCTGGGCATCCCCAGCGCGCTGGCGTCGGGTGCGTTGCCGTCGCTGACCGCGCTGCCGGGGGTGGGAATGGACTTCCTGACGTTGCTGTTCACGATCTTCGGGCAGTATGCCCTGGTGATCGGGGGATTGTTCATCAGCGCGTTCACCGGCTGGGTATGGGGCGTGCGCGCCGCCGGGGACGAGGTGCGGGCCAACGACGGGAAGTTCCCCCTGGGGCGAACGTGGTCGTTCCTGATCCGGTTCCTGTGCCCGGTAGCCATCATGGGCATCCTCGTCCGGCTCTCGTACGGTCTGTTCAGTGGATGAGAGAATCGACGAACCCGCGCGGGTCGGACCCGCGATGCGGAAGGGAGGGACCGGCATGAGTGGACGAGTGCGAGGGACGCGCCTCGCCTGGGCCCTGACGGGGGCCTTGGCGTGGACCCTTGCGACGGTCGGAGGCGCGAGCGGCCAGCAGGCCCCCACCCCCTCGTTGCGCGATCCCGTGTACCTGCTGTCGGTGGGCCGTCTGGTGGCGCTCGACGCGTACGGCGCGGCACCGCGCGTCCGCGCCTCGGAGGCCGAGGGCGACATCCAGGACAGGAGCCTGACGCCGTTCGACCGGGTGTTCGTCCAGTCGACGCTCGACGGCCACCTGCTGGATGTCGGCGACGCCGTGCAATTCTTCCGGCTCGACCGGACAGTGGCCGATCCGCGGGACGGGTCGACCATCGGTCGGCTGCTCGTGCCGACCGGGATCGGGCGCGTCGACAGCCTGACGCCCGGCGCGGCCCGTGTCCGGATCACGCACGCCTACGGTCCGGTGCGAGTCGGCGACCGGGCGCGCGCGGTCGAGACCGCCGATACCCTTCCACCCGCGGCGGGACCCGGTCCGGCGCCGGGAATCGAGGGTCGCGTGGTCGCCTTCCAGGACGCCAAGGCGATCCACCCCCCGTACGACGTCGCGTTCCTGACCGTCCCCGATCCCGGCGCGCTGACCCCGGGAGACCGGGTCGAGCTCGTCCGTCCACGCCACGACGCAGCCGGAGCGGCTCTGGCCGACGTCTACCTGGGCGAGGCCGAGGTCGTCCGGGTGGAGGGGGGGTACGCGGCCGCCGTGCTGACGGCGATGGCGCGCTCGGACGCCAGGGTCGGCGATCGCTGGCTGGCCGCGCCGGACGATTGAGACGCCCCGGTCACGGTGGCATGGAACTTGTTGGGAGTCCGGGGTTATGGTATGATGGGAACGATGAAGGTCTGGACCGCTCTGCGTGCGTCCTGGCCGGTGTGCGTCATGCTGGCCTGCGTCGCGACTATCGGTGTCGCCCAGGAAGCTCCCCAGGCGACACCCGGGGTTTCCCTGCGCCAGCCCGGTCCGACCCTCGAGTCGTCGGCTGCCACCGCCGTCCGCTTCAACGTCTCGCCGCTTCCCGCACCGGTGCCGATCATGCCCCGCTATCGAGCCTTTCAGCGCGACTTCGCGAGCGATTTCGGGTATGGCGGCCCGGACCCGCTGACGCGGGACGAGATGATGAGCGAGGTCAAGGATCGGCTCTTCGCCCGATGGGGCGAGGCCGCGTGGTTCCAGTGGCTGCAGCGCGGGCTGGCGATGTACGCCCGGTTCCAGGCCTCGACCCGCTTCGAGGGCGACGGGTTCGACATGAAGGTCGAGATGGACGATGTACCTCAGGGAAAGGTCGGTCTCAAGATGAGCCACGCGCTCGAGTAGCGCGGCTCCTCCGCATGCCCCCGTTCGGGCGAAGGTCCGCGTCGCGCCCCGTGCTGGGGGCGCTTTTTTTTGCCCTGCTCTCGGCGTGCGGGGGCAACCCTCCGCCGCGGGGGAGCGAGGCTCCGGCCGTGGAGAGCGCGCGCCTGCCCGGCGCGGAGCCGTCGATCCGGGTCGAGGTGGCGCGGGGCGACTCGGCGGTCGCCATCGGGGCTGCCGGCCGCTGGTGGGTGCACGAGGTGGGCTCGTCGCGGCCGATCGCCGTGGTGGATGGTGGCCCGCCCTGGCGCGTCGTGCGGTTGCCGTTCGAGACCGCGCTGCGCGTCGAGCGGCCCGACGGTGA
>CAZCZH010000070.1:0-11898 GCA_964502985.1 uncultured Gemmatimonadales bacterium
TACCTGACGGCCTGGACGGCGAGTTGGAGCGCAGACTCCGCTGCCGCGCCGGACGTCCTGCGCGATCCGGATCTGGCGCGGGATCTGGCCGGCGTTCAGGCGGGTTGGCGGCGCGCCGTCGCCCAGGCGGTCGCCGCGGGAGTCCCGGCTCCCTGCTGGTCGGCCGGCCTGGCGTACTACGACGCCCTGCGCACGGCGCGCCTGCCGCAGAACCTGACCCAGGCCCAGCGCGACTGGTTCGGCAGCCACACCTACCATCGGCTGGACGATCCCGACGGGTTGGCCGTCCACACCGATTGGGAGGCGCTCGCCCGGCGGGCCGGCGTCCGATGACGGCCTACCGGACGAAGGACGCGCGGCGGGCGCGCATCGTCCACGGACGAGCCGACGAGGGTTGCCCCAAGTTCCGCCACCCGAAGGTCGACGGCTGCGCGATGGTCATCTTCGGCGCCAGCGGGGACCTGGCCCGGCGCAAGCTGATCCCCGCCCTGTACCGGTTGCATCGCGACGGCGCCCTCGACCCGTGCTTCTCGATCCTCGGCGTCAGCCGCAGCGACATCTCGGACGACGAGTTCCGCCGCGCGATGCGCGACGCCCTCGAGGAGTTCGACGCGCGGCCCGAGGAGCGGGAGTGGGACGCGTTCGCCCGCCGCCTGACGTACCTCTCGGCGGACCTCACCGACGACGAGGCGTACGGCCGCCTGGCGACCCGGCTCGAGGAGCTCGGCGCCGGCGATCCCGCCGCCGGGAACCACTTGTTCTACTTCTCCGTCCCGCCGGATCTCGCCCCTGACATCGTGCAGGGCCTGGATCACGCCGGGCTCACGGCCGAGGGGAAAGGGCGGGGCTGGACGCGGATCGTCGTCGAGAAGCCGTTCGGCCACGACCTGGAGTCGGCCCGGGAGCTGAACCGCCGGCTGGGGGAGATCTTCCGCGAGGAGCAGGTCTACCGCATCGATCACTACCTCGGGAAGGAGACCGTCCAGAACATCCTCGCGTTCCGCTTCGGCAACACGATGTTCGAGCCGCTGTGGAACCGGAACTACGTCGATCACGTGGAGATCACCGCGGCCGAGACGCTGGGCGTCGAGGACCGCGGCGGGTTCTACGACGAGACGGGCGCCCTGCGCGACATGGTCGCCAGCCACCTGCTCCAGCTGGTCACGCTGACGGCGATGGAGCCCCCGGTAGCGTTCGAGCCGGGGGCCGTGCGCGAGGAGAAGGTCAAGGTCCTGCGCTCGATGTCGCCGATGACTCCCGAGGAGGTCGCCGCGCGGACCGCGCGGGGGCAGTACGCGAAGGGCGAGATCGACGGCGATCCCGTGCTGGGCTACCGCGACATCGACGCGGTGGCCGACGACTCGACTACGGAGACCTACGCGGCGGTCGAGCTGCGGGTCGACAACTGGCGCTGGGAAGGAGTCCCGTTCTACGTGCGTACGGGCAAGCGCCTGGCGCGCGATCTCACCGAGATCGTCGTGCACCTCAAGCCGACCCCGCACGCCCTGTTCGCGCGCCAGGACGGCTCGGTCTCCCCGAACACGATCGTCATCCGGTTCAAGCCCGACGAGGAGATCGACGTGACGTTCAGCGCCAAGGTCCCCGGCGAGGGCATGCGGACCTCGCGCGTGCGCATGCAGTTCGACTACTCCGAGGCGTTCGGCATCGAGCTTCCGGACGCATACGAGACCCTGCTCGTGGACGCCATGCGCGGCGATCAGACGCTGTTCACGCGCAACGACGAGGTCGAGGCCCAGTGGGCCGTGATCACCCCGATCCTCGAAGCGTGGCGCGAGACCCCGCAGCCCGGTTTTCCCAACTACGCCGCCGGTAGCGACGGGCCCCCCGAGGCGGACGCGGTCCCGGCGCGCAACGGCCACGTCTGGCGCTCGATCGTGCGCGCGGCGGCCGAGAGCACGCCCGACCGGATCCCGGCCGGGGAGTCGACCTGATCGGCGGCGCCGCGACGCGCCACCGACCCGAACCCCCCGAGGTCGTGGTGTGCGCCGCGCGCGAAGCCCTGTACGAGCGCGCCGCCCGGCGCGTGGCGGCCGCCGCCGCGACGGCCATCGCCGCTCGCGGTCGGTTCGCCGTCGCGCTGGCCGGGGGCTCGACCCCGCGCCCGCTGTACGAGCGCCTGGCCGACGCCCCCCATCGTGAGGCCGTCGAATGGCAACGGGTCGAGGTGTTCTGGGGCGACGAGCGGTGCGTCCCACCGGATCATCCCGACTCCAACGCCCGGCTGGCCCGCGAGGCGCTGCTCGACCGCGTCCCGGTCCGACCCGGCCACGTCCACCCGATGCCCGGCGAGAGCGAGGATCGCGAGGCCGCGGCCCGGATCTACGAGGCCGAGATGGTCGAGGCCCTTGGCGCCGGTTCCGGGCGCCTCGCGCGGCTCGACCTGGCGCTCCTCGGGCTCGGCGCCGAGGGGCACACGGCGTCGCTGTTCCCCGACTCGCCGGCCCTCGCGGCGGGCGAGCGCCTGGTGGTCGCCGTCCTCGCCGACCGCGAGCCCGTCCCGCCGCCGGGCCACGATCGGCTGACGTTGACGTTCCCCGCGCTGAACGCCGCCCGCGAGGTGCTGTTCCTGGTGGCCGGCGCCGACAAGGCGGCCGCGGTGGCCGCCGCGCTGGAAGGCCCGCGCGACCCGGCGCGCTGCCCCGCGCAGGGCGTGGCTCCGGATCCCGGGCGCGCCGCCTGGCTGATCGACGCCGAAGCGGCGTCCCGCCTGACCGGCCTCCGCTCCGGCCGGCTCGACGGACCGTGATCCTGGCCGGCGACGTCGGCGGGACGAAGGTCAACCTGGCCCTGTTCGACGCCTGCGGCGAACGCCTCGAGCCGCGCCGCGAGCGACGCTTCGAGAGCGCCGCCTTCGACTCGCTGGAGTCGGTCGTGCGGGCGTTCCTCGATCCCGGCGACGACCCCGTCGAGGCGGCCTGCTTCGGGGCCGCGTGCCCGGTCGTGGGCGGGGCCTGCGAGATGCCCAACCTCGACTGGACGCTGCGCATCGCCCCGCTGCGCGAGGCTCTCGAGACCGACCGGGTCACCCTGCTCAACGACCTCGAGGCGACGGCGTACGGGATCGACGACCTGGACGGCGACCAGGTCGAGGTTTTGTTCGCCGGGACTCCGCGCAGCGAGACGGCCGCCGTCCTGGCGGCCGGGACGGGCCTCGGCGCGGCCGTCCTGACGCGCGTCGACGGGCGGCCCGTCGTCCTTCCCACCGAGTTCGGCCATACCGACTACGGGCCGCGCGACGTCGAGGAGATCGCCTTCCTGGCGTGGCTCGCCGAGCGCCACGGGCGGGTCAGCGTCGAGCGCGTCGTCAGCGGGCCGGGCCTTCAGGCGGCGTACGAGTTCCTGCGCGACACGGGGCGCCGCGAGGCGCCGGACGACGTCGAGCGCCGGATCGCCGACAGCGAGGATCCGTCGGCGACGATCAGCGAGCTGGCGCTGGACGGGGAAGTCCCGATCTGCGTCGAGGCGCTGGACCGGTTCGTCGCCGCCTACGGCTCGGCCGCGGGGAACCTCGTCCTGTCGGCGCTCGCCCTGCGCGGGATCTGGATCGGCGGCGGCATCGCTCCGGCGATCCTGCGGCGCCTGCGCGAGGGAGCGTTCCTCGACGGGCTGCGCGACAAGGGGCGCATGACGGACCTCGTGTCCGACGTTCCGGTGCGGGTCATCCGCGAGACGCGCACGGCGCTCCTCGGCGCCGCCCGTCGCGCGGCCCTCGAGGTGGCGCGGGAATAGCGCCTCAGCCGCCCGCGCGGCCAGGCCGCTCGCCGGGCGGCGCGTCCCACGCCAGGACGCTTCCGACCCACGCCGTCACGGCCGGACGCTCGTCGGCGATCGACAGGTTCTCGGCGAACCAGCGCCAGATCGGGCTCTGCTCGACGAACGCCGCCGGTGGCCGGATCGGCTGGAGCGAGCACCCCAGGATCACGTCGTACAGGCTCATCGCCCCGCCGACCAGCCACTCGCGCTCGGCGAGCCGCGCCTCGAGTCGCTCGAGCGCGTCGATCAGGGTCCGCCGGGCGGCGGCCGCGACCGCCGGGTCGCGCTCCGACTCGGCGGCCCGGATCTGGGTCGTCACGCTCCATTGGGCCTCGGCGATCGCCGGCGTCAGGACGGAAACGATTCGCTCCGCGTCCAGGATCTCGTCCCGGCTGGCCGGCGTCAGCGAGGGCCGACCGCGGTAGTTCGCCTCGAGGTAGTGCAGGATGGCCGCCGATTCGCGCACGACGACGTCGCCGTCGAGAAGGACCGGCACCAGAGGCCAGCCGGCCGCCTCGACCATCGGCGCGCGGTCGTCCGACGACATCTCCTCGGAAACGTACTCCAGCTCCTTGTAGTGCAGCCCGACCCGGACCTTCACCGAGTTCGGCGAACGATGGAATTCGAGCAGTCGACGCATGGCCCTCCAGGACGCGGCAGTCGGTTCCGGGATCCCCCGGTGTCTTGGCGACCGTCGCTCGGCCAGCGTAACATTCCGTCATGACCGACCACCGGGTCACTCTCACCCAGCACCTCCTCGCCGAGGTCGAGCACCAGACCCCGGGCGGCGGCGCCGTAGCCTCGATCATCGCCCAGATCGCCACCGCCTGCAAGGAGATCCGCGCTCAGCTGGCGCAGGTCGGGCTCGGCCCGCTGGCCGGAATGCAGGGTCAGGTCAACGTCCAGGGCGAGGCCGTCCACAAGCTCGACTGGTACGCCAACCAGGTGATGATCAAGCACTTCACCGGCTCGGGGCTGTTGTGCACGCTGGTCAGCGAGGAGATGGAGGAGATCCACCACCTGGACGCCGACTGCCCGCGGGCCGGGCATACGCTGTGCTTCGATCCGATGGACGGATCGTCCAACCTCGACGTCGACGGTCCGGTGGGGACGATCTTCGCCATCCGGCGCAAGGTGACCGGGAAGGCCCACGGCACGCCGGCCGAGGTGTTCCAGCCCGGCACCGAGCAGGTCGCCGCGGGCTACGTGCTGTACGCTCCGGCGTGCATGCTGGTGTACGGCGTGGGAGGCGGCGTCGACGGGTTCACGCTCGACACGGCCGTCGGCGAGTTCTTCCTGTCGCATCCCGACATCCGCATGCCGGAGCGCGGCAAGGAGTACTCGGCCAACGTCTCCCGGCTGTCGACCTGGGACCCCGGTGTCCAGGCCTTCGTCCGGCGCCTGTCTTACGGCGAGGACTCCGAGCGCAACTACTCGCTGCGCTACATCGGGGCGCTGGTGGCCGACTTCCATCGCGTGCTCCTGCGCGGCGGGATCTTCCTGTATCCCGGCGACCGCAAGCACACGGATGGCAAGCTGCGCCTGTTGTACGAAGCCGCGCCGCTGGCGATGCTGGCCGAGTCGGCGGGCGGCGCCGCGTCCGACGGCCGGGGCCGGATCATGGAGCGCGTGGCCGACGGCCTCCACGTCCGGACGCCGCTGTTCATCGGCAGCCGGTACGAGGTCGACCTGCTCGAATCGACGATCGCCGCGGAGTCCGGTGACGACGCGCGCTCCGCGGCCGAATCCGTGACCGCAGCCAAAGGAGCCCCGTCATGACGCATCACGAGCCAGCCGGCGCGGCGCTCGCCGAGCCCGCGAGCCCCCCCGGAGTCAGCCCGCGCGTGCGCGAGATCCTGTCGTACTACCCGAGCGAATCGCCCGGCGTCCAGGCGTCGCTGGCGCGCCTCCTGGGGCACGGTCGCCTGGGCGGAACCGGGCGCCTGGTCATCCTGCCCGTCGACCAGGGATTCGAGCACGGGCCGCACCGCTCGTTCGCCGTCAACCCGCCGACCTACGATCCCGAGTACCACCCTCGTTTCGCCCTTGCCGCCGGCATGAACGGCTACGCCGCGCCGCTGGGGTTCATCGAGGCCGTAGCCGGAAACTACGCCCCACATCTGCCGCTGATCCTCAAGCTGAACAACCACGACCTGCTGTACGACGACGACGATCCGCTGCCGGCCGTCACCGGCTCGGTGGAAGCCGCCGTGCGCCTGGGTTGCGTGGCCATCGGCTACACCATCTATCCCGGCTCGGCGCACCGCGTCGAGATGTACGAGACCCTCCAGTTCCTCGCCGAGCAGGCCAAGTCCGCCGGCCTGGCGGTCGTCGTGTGGTCGTACCCGCGGGGCTCGGGGATCGACGAGAAGGAGGGCGAGACTGCGCTCGACGTCGTGGCCTACGCGGCCCACCTGGCGTGCCAGATGGGGGCCCACGTGGTCAAGGTCAAGCTGCCCTCCGACTACCTGTTCCAGGACAAGGCGAAGAAGGTCTACGAGGACCTCGAGATCCCGCGCGAGACCGTCGCCGACCGCGTGCGCCACGTCGTCCAGTCGGCGTTCGACGGCAAGCGGATCGTCATCTTCTCGGGCGGCTCCAAGACGAGCGCTGAGGCGTTCTACGACGACATCCGCGGGATCCGGGACGGCGGCGGATACGGCTCGATCATCGGACGCAACACGTTCCAGCGCCCGTGGGACGAGTCGCTCGAGTTCATCGGCAAGGTGATCGACATCTACGCCGACGAGGCGTAGCTACAGCTGCTCGCGTAGAAACAGCGTGAGCCGGTCGCGCGCGCGTCCCGGCGCGGAGCGACGGCCCGTGGTCTCCCGGGTGATCTCCCTGGACCGGCCGAGGTCGCGCTCGAAGGAGCGGTCGAGCTCGGCCGCGAGCCCCGGGTCGACCAGCGCCAGATCGAACTCGTAGTTCAGCTCGAACGAGCGGTTGTCGAAGTTCGACGACCCGACCACCGCCCACGCGTCGTCGACGCGCAGGACCTTGACATGGAACATCGTCGGCTGGTACTCGAAGATCCGGACGCCGGCCTCGAGCAGCTCCGGATACAGCGCCTGGCTGGCCCACCGCACGGGGGTCGCGTCGTTGTGCTCGTCGGGAACCAGGAGTCGGACGCGAACCCCCCTTCGGGCCGTCGCCGCGATGGCCGCCCTTAGCTGGGGATCGGGCACGAAGTACGGCGTCGCGATGTCGACGCGCTCGCGCGCCATGGCCAGCGACAGCCAGTAGGTGAAGGAGATCGCCGATACGCTGCCACCGGGGACGCCGAAGATCGGGACGATCCACGGCCCGGCCAGCGAGTCGCCCGGCGCCTCCGGGCTTTCCGGGGGAGGCGCGAGGGCCTCGCCGGCGACCTGACGCCAGTTCTCGGCGAACGCCCCGTCGAGCCACGCCACGGCGGGCCCCGTCAGCCGGAAGTGATCGTCCCGCCAGTGGCCCTCGTCGCGGGCGTCGCCGCTCCACTCGGCGGCGACCCCGACCCCGCCGGTGAAGCCGGTCGATTCGTCGACGACCAGGACGCGGCGATGGCTCCGGTTGTTGAACCGGCCCAGGGTGGTCCACGACAGCGGGTGATACGTCTCGACCCGGCATCCCGCGTCGCGCATCCCGGCGACCAGCGAGGAATCCATCTTGCGAGCGCCGAAGGCGTCCACGAGAACGCGCACCACGACCCCCCTGCGGGCTGCGGCCGCCAGCTCCATGGCGAAGTCCCGCGCCACGGCGCCCTCCCACCACACGTAGGTCTGGAAGTCGATCGTGCGCCGCGCGCCGCGGATCGCTCCCAGCATGGCCGGGAAGATCTCGTCGCCGTTTTCGAGGAGTCGAACCTCGCCGCCCCGCAGCAGGGGGGCATCGAGGTGCGTGGCGAGGAATCGCGCCGCCGCGGCGGTCGTCGAGGGGCGCGAGGCGAGCGTCTCGGGCAGGTCGTCCTCGGGCTCGGGCACGGCCAGCGTGTAGGCCCACCAGGCCAGGCTCGCCAGGCCGATCGCGGCCAGAACGCGGGTCGCCCAGGTCTTCAGCCCGGGTAGCGCAACGAACTCGTTCCGGCGCCGCCGGGCCCGTGGCACAGGATCTGGGCCAGCGCGATGCCGAGAACGACGAACACCAGGAACCCCAGGACGCCGAGCGCGACGCCGCAGTTCAGCCAGCGCGGCGCCCGCGGGCTCATCGAGCGGACCTCATTTCGCCGGCTTCTTCTCGGTCCGCTCGGGCTTCTTCTCGACCCGCGCCGATCCCGGGCGGCGGCGCCGGCGGCCGGTCAGCAGGTAGCCCACGTCGAGGCCGGTCTCGGAGAGCCCGGCCAGGAACCAGTACGCGCGCGGCACGCGCCCTCCCTCGTAGCGGCTGACCATCTGCTGGGTGTACTTCGTCAGCTCGGCCAACTGGGCCTGGGTCAGGTCGCCTCGCGCCTGGCGCAACCGCCCGGCGAAAGCCTTGCGGAACTCCTCGAACGACGTCTCCACGTCAGCACCCCCAGTAGTATCCCTTGTATACGCGGCGAAAGCGGCGGCCGGTAGACGCGTAGACGTCCACCCGCGCGCCCTCGTATTGTAACGCCTCGACGAGGAAAAGGTTCGCCCGCGACGGATCCGCCGTCGCGTAGACGGCCAACGGACGAAACGGCGCGGCGTCTTCGGCGCTTGTCGGCCCCGGCGTGACGACCGTCCGCAACCGCCAGGCGAAGCCCGGCGCGGAGTCGTCCCGCTCGGCGAGAAACGCCGCCGCGTGAGCCATCCCCTCGTCGTCGCGCGGCCCCCACGTCGCGGCGGCCCACACCTGGCGCTCGCCGACGCGCGCCCAGTCCAGGCGCACCGCGTCGACCCCGCCCGGCTCGACCTTCCGGTCGCGGGCCACGGCGATCCGCCCCAGGATCGCCTCGCGCAGGGCGGGGTCGGGCTCCCCCAGCTCGCCGACCGCCAGCCGGACCAGCCCGCCGGCCGGTCGACCGGGCGACGCCAGGAGCGCCGCCTCCAGGTCGGGCCCGCCGTTCGCGCCCGAGGTCGCGTCGAGGCGGATCGCCCGATGGCGTCGTTCGCTGCACACGTCCTCCAGCGAGTCCACGGCCGTCGCATGCGCGGGCCGGATGGAATCCCCCAGCAGCCAGACCGTCGAAATGCGGGTGAAGCCCGGCGACCCGTACGGCGCCTCGACGACCCACCGGGCGTCGAACGGGTACGCCGGCCGCGCGTCCGTCACCGGGGCCCCGAGGGCCGCCTGGTAGTGGGTCCATAGTCCGGTCTCGACGACTTCGTCGGCGCGGACCCACCCGCGTCGGTCGTCCCACGTCGCCACCTGGACCCACGCGTCGAGGTCGACGTCGGACACGGGGGCGGCCGAATCCGGCACCGCCGTCAGGGCCGCCCCCACGGGCAGTTCGGCGACGGCCGCGGCCCCCGCCTCGGGGCGGACGCGGAGGTGCGTCGCGGCGAGGGTCACGAGCCGGGACCGCCCGGAGTCGGCGACCGGCGGCCCGGGCGCTCGGGTGCGCTCGGGAGGAGTCCGGCCGCACGCCACCGCGCCGAGGACGAGGGCGAGCGCTACGGTCCGGACAGCGGCCCGAAGGCGGTAGGAGCGGTCCATGGACCGCACAGTCTGTCGTGCCCGCCGAGGCTCGTCAATCGACCTCGCTGCTACCGGTCGCGGGGTCGGGCCGGTATCTTGCCGCTCCGATGAACGAATGGGTGCAACGGCTGCTCGAGCGGCTGGAGCCGCTCGAGATCGAGGTCAACCGGGCGTGGTGGGACGCCGCGGTGACCGGCCGCGACGCGGACTACCGGAGACTGGAGTCGGCGCGTAACGCCGTCGACGACGTCCTGCGCGAGCCGGATACGTTCGAACGATTGGTCGAGGCCCGCGAGGGCGATCCCGGCGACCCGCTCCTGAGGCGCTCGATCGAGTTGCTGTACCTGGAGGCCCTCCCGCGCCAGGTCGACCCCTCCCTGAGCCGGAGAATGAACGCCCTGGCCACGGAGATCGAGCGCGACTTCGCCACACATCGGCCAAAGTTCGAAGGGCATCCACGAACGCAGAACGACCTCGAGGAGATCCTCGACACGGACACCGATTCCCGGCGTCTGCGCGCCGCCTGGGAGGCGCTCAAGTCCGTCGGGCCGCGCGTCGAGGCGCGGCTTCGCGAGCTGATCGGCCGGCGCAACGAGGCCGCGGCGACTCTCGGCTTCGACGACTTCTACCAGCTCAAGCTGCACCTCGAGGAGCAGGAGCCAGGGGAGATCGGCGCGTTCTTCGACCGGCTCGACCGACTGACCGCCGAGCCGTTCGACGCGATCAAGGCCGAGGTCGACGGCCGTCTGGCCGGACGCCACCGGATCCGGACGGACGAGCTGCGGCCGTGGCACTACGGCAACCCGTTCTTCCAGGAGCCGCCGCCGGTGTTCGGCGTCGAACTGGACGCGCTGTACGCCGACAGCGACCCCATCGTTCTCGCGCGGCGCTTCTTCGACGGGATCGGCCTGGAAGTGGACGGGATCCTGGAGCGCTCCAGCCTCTACGAGGCCGACGGCAAGGATCCGCACGCCTTCGCCACCGACATCGACCGGCGGGGCGACGTGCGCATCCTGCTCAATTTGCGACCCGACGCGCGGTGGGTCGGCACCACGCTCCACGAACTGGGTCACGCCGTGTACGACGCGGGAATCGACGCGGACCTGCCCTGGAATCTCCGCCGCCCGGCCCACACGCTGACCACCGAGGCGATCGCGATGCTGTTCGGCCGCCTGGCCAAGAGCCCCGGCTGGATGCGCGACATGGGCGTCGTCGACGGGGCGAGCGTGGAGCGCATCGGCGTCGCGATCGCGCGCGAGCAGCGCGCGCAGATGCTCGTGTTCTCGCGCTGGGCGCAGGTCATGGGGCGATTCGAGCGCGCGCTGTACGCCGACCCGGATCAGGACCTGAACGCGCTGTGGTGGGATCTCAAGCGTCGCTATCAGGGGCTCGCGCCCCCGGATCGACCGGACGGGGCGGCCGACTGGGCCGCCAAGATCCACGTCGTCGTGGCGCCCGTCTATTACCACAACTATCTGCTCGGGGAGTGCTTCGCCTCGCAGCTCCACGCGCGGCTCGAGAGCGAAGCGCTGGGCGAGGACGGGTCGTACGCCGGCCGCGCCGAGGTCGGCCGCTGGCTGACGGAGCAGGTGTTCCGCTCCGGCGCGCGCATGCACTACGACGCGCTGGCCCGCGCCGCCACGGGCTCACCCGTCGTCCCGGACGCATTCGCCGCGCAGTTCGTCGCCGACGCCGCCGCCTGAGGGCGGCCGCCGCCCTCACTCCTCCCGCCGCTCGACCTCCGACAGGCGCTCGATGCGCTCGACGAGCTCCCCGCGACCGCGCTGACGCAGGGTCGGAAACAAGCTCTGGACGGGCAGGGCGACGCGCGTCGCGGGCCCACCGGGCGGCTCGGGGTTCCACAAGACGAGGCCGATCGTCAGCCGCCCGCGGTCGTCTCGCGCGGCGAGGTCCAGCGTACGCAGGTCGGCTGTCGAGAGCTCCGCGACGACCCACGCGTCCTCGGCCTCGAGTCGGGCCCAGCCATCGGCGCGAAAGGCGAGCCCTGAGCGTTCCGGGACGACCGCCTCGAGGGCCTCGCGCGCGGCCGTCCGGTACGTCTCGCGGCGCGGATCGTCGGGGCGGGGCGCGCGCCGGCGCGCGGGATCGAAGCGCTGATCGGCGGGAACGCGCTCGACGATCTCACCGGTCAAGACGCGGAACGCCTCGCGCCGGTTCTCGTCGTAGGCCCGCGACGCCCGATACACGGGCCCGTCGCCGCGCCGCAACAGGACGAGGACGGTCACCATCCCCGCGGCGAGCAGGAACGAGACGACGAGAGCCAGAGTCGCCAGCAAGGTCACGCGCGCGACGATAGCCGGCGCGTGGCGGCCTTGCCACGGCCCCTACCCCGCGTTAGCGTGGCCTCGCCGTGAGCGACGACCGCACCTCGCACCGCGCCCTGGCGCGCTTCATCCCCTTCCGGCCGTGGGTGGCCTTGGGGAGCCTCCTGATCGGGATCGTGATCACGCTCCCGGCCTTCGCCACGAACGATCTGATCCTGGCCCTGGTCGGCGCCGTGTTCCTGCTCGGCGCCCTGGGCGT
>CAZCZH010000071.1:0-11484 GCA_964502985.1 uncultured Gemmatimonadales bacterium
CAGCGACGTCGAACGCCAGCTCGGGCTCGCGCAGGCCGAGCAGCGCCTGGACCACGACCAGGTGCCCGCTGGAAGAGACCGGAAGGAACTCGGTCAGGCCCTGGACGACGCCCAGGACGAGTCCGTCGAGGGAGGTCACGTCCGGGCCCGGCTCGCGGCACGGCCTCTGGCGCCCGTCGCCCGGCGCCAGACGTCCCTCACCGCCTCCGCCGCGCCGGCCGCGGAGACCTCGACATAGTCGCCCTGGTGGCGGAACCACGTCTCCTGGCGCCGCGCGTAGGCTCGTGTCGCGCGGACGATGGCCGCGCACGTCGCCGATCGGCCGCGCCGGCGGTTGAAGAACGGCCACCACTCCTGGTACCCGATCGTATCCAACCCGGCCGTGCGGTCCGGGTCGAGACCCCGCTCCCAGAGGCGCCGCGCCTCGTCCTCCAGTCCGCGCTCCAGCATGCGCTCGAAGCGCGCGGAGATCCGCGCGTGGAGCTCGGCCCGCGGCCGGGCGAGCCGCACGGCGACGTGAAGACCGCGCGCCGCGCCGCCCGACTGAAGGGCGGACAGTGGTCGCCCGAGCTGGAACCACACCTCCAGCGCCCGCTCGATACGTTGCCGATCGCGGGGGTGGAGCCTGTCCGCCGTGACCGGGTCCACACGCGCCAGCGCGGCATGTCGATCCGCGTCCGGGATCTCGGCGACTCGCGCGCGAGCGCGAGCGCGACCGGCGTCATCGAACTGGCCCTCCAACGGATCGAGCGCCCCCGCCAGGGCCGCCAGGTAGAAGCCCGTCCCCCCGCTCACGATGGCCGTCCGCCCGCGACGCTGGATATCGCCGATGGCGTCGGTCGCCGCGCGGGCCCAGTCCGCTGCCGTGTAGCGTTCTCCCAGGTCGATCGCGTCCAGCAAGTGGTGCCGGACGCGCTGGCGCTCTTCTGGACCCGGCTTGGCCGTCCCGATGTCCAGCCCGCGGTACACCTGGCGCGAGTCGGCGACGACGATCTCCCCGTCGAGATCGACCGCGAGATCCAGCGCGACTGCGCTCTTGCCGACCGCCGTCGGGCCGGCCACGACCAGGTACGGGGGTCGCTCGGGCGCCGCGGACACGGCGTCAGTGCCGGCCGAAGTGGCGATTCAGGTCGTCGAGCGAGATCTGCAGGATGGCCGGCCGGCCGTGGACGTCGTCGTACGGCAGGCGGGTGGCGAACAGGCGGCCGATCAGCTCGTTCATCTCCTCGGCTGTCAGCGTGGCTCCGGCCTTGATCGCGGCCTTGCAGGCGAACAGGCGCGCCACGCGCTCGTGCTGGTTCATGTCGGCGCTGCCGCGACCGGGCCGCTCGAGATCGTCGAGCAATCCCGCGAGAGCGGCCTCGGCGTCGAACGCGTGGCGGAACGCGGGCACGGCCGAAACGGCCACGCTGTCCCCGCCGAAGGGCTCGATCTCGAAGCCCAGGCGGTCGATCAGCCCGCGATACTGCTCCCACGTCGCGCGTTGCCCAGGCGTCAGATGGAGGACGAGCGGGAACAACAACCGCTGTCCAGGGCGGGATCCCTCGCGCAGGTCGGCGGACACTTCCTCGTACAGAATCCGCTCGTGCGCGCTGTGCTGGTCGATGACCACGAGGCCGCTCGCCGTCTGAGCCAGGATGAACCGGCGGTGGAGCTGCCACAGGGCAAGCTCCATGGGCTCGTTCGACCCGGCGCCCTCCTCGGGAACCGCGGCCGGCGCTCCGTTCGACCCGCCGGCCTCCGCGCCCCGCTGCTCGCCACGCCGAAGGAACATCGCCAGCTGGTCGGCGCGCTCGGGCCCACCGCGGCCGGTCGCCGGACGATCGGCGACACGCATGCCCGGCGGTCGCAGCGGCCGCGCGGCGGCGGGCCCAGCGCCGAGAGCCGCCCGCACGGCTTCCTCGACGGTCGCCGCGACGGCGGCCGGGTCGCGGAACCGGACATCGCGCTTCGTCGGGTGGACGTTGACGTCGACCTCATCGGTCGGCAGGCGGAGGAACAGGAACAGGTCGGGTCGCGCGCCGGCGGGCAGCGTCGAACGATAGCCCCGCAGGGCGGCCCGCAGGATATCCATCGCGTCGACCGGGCGTCCATTGACGAACACGAACTGGCGGCGCCGGCTGGCGGTGGCCGCCGCCGCTCGCTGCACTACGCCGTTCACCGCCACCGCGTCTTCGTCGTAAGCCAGGCGGAGCAGCGTCTCGACGTACGCCGCGTCGTACAGGCCCACCAGCCGCTCGGCCAGAGTCGGCGCCGGGGGCAGGGCCAGGATCTCGCGCCGCCCGTGGGTCGTCCGCCACGCGACGTCGATGCGGGCCAGGGCGAACTCGACCAGCCGCTGGAGGATGGTCGACTGCTCGGTGGCGTGGGTCTTGAGGAACTTGCGCCTGGCCGGCGTGTTGTGGAACAGGCGCCGGACGTCGACGGTCGTCCCGCGGGCGCGGGCGATCCGCTCGATACCCGCCACTTCCCCACCGTCGATCCGCACGCGGGTTCCCTCGCCCCCCTCGCCGGCCGTCTCCAGGACGAGTCGGCTGACGGCCGCGATCGAGGGCAGCGCCTCGCCGCGGAAGCCCAGCGTCGCGATGCGTCCCAGGTCGGCGGCGTCGGCGATCTTGCTGGTGGCGTGGCGCTGCAGCGCGAGGAGCGCGTCCTCACGGTCCATCCCGTGGCCGTCGTCGGCTACGACAACGCGCTCCTTCCCGGCGCCCTCGAGCGTCACCTCGACCCGCTGCGCGCCGGCGTCCAGGGCGTTGTCGACGAGCTCCTTGACGACCGACGCGGGGCGCTCGACGACCTCGCCGGCGGCGATCTGATCGATCACGCCGTCGGGGAGGACCCGCACGCGAGCCGTCACGGCATCTCGAAGCGATGGTCCGGGTGGCGCACGACGAGCACCGCGCAGGGCGCTTTGCGCACGACCCGCTCGGCCGTCGAGCCGAACAAGGTCTCGGCGAGCCCCGACTGGCCGTGGCTCCCGATCACGATCACGTCCGCCTCGAGCTCCCGCGCCACCTTGATGATCTCGACGAACGGCTTGCCCTCGCGAACGTGCGCCTCGTGCGGAACCTCCTCGATCCCCGGCTCGTCCTGGAGCAGGTCGTCGAGCGCCATGCGGGCGTTGCGCTGGAGCTCACGGTACACGTCGTCGGACGGGAAATGCTGGAGGGCGAACTCGTTCCAGTACGAAAAGTCCTGCACCACGTGGAGCAGGTGGAGACGGGCCCCGCACGCCCGCGCCAGGGACAGCGCGTGACGGCCGGCTTCCGCCGCGGGCTCCGAGAAATCCGTCGCCAGAAGGATGGTCCGGTACTCGATCATCGCGCGGTGTCGGGCTCGAGGCGTCGGGGAGTCGGCCGCGACGTGGCGCGGCCGGTCCGCCCGGCGGGCCCGGGCGGCGAGCGCGGCAGCGACGACCTCTCGGCCGCCCCGACCGGCGACCTCAATCTAGCGGCGCGATCGCGTCGGACGCCACCCACCCCGGGGGCGCCCCCGCGCCACGAACGCGCCATCCGTCGGCCGTTCGACCGAGGACCCGCACGACGGCTCCCTCGGGGAGACTTCCGATCGTCACGCCGCCCGGACGGCCCGCCACGCGCGCACCCGCGAGGACCACCCCGCGTGGTTCCGCGCGGGATCGGGCCGCGACGACGGTCGCCGCGGCGATCAGCAGGACGGCCGCGAGGAGCGCGCCGAACGCCGCCCGCCAGCCGGGCTCGGTCCGGCTGCGCCAGCCGACGAACGCCGCCACCGCGCCGAGCGCCAGGAGCGCCAACAGGAACTCGTCGGGCCGGACGCGATCGAGCGGGGCGGGCGGGCCGTCCGTCGACGGCGGGTCCCCGAGCTCGACCCGCAGGTCCGCCAGATCGTCCCGCAGAACCCCGTTCCGAGGATCGAGGCGGACCGCGCGCAGGTAGTGGAGGACGGCTTCCCCGCGATTGCCCGAGCGCCACAGGGCGGCGGCGAGGTCGGCTTCCAGCAGCGGGTCGGACGCCGTCGCCAGGAGCGCGCGATAGGCGCGGGCCGCGCCCTGCGGGTCCCCGGATCGATACGCCTCGTTGGCTGCCCGCCAGCGCTCGCGCGGGAGGTCCTGCCCCGACGCCGGAGCGAGCGATCCGCCGAGCGTGACGGCGAGGGACGCCACGGCGCAGGCGGCCACGGCGAGGCGCAAGGCGCGACTCACGCGTCGTCTCCCGGATCCTCGGCCAACGCGCTCTCGAGCGCGGCCAGGGCGATTACCGCCCGTTCCGGGGCGCCCCCCGCGAACTCGGCCTCGGCGATGACGTCCCACGCCCGTTCCGCGGCCGCCGCCACGGCCCGCGGCACGCCGGCTTTGGCCAGCGCCGCGCGGCGTCCCGCGGGTCCCACGCCGCGCAGGGCGACGCCGTAGCGCGCTTCGAGGATCCCCGCCACGCTCCGGCGTGCCTGACCGAGAGCCCCCGGTTCCCCGGCGGCGATGGACTCGCGGGCGACAGTCAGGGGCCCGGCGGACCGCCCCGCCCGCCCGCGCCGCCGGCGGCTCCGCACGCCCGCCGCGCCCAGCGCACCGAGCCACGCCACCCACGGACCGAGAAGTCCGACCCATGTCCAGGGGCTCGCCGCGAGTCCCGCCACCCGAGGTCCGCGCGGGACGCGCGCGGTCCACAGCGTGGGCCCGGGTCGCTCCGCCGCGACGGGCCGAGCCGGGCCGCCAGCCCCGGGAGCCACCCGGATCTCTCCCAGACGCAGGGAATCCGTCCGATAGGCGCCCTGTCCCGGATCGAAGTACGGCAGGCGGACCGTTCCCAGGTCGACGACCCCCGTCCGTCGCGGGATCAGCACGTAGCGAAACGTCTTCTGTCCGACGACGGTGCCACCGTCCACGCGGCTGGCGGACTCGACGGCCGGCGGGCGCACGTCGACGTCGGCCCAGTCCGGCAGAACGGGCGCCGGCAAGGCGCTCGCGTTGCCCGAGCCGCGTACGGTCAGCTCGAGCTGCAGCGGGCTGCCGGCGCCGGACTCGCGCTGGGCCACCGCGCCACCCAGCCCGAGCCGGCCGACCGCCCCGGCGAAACCCGGGGGCGCCCCGGACGGCAGCGAGTCGACGAGAACATCCAATGGATCGGTGGACAGGGTCCGCGTGCGACCCGACATCCACCACTCGTCCGGATCGGGCTCGACCACGCGCACCGTCGCCGGCCCGATCCGGAACCGGCCGGCCTTGAGCGGGAACAGGGCGTAGCGGAAACGCTGCACCTGGTACAACTGGCCGCCGATCCGCTCCGCGTCCAGGGCCGGTTCGTCGTCCAGGTCGACGCGCCAGAATCCAGGCGTCTCGGGTGGATCGTAGTCCGGATTCTCGGACAGCGGAACGTGCGGGTCGCGGTAGAACGAGAACGTCAGTGTGATCTGCTCGCCGACCCACGCCTCGCGCTTGTCGACCCGCGTGGAAGCGAACACGGGAGGCGGTCCGGCCCTGGCGGCCGCGCCCGCGACTCCCCCCGCGTCCATTACTACGAGGTCCGGCGGCCGCACGAGCTGGATGGCTCCCGCCATGGGCACTCGCACGGGTGGCAGCGTCAGGGTCCCGGCGCGGGTCGGCAGGAGCCGGAAGCGAATTATCGAGCGCCGCGAGAAGCCGCCGCCGGTGACCTCGATCCGGCTCTCGCGGCTCGTCCCGACGACCTCGATCCCGTCCAGCGGGCCCAGCCTGGGCTCGCCGAGGTCGCCGTCCCCCGAGAGCTCGACGACGAGGTCGACCGTCCGTCCCAGGACGACCCGGTCGTTCGGCTCGAAGCGCACGCTGATCCGCCGGGACTGTTGCGCCGCAGCCGCCGCCGGCCCGACGAGCCACGCCACGAGCCCCACGACGGCCGCCCGGCGGGCCAGCCTCACCATCCGGGAGCCCGGGTCTGGCCGGCCCGCTTCTGCTCCTCGCCCCTGGCCAGCGCTTCGCGCTCGCGCGAGGAAAGGGCGTCCAGCAGGCGCTCGGCCTCGGCCCGGCTCATCGCCTGGGGCGCCCCGCCGGAGGCGCTGGAAGGCGGCTGCACGCCGCGGCCTCCCCCACCGCCACCCTGCGCTCCCCCGCCACCACCACCGCCGGCCCCTCCGCCTCCCCCGCCCGAGCGTTGACGCTGCCGCAGCGCCAGCTCCAGGTTGTGCTTGGCGTCCTTGTCGTTCGGTCGACGGAGGAGGGTCTCGCGGAACGCCGCCACGGCCGAGTCCCAGGCGCGCTGCTTGGCGTCCGCCGAACGGCTCGAGGACTCGGCCGCCTGCGCCAGGCGATAGCGCGCGTCGCCCGCGTTGTACCACGCCGCAGCCTCGCGCCCGGCCTCGGCGCTCGTCCGCGCGGCAACCGCGTAGCCCGCCGCGGCCTCGCGGAACTCCCCCAGACGGTACGCGGCGCTGCCGCGGTTGTAGGAGTCCCGCGGCTCGGCCCCGGGCGATCGGTCGGCGTGCCGCCAGGCCTCCAGGGCCTCGCTGTACTGTCCGCGCTGGTACAGCTCTTCGGGGGTCGCCGCGTGCCCCATGGCGAGAAGCGCGAGGCCCGCCACGGCGGCCGCCGCGGGGCCCGGGCGCCGGCGTCTCGGCCCGAGACGCAGCACGGCCTCCAGGGCGAGGCACAAGAGCGCCAGTCCGAGCGGCCAGCGATAGCGCTCGGCCTCGCGCTCGGAGGCGTGTCCCCCGTGCTCTCCCGTGTCGAGCCCGCGCAGGCGCGCCGTCAGCGCGGCCATCCCGGGGCCTGGACCGTCGGGCTGGACGTACGTCCCGTCGCTCCCTTCGGCCAGGGTCTGGAGCGGCTCGGGATCGAGGCGGGTGACGACCGTCTGTCCGTCCGCCTCGAGCCAGCGACCGTCGCCGAGCGGGATCCGCGCGCCGGCCTCGGTCCCCAGGCCGACCGCGTCGACCTCGACCCCGCGAGCCCGCGCGCGCTGAGTCGCCCCGGCCACCTCCCCGACCTGGTTCTCGCCGTCCGTCAGCAGGACGATCGCCCGGCCGCTTCCGGGTCCCGCGCCGAACGCGTCGAGGGCGGCGTCGATCGCCGCTCCGAGGTCCGTGCTGGGATCGCTGATCCAGTCGGGCTCCGCGGCGTCCAGATACAGAGCCAGGGCCGCCGCGTCACGCGTGAGTGGCACCGACAGCGTCGCCTCGCCGGCGAACACGACGAGGCCGCTCTCCGACGCCGGGAGGTCCCCCAGGAGCTGGCGCACGACGAGCTTGCCCCGCTCGAGCCGGCTCGGCGAGACGTCCTCGGCCAGCATCGAGCGCGAGACGTCCAGCGCATAGACGACCTGCTGCCGGACGGGCGGCGCAGTGACCTTCTCCCGACCCCAGCGGGGGCCGGCGGCGGCCACGATCAGGCACGCCAGAGCGACCAGCAGCAGCGCGCCGCGCGCCACCGGGTGCGACGCGGCGAGGCGCTGCGTGCGCGAGCGGACCTCGGCCTCGGCGAACGCGTCGAGCGCCGCCCGGCGCCGGCGCACACCCCACGCCAGCCCGGCCGCCGCCAGCGGCAAGAGCGCCAGTCCCCACAGCCACTCCGGCCGCGCCCAGTCGATCCCGGCCAGGCTCACGGCAACCGCCGGAAGATCCACCCGCGGGCCAGCCCCTCGAGCAGCAGCAGGCCCAATCCAGGCAGCAGAAACCACGCGTAGCGGTCGAGCCGAACGACCGGCCGCCGGCCCGACAGGGGCGAGCGCTCCAGCCGGTCGATCTCGCGATACACCTCGCTGAGGGCCTGCGGGTCGGTGGCGCGGAACGCCCGGCCGCCGGTGCGGTCGGCGATCTCGCGCAGCGTCTTCTCGTCGATCCGCACGAGGACCTGCACGTAGCGTCGTCCGAAACGGGGGTCCTCCAGGAGGTACGGCGCCTCGCCCGTCGTGCCCACGCCGATGGTGTACACGCGGACGCCGAGCGCGTGAGCCGCCTCGGCCGCGGTCATCGGATCCACCTCACCGGCGTTGTTGACGCCGTCGGTCAGCAGGATCACGACCCGGCTGCGGGCGTCGGAGGCGCGCAGCCGGTTGACGGCCGTGGCCAGAGCGGTGCCGATCGCGGTGCCGTCCGTCAGGCGCCCGATCTCGACGCGCTGGATGGCGTTCTCGAGCGCGGCGTGGTCGAGCGTCAGCGGCGTCTGCGTGACGGCCTGCCCGGCGAACGTCACCAGTCCGATCCGGTCGTTGGGTCGGTCCTCGACGAAGTCGACCGCCGCGGCCTTGGCCACCTCGAGGCGGTTGCGTGGCTGGAAGTCCTCGGCCTTCATGCTCCCCGAGGCGTCGAGCGCCAGCACGATGTCGATGCCCGACGTCGTCAGCGGGCGGCCTGCTGCGAGCTCCTGCGGTCGAGCCAGCGCGACGACGCCGCAGGCGAACGCCAGGCCGCGCAGGGCGATGGGCGTCGCGCGCAGGCGCTCGCGCCAGGTGCGTGGCAGCTCCGGCGCCGTCGCCAGGGCCGGCAGGACGAGCGGCGGCCGGCGCCGCCCACGCCCCCACCACCATGCCAGCGGCAGGCCGACGAGGAGCGCCAGCCACGCCGGCGAGGCGAATGTCCAGCCGGTCCATTCGGTCCACGCGCTCACGACGCGACCTCCTCGGCGGCGGGCTCGCCCACGGGGGACCGGCGCTCGGCCTCCAGCCGGTCGAGAACGTCGAGGGCCCGCGCGGACAGTCCGCCAACGGCGCCCGCGCCGGGGTCGAGGCGCGCGAACTTCGCCAGGTCCACGGGGCGGAACACGGCCCCCAGGGCGGGACGTTCGGCATCCAGCGCGCCCGGCAACCGCCCGAGGAGCTCGAAGGTCGTTCGCTCGCGGGCCGGGACGCCCCACGCGTCGGTCAGGTAATCGCGCAGGGCGTCGCCGATTCCGGCCGCGGCCACGATCCGCCCCTCCGCGTCGGCCGGCTCTCTTCCGAGGGCGGCGATCCGCTCGCGCGCGGCGGCGTACGGGTCGGCCGCCGGACGCGGGAAGGGTCGCTCGACGACGCTCGTCCGCCTGCGGCGCCACGCCCACACGCCGAACGCCGCGGCGATCAAGACCGCCGCCAGCGCGATCCACACCCAGCCCGAGACTCCCGCGCGCGGCCACACCGGCTTGATATCGGCCAGGACCGTGTCGCCCGGAGCGAGCACCGACGTCACGTCGATCGTATCCGACACGACGGGCACGGCCAGGGTGTCGCCGGTGTCCGTGAGGATCCGCGCGCGGACCGTCGGCAGGGTCACCTTGCCGGGGCGAAACAGAGCCACCTTGAGCCGCAATCGCCCGTCTTGCCGGTCGCGGTCGAAGACGGCCATCTCGGGCCGCGCGGCGTACGCCTGGACGACCGACTCGGGCAGGAGGTAATAGCCCGCCGGACCGTGCGTCGTCACCGCGATCCAGAACCGATCGCCGACCGTGATCTCGTCCGGCGCCTCGCGGGGATCGACCGCCGCGCGCAGCTCGATCCGCGCCGCCCGGTACCCGCTCGTGTCCGAGGCCTGGCCGCGCAACGCCCCGGGCGCCATCAGGCCCAGCGTCAGTCCGAGGGCCGCGATGCGCCCGCGGCGGCTCATCGCCGGCCGCGCCTCCAGCCTCGCGCGCGAGCCCGCTCGCGCGCCTCGAAGAACCGTCGCAGGGGCTCGACGTAGTCCTCGAGAGTGTCGATCGGCACGGCATCGACGCCCGCCCGCTGGAACGCCTCGCGGCGCTCGGCCGCGGCCCGCCGGCCGGCCTCGGAGTACGCCTCGCGGACGCGCGCCGAACCGGTGTCCAGCCAGCGCCGGCCTCCCGACTCCGGCTCGACGACCTCGACGAGGCCGATGTCCGGCAGGGTGCGGTCCCGCCGATCCTCCAGGACCAGCGGCACGACGTCGTGCCGCACGGCCAGCGCCGACAGGGGTCGGCCCCAGGCGTCGTCCAGAAAGTCGCTCAGCAGGAAGATCACGCTGCGCCGATGGAGGACACGGTTCAGGAAGCGGATCGCCCCCGGCAGGTCCGTCCGGCGGGCCGGCGGGTCGAACGTCAGCACGTCGCGAACCAGGCGCAGGACATGGGTCTTCCCCTTGCGCGGCGGGACGTACGACTCGATCCCCTCGGCGAACAGCAGCGCCCCGGCGCGGTCGTTGTTGCGGCTCGCCGCCAGGCCCAGCACCGCCGCCACCTCGGCGGCCCGCTCGCGCTTGAGCGCGCCGCGGCTGCCGAAGCGCGTGGACGCGCTGCCGTCGACGGCCAGGATCACGGTCAGCTCACGCTCTTCGACGAACCGCTTGACGTACGGCGCCCCGCGTCGGGCGGTCACGTTCCAGTCGATCGTGCGCACGTCGTCGCCGGGCTGGTACTCGCGAACCTCGCTGAACTCCACGCCCCGGCCCTTGAACACACTCGTGTACTCGCCGGAGAACACGTCGTTCACCAGGTGTCGCGTCTGGATCTCCAGGAGCCGGACCTTGTTGGCCAGCTCGGCCGCGTTCATGGGACGTCGATCTTTTCCAGCAGCCGGTTCAGCAGGGCGTCCGAGTCTATTCCCTCGGCCTCGGCCTCGTAGGTCAGGAGGAGCCGATGTCGGAGCACGTCGCGCACGACCGCCTTGACGTCGTCCGGAGTGACATACGCGCGGCCGCGCAGGAAGGCGTGCGCCTTGGCCGCCTTGGTGAGGTAGATCCCGGCCCGCGGAGAAGCGCCGTACGCGATCAGCGGACCCAGGTCCCCGAGCCCGAAGCGATCCGGGTAGCGAGACGCCTCGACGAGGTCCAGGATGTAGCCCACCACCTTCTCGTCGACGTACAGCCCGGCCACCACTTCCCGTGCGCGCATGATGACCTCGGGCCCGATGACGGGCCGCACGGCGGGCGGGCGGGCTCCCGCCATCCGGCCGATGATCTCCCGCTCCTCGTTCCGCGACGGGTACGACACGTGGAGCTTCAGCATGAACCGGTCGACCTGCGCCTCGGGCAGCGGATATGTCCCCTCCTGCTCGATGGGGTTCTGCGTGGCCAGCACGAGGAACGGGTCGGCCAGCGGGTAGGTCCGCTCGCCCAGCGTGACCTGCTTCTCCTGCATCGCCTCGAGCAGCGCCGACTGGACCTTCGCCGGCGCACGGTTGATCTCGTCGGCCAGCAACAGGTTGGTGAACACGGGCCCGCGATGGACGGCGAACTCGCCCTTCTGAGGGTGATAGATCGTCGTCCCCAGGAGATCGGCCGGCAGCAGGTCGGGCGTGAACTGGATGCGTTGGAAGTCACACCGGATGGAACCCGCCAGCGACCGGACGGCGAGGGTCTTGGCCAGCCCCGGGACGCCTTCCAGCAAGATGTGGCCGTCGGACAGCAGGCCGATCAACAGACCCTCCAGAAGCGCGTGCTGACCGACCACGACGCGGCCGACCTCGGCCAGCAGCTCGTCGGCGAACGCGTTCTCGCGCGCCACCCGATCGGTCTGCTCGGACAGCGTGGCGGGGGTCGCGTACGTCGGCGCGGCGGAGGATGTCGGCTCGCTCACGGGGTCTCCTGCTGGGGGTTCGACAATCCGGA
>CAZCZH010000072.1:0-11403 GCA_964502985.1 uncultured Gemmatimonadales bacterium
GCGCCACACGGTGACGCCAATCGTGACCGGGAAGCCGATCGAGATGGGCGGCTCGCTGGGCCGTCGCGACGCGACCGGGCGCGGCTGCATGCTGGTCATCCTCGAGGCCCTGTACAACCTGGGGATGCCTTCGGCCGGGACGCGTGTCGTCGTGCAGGGGTTCGGAAACGTGGGCTCGATGGCCGCCCGGCTGTGCGCCGAGCAGGGCATGAACGTGATCGGCATCAGCGACTACTCGACGGCGATCGTCAATCCGGACGGCGTCGACATCGACCGGGCCCTCGCGCACGTCGGCGAGCATCGCATCCTGAACGGGTTCGACGGGGGGGACGAGATCACCAACGCCGAGCTCCTCGAGCTCGACTGCGAGGTGCTGATCCCGGCCGCTTTGGAGAACCAGATCACCCGGGCCAACGCGCCCAATATCCGGGCCCGGATCATCTGCGAGGGGGCCAACGGTCCGACCACCGCCCACGCCGACGCGATCCTCGACGACAAGGGGATCTTCGTGATTCCCGACATCCTGGCCAACGCGGGCGGCGTCACGGTGAGCTACTTCGAATGGGTCCAGAACCGCGAGGGATACTACTGGAGTCGGGAGCGCGTGCAGAAGCGGCTGCGGAAGATCATGGTCAACTCGTTTCGCGACGTGCTGCAGTACACTCGGTCGCACGAGGTGAACATGCGCACGGCGTGCTACATGCTGGCGATCGACCGGGTAGCGTTCGTGCATCGCCTCCGCGGCATCTACGCGTAGGGGCGTTGAAGGACGTCCAAGCTCTGTGTTGGGCTTCCTCGGCGGTCCTGCGGCGTGGGAGGAGCCACGCCTCGGACCTCCTCGGTCGCGCGGTTTGATCCTGGACGCCTTGAACGACCCTTCAAGACCGCGCGAGACTCGGGGGTCGGGCGAGTGAGGATCGAGGTGCTCGCGGTGGATCGGCTGCGGGCGGAGTGGGCGCGGGCGGCTGTGTCCGAGTATCTGGGGCGCGCGGCGCGATACGGGCCGGTCGAGCGGCGCGAAGTCAAGGCCGCCGGAAGGGACGACGCGCGGGCCGTGGAGGCGGAGGGGCGTGCGCTTCTGGCCGCGGCCGACGTCGGACCGGGCGACCGGCTCGTGGCGCTGTCGCCGGAGGGGGAAGGGCTCGATTCCCGTGGCTGGGCGAAGCTCCTGGCGGGCTGGCTGAACGAGGGGATCGGGAGGGTCGTCTTCGTGGTGGGCGGCGCCGGGGGACTCTCGCCGGACGTTCTCGCGACCGCGGCGCGGCGTCTGTCTCTGGGTTGCCAGACCCTGCCTCACGAGCTGGCGCAGGTCGTCCTGGCCGAGCAGCTGTACCGCGCGTGGACCCTCGTGCGCGGTGAGCCGTATCACAAGTAGACCGGTCACCCGAGGCCGGCTCGTCGATCGGCGATCATCCTTTCGAAGGAGGCCCATGCAGCGTTCGATCCCATATCTCGTCGTCCTGATGTCCGCCTTGACCCTGCCGGGCCTGGCCCGCGCGCAGGACGTCCAGGTAGACCTCGCCGCGGCCGACCGGCCGGCGGCCGAGAAGGCCCGCGACGCGAGCTCGTCACCGCTCCAGGAGCTGGAGTGGATCGGCCTCCAGCCGGGGTGGGTCGTGGCCGACATGCAGGCCGGCGGCGGCTACCACACGTGGATCTTCAGCCACGCCGTCGGCCCGGACGGATTCGTGTACTCTCAATCGTCGTTCAAGCCGGAGTCGCTCCGGGCACGGATCGAATCCGGCGACCTGTCGGGCTCGAACGTGGCCTTCGTGCCGCGCCTGTCGGATCTTCCCGACGACAGCCTGAACCTCGTGTTCACGGACCGCAACTATCACGACATCCCGGCCGAAGCCGTGCCACAGGTGCTCTCGGTGATCCGCTCCAAGCTGAAGCCGGGCGGGCTGTTCGTCGTGATCGACGCGGTCGCCGCGGAGGGTCGCGACGTCGACTCGCATCGGATCGCCCCGGATGTCGTGCGCTCCGAGGTCCAGACGGCGGGCTTCGAGCTGGTCGACTCGAGCGACATGCTGGCCAATCCGGACGACGATCATGTCGGCCCGCACTGGAACGAGCGCGACCAGCTGGATCGGTTCATGCTGAAGTTCCGCAAGCCGGCCGGCGACGAGGGCGAGTCGAACGCCCAGCGTCCCGGGCGGTGACGCGGACGATCGTGGGCGGGGAGGTGGCCGCCGCGCGCGGATGACCCGTCCCGGCGGTCACGGTATATTCCACCGGTGTGGGGCTGTAGCTCAGCTGGGAGAGCGCCTGAATCGCACTCAGGAGGTCGTCGGTTCGATCCCGATCAGCTCCACCAACGCATGTTCCGAGGAGGCCCGGCGCGTGATCGCGTGCCGGGCCTTCTTGACGAGGGAGGGTTGGGGACAAGGAAATCAGCGATGAAGGCGCTCGGGCTCGTGCGCCACGCGAAGTCGAGCTGGCGGGACGCTCGACTCCCCGATCGTGACCGACCGCTCAACCGGCGCGGGGAGCGGGACGCGCCCGAGATGGGCCGTCGTCTGGCGGCACGCGGGTTCGCGCCCGATCTGGTCGTCACGAGCCCGGCCGTCCGGGCCGCCACGACCGCGCGGATCATCGCCCGGGCGCTCGGCTATCCAGAAGGGCGGATCGTCGAGGACGAGCGACTGTACGACGCGGCGTCCGGGGAGATCCTGGACGTGATCCGGGGCCTCGAGGATCGCTGCGACCGCGCGCTGGTCTTCGGGCACAATCCGGGTCTGACCGACCTCGTGAATGCGCTCTCGCATGACTGGATTCCCAACGTGCCGACGTGCGGGGTGGTGGAATTCCGAATCGACGGCGGGCATTGGAGCGATGTCGGACGCGGCGTCGTGCAGCGCACGGACTTCGACTATCCGAAACGGCGGACGAGCTAGCATGGCGCGCACGCGCGAGATCGCGCCCGGCATCAGGCGCTGGGTCGCCTGGCATCCGGAGTGGGAGCGGGACGTCGGCTGCCTGCTCCTTTCGACCGGAAGCGACCTGGTCCTGATCGACCCGCTCGTCCCCGGGGATGGCGCGGAGGGGTGGAGCTGGATCGGCGCGGAGATCGAAGCCGCGGCGCGCGCGGCCATCGTCCTGACGGTCTTCTTCCACGACCGGAGCGCGGGGGCGATCCACGAGCGATGGCCCGACGTCGAAGTGTGGGGCGAGGCGGGGGGCGTGGACCGGATTCCCGGGGTCGTCACGGTTCCGTTCCGGGCCGGCGACGAGTTGCCGGGAAGCCTCGAGGCGCGGGCCGTCCCCCGGCCGGGCGAGGTCGTCCTGTGGGCTCCGGCGGCCGGTGCGGTGATCGCCGGAGACGTGCTCCTGGGAAAGGCGGGTGGCGTTACGGTGTGTCCCGCCGGCTGGCTGCCCGACGAGACAGGCCGGGCCGACGTGGCTGCGGCCCTGGAGCCGCTCCTCGATCTCCGGATCGAGCGGGTGATCGTTTCGCATGGAGAGCCGATCCTCGAAGGCGGCCGCGAGGCGCTGGAAGCGGCGATCGCCGAAGCCCGCACCGGCTGAACGGGGCCTGAACGAGGAAAGGCCCGACGCGCGCCGGGCCCTTCCGTCATACAGGGAACGGAAACCGCCTACTGCCCGGCCTCTCCCTTGGTGGCGCCTCCTTCGGCGGCCGCGGGCGCACCGGGGGCCGCATCGCTGTTCCACGTGTCGGCGACGATCAGCCACTCGCCGTTCACGTTCTTCAGCACCTCGAGATACTTGCCGGTCTCCGTCGCTGACTGACCATCCGCCGTCGCGACGACGTCCTTGTACGAGCCGACCGCATAGGCCAGATCCCCGGATTCGGCGATGCCGACGTCGGTGACCGGAAGCTCCATGGACGTGAACGACGCGCTCGCGAGCATCGTGGCGAGCGCCTGCTGGATCGCGTCGCGTCCTTCGGCGCGCGGCATTCCGGGAGGTTGGAGGATCCCATCCTCCGCGTAGAGCTGGGCGATGGCGGCGGCGTCGCCGGCCAGGGCACCCTTCGCCCAGGCGTCGTTGCTGGCCTGGATCGCCTGGCGGGCGCTTTCCGTCGTGACGGTGGGGGTCTCCTCGGTGGTCGCCGTCTCGCTGGCCGTCTTCTGTTTGCATCCGGCGGCGACCAGGCCGATGGCCAGGATACCGACGAGGAAGGGCTTGGCAGATCTCATTCGCGCCTCGTGTGCTGGGGTTGGGGGAGCCCGAACCGGCCGGCCCGGGATGATCGAAAATCTCGTACCACGTTACGGGTCGAGTGGGGTCGGGCGCAATAGGGCGCCGGTCCGGCGCTGCCCGGGCGGGCGCTTGCTCCCTATCTTCGAACCCGTGCCCGAGTCCTCGCGAGGCGAATCGTTCTACGACGCCGTGTACCGCACCGTGCGCCGGATCCCGCACGGGCGGGTCACGACGTACGGCCACGTCGCCGCGCTCAGCGGCAAGCCGCGCGCGGCCAGGACGGTCGGTTGGGCGCTCCACGCGCTGCCCGACGGCACCGACGTCCCGTGGCACCGGGTGATCAACGCCCGCGGGGGGATCTCGATCGCCAAGGTCGGGTTGCCGCCGGGACTCCAGCGCGCGCTCCTCGAGGACGAGGGCGTCCGGTTCCGGCTGGACGGGACCGTCGACCTGAAGCGCTACGGCTGGACCGGTCCCGGATGACTCTGTCTAAGCCATTGGTAGAACACACTATGACTGGCGCGATGTAATGTGACGAGTGAGATCGATCCTCTCCCGCTCTTCGTCTACGGGACGCTCCGCGACGAGACGTTCGCCGGCAACCTTCTCGAGCGGCCCGTGCGCCTCGATCCGGCGCGGCTTCTGGACTTCGAGATCCTGACGCTGGAGGGGTTCCCCTATCCGATCGTGTTCGCCGCATCGCACGAGGTCGTGGAGGGGGGCGTGATCCGCGGTTTGACGGTCGACGACTACCGGCGGCTGGACGCCTACGAGGGAGTCGGCGAGGGTCTCTACGCGCGAGTCGAGGCGAGCGTCGTCGCGGGGCCGGAGGACGGGGCCGAGCCCGAGCCGGCCTTCGTCTACGTCGTGACCGAGCGCACGCTGCGGCGCCACGGCGCACTGTAGCGCGGGCCTTTGACGCGCTCCGGGGGGGTTCGTAGCTTCCGCTTTGCGATGAGCGCGAACGAGACCATCATCCTGACCCTGCCCGACGGCTCGACGATCGAGGCCCCACGCGGCTCGACGGCGCGCGAGGTCGCGGCCAAGATCGGCCCGCGGCTGGCGAAGGCGGCGTACGTGGCCGAGGTCGACGGCCGTCTGGTCGACCTGTCGCGGCCGATCGAGAACGACGCCCGGATCCGGATCCTGACCGACCGCGACCCGGAAGCGCTCGAGGTCTACCGCCATTCGACGGCGCATCTCATGGCGCAGGCCGTCCAGCGGCTGTGGCCCGACACGCGGGTCACGATAGGACCGGTCATCGAGGACGGCTTCTTCTACGATTTCGACCGCGACGAGCCGTTCACCCCCGAGGACTTCGACGCGATCGAAGCCGAGATGGCGAAGATCGTGGCCGAGGACCTGGCCATCGAGCGCCAGCCGATCGAGCGCGACCGCGCGGTGGCCCTGTTCGAGGAACGGGACGAGCCGTACAAGGTCGAGATCATCGAGGACCTGCCCGCCGGGGAGGGGCTGAGCCTGTATCGGCAAGGGGACTGGGTGGACCTGTGTCGCGGGCCTCACGTGCCGTCGACCGGGCGGCTGGGGCACTTCAAGCTGTTGTCGACGGCGGGCGCCTATTGGCGCGGCGACGAGCGCAACCGGATGCTGTCCCGGATCTACGGGACGGCCTTCTTCCAGCGCAAGCAGCTCGAGGAGCATCTGCACCGGCTCGAGGAGGCCAGGGCCCGGGACCACCGGCGCCTGGGGAAGGAGCTGGACCTGTTCTCGTTCCACTCCAACGCTCCGGCCAGCCCGTACTTCCATCCCAAGGGCGCCTGGATCTACAACCGGCTGCAGGCCTTCATGCGCGAGCTGTACGCCGGACCGTGGCCGCACGACGAGATCGTCACCCCGCAGATCTTCGACGTCGAGCTGTGGCATCGCTCGGGGCACTACGACAACTACCGCGAGAACATGTTCTTCACGACCGCCGACGACCGGCCGATGGCCGTCAAGCCGATGAACTGCCCGGCGTCGACGTTCGTGTACGCCGCGCACAAGCGCTCGTACCGCGACCTGCCGCTGCGCTACGCCGACTTCGGCCGGCTGCACCGCTACGAGAAGTCGGGCGTGGTGACGGGGCTGGTGCGGGTTCGCTCGTTCGCCCAGGACGACGCGCACGTGTTCTGCACGCCCGATCAGATCCACGCCGAGGTCAGCTCCCTGATCGCCCTCGTCCAGCACGTGCTGGGTACGGTGTTCGGCTTCGACCTGACGATCGAGCTGTCGACCAGGCCCGACGAGCGGATCGGATCGGACGAGATCTGGGATCGAGCCGAGGACGGGCTCCGCAGGGCGCTGGACGACAACGATCTCGAGTATCGGGAGGCGCCTGGAGAGGGGGCGTTCTACGGGCCGAAGATCGATTTTCAGGCGACCGACGCGCTGGGTCGCAAATGGCAGCTGTCGACGATCCAGCTCGACTTCAACCTGCCCGAGCGGTTCGACCTGACGTACGTCACGCCCGACGGCGACGAGGCGCGGCCGGTCGTCATCCACCGCGCGATTCTGGGCTCGATCGAGCGCTTCATGGGAATCCTGATCGAGCACTACGCGGGCGCGTTCCCGACATGGCTGGCGCCCGAGCAGGTGCGGATCGTCCCCGTCAGTGATCCGTTCGTCGAGCACGCCCGGAGCGTCGCCGAGCACCTGAGCCGCCACGGGCTCCGGGTCCACGTCGACGATCGGCGCGAGGGAGTAGGGTACAAGATCCGCGACGCGGAGGTGCACAAGGTTCCGTACATGCTCGTCCTGGGGGAGAAGGAGCTCGGCACGAACCGGGTGAGCGTCCGGTCGCACGCCGACGGCGAGCTCGGGACGATGGACCTGGATCACTTCACCGATCGGCTGGTCGACGAGGGAGAGCCCCCGGCGCCCGAAGGGCGCTAGGCGGACGTCGGGGACCGGCCCGACTCGAGACGGGAGGGACGATGCGCGGCTGGACGAGGACGACGACATGGACTTTGGCGCTGGTCGTGGCCGGCTGCGGGCAGCGCGCAGAGCCCACGGCGCCGGCCGAGACGACCCCCGCGGGCGAGCTGACGGCGAGCGCCGCGCAGGCGTGCCCGTGCTGGGGCGGGGAAGCCCTGGCCGGCGAATTCCCGTCGGCCGACTTCTGGGCCGACGCCGATCTCGGCCGCGGGCGCACGCAGTCGCTGCAGCGCTTCGACGTGGCGGCGCGCTCGCAGACCGAGGCGCTGCTCGACTTCGGTGGCGACGGGCGACCCGCCACGTGCCGCCTGGCGCGGTTCGGGACCCAGGGGCTGAGCGAGGTCGTGGCCCGGGCCGACAGCCTGAGCGGTGCGGCGACGACGGCTTGCGCGGCGCTCCTCGCCGATCGGGCCGCGGCCCTCGGCCGCTAGGGCGCGAAGCCGAAGAAGTCCGCGGCCGGCGCGGGAAGCGGGGAGGCGGCGTACGGCTCGTCCGGGGAGCGCCGGACGGGCGCCAGGTCGTTCCACGCGGACGGCGTGTACAGCGAGGCCAGGACGCGCGCTTGCTCGCGTCCGACTCCGACTTCGAACATCCCGCCGAAGTACGCCTCCCAGCCGTTCGCGCGGCACGCCTCCAGGCAGCGCAGGGCCTCGAGCGGTCCGCCGACTCGTGGAGCCTTGACGTTGATCGCGACCGGCCGGAACGGCGGCTGCTCGAGGTCGACGGCGCGCAGGGCGTAGCCGTCCAGCGAGACGCGCGCGGCCGGGCTCCCCTCGAGGCTGCCCCGCGCTTCCAGCGGAGGGTCCTCGAGAATGGCTCCCGGCAGGAAGCGCGTCGCGTCGGCCACGCGCTCTGGCGCGCCGCGGCGCTTGAAGTCGACGATCGCGACGCGACCGGACTCGGCCAGGCCGCGCCACACCTCGTCCGGCCATCCATCCTCGGGACAGTCCAGCTTGAGCCGGGCAGCGGGGTCGGCCGCGAGGATCGGAGCTGCGGCGACGAGCGGATCGGGGCTCGCCGAAAGCGACCAGCAGAAGGCGATCGGTCGTGGAGAACGGCCGGATAGTACAAATAAATTTGTAGCACCCTGGCCCAGGGCGAGGTCGACGACCGCCGCCTCCAGCGCGGCCCGTGCGTACGGCTCGCCGTGTGCCGGAAGGGGACCGCTGGCGACGTCGACCGTCGTCGTGCCGTCCGGCGTGCGACGGGTGCACGCTCGGGCGAAGGCCTCCACCTCCTCGGCGGCCCAGGCGACGCATTCGCCCCGTCCGGAGCGGCCCGCGCCGACGAGGACGACGCTCGCCGTCGGGCGCGGCCGGGCCTCGTAGTAGCCGACGACGGGCACCTCGCCGCGTTCGACGTGGATCTCCTCGATCGTCACCGGGAGCGTCGCCAGGAGCTCGGCAAGTTTGCCCGGAGCGAGGCCCGTCGACCGGTCGTCCGCGGGAGGCGTCAGACGTCCCGCGCGCAGCGGAAGCCGGCGAAGATCTGGCGCCGCTGGGGATGATCCCAGTTGCGGAACGTGCTCGAGGCGACGATCGAGGCCGTGGCCCACGATCCGCCCCGCAGCACGTAGTAGTCGCCGCCGAAGTGGACCTCGGAGTACTCCGGATAGGGGAACGCCTCGAACCCGGGGTACGGCTCGAACCGACTCGCCGTCCACTCCCACACGTCGCCAACCAGCTGGTGCGCTCCGTAGAACGAGCGTCCGGCGGGATACGCCCCGACCGGCGCCGGCATGTACGCGACGGCGTCCAGGTTGGCCCGTCCGGCATCCGGTGGCTCGTCGCCCCACGGCCAGCGCCGCTTGACGCGCACCTCGGGATCCCACGCCGCGGCCTTCTCCCACTCGGCTTCCGTGGGCAGGCGCTTGCCGGACCAGCGCGCGAAGGCGTCGGCCTCGAACCACGACACCCGCGCCACGGGACGCGTCGGGACCAGCGGCTCGACGCGTCCGAAGTGCGTCTCCTCCCAGCCGCCGCCGGCGGTCCGCCGCCATCCCAGCGGCCACGGCTCGGCCAGCTCGCGGCGCCAGGCGCGGCCAGCCTCGCTCCACGCCTGTGGGGCGTCGTAACCGCCGGCCTCGACGAATCGCAGGAATGCGCCGTTCGTCACCGGAGCCGCGTCGATCCAGAACGCGGGCTGATCGACCCAGTGAAGCGGGCGCTCGTTGTCGTAGGCGAACCCGTCGGGTCGAGCGCCGAGCGGGAACGACCCCTCCGGCACGAGCAGCATCTCGCTGTCGGGGGGCAGGGTCGGACGCGGGGTCTCGGCGCGGAACGCCGGCTCGTAGGGCTCGTCATCCATCAGGGCGATGGCCTGCAGGATCGTCTCCTGGTGCTGGGCCTCATGGCACGCCAGGAGGCGGTACACCAGGCCGTCCGCGACGAGCGGCCCGGCGGACGCGAAGTCGACCCGCCGCAGCCGGCGCAGGGACTCCGCACGGATCCGGCGCATCCGACGCAACACGTCGTCGCGCGGGGGCAGCTCCAGCGCCCCGCGCTCGGAGCGCGGGGTGCGGATCGCGTCATAGGCCGGCTCCAGCCCGGGCGGGTCCGAGTCGCCCGAGCGGCCGGCGGACTCCAGCCGGTCCACGGTCCGCACCAGCCACAGCTCCTCGAACTCCGCGATGTGGGCCAAATCCCAGGCGATCGGGCTGAGGAACGGCGCCACCTGGCGCGCCAGGCGCTCCTCGTCCAGCGGGTCGATCAAGTCGAGGGTCCGTCGACGCACCGCCTGCAGGAGCGCCGCGTAGCGCGTCCAGGCGGGTGGACCGGCCGGCTCGTCCGCACGGCGCGAGAGCAACAGCGCGAAGCGCCGACCGGCGTCGGTCATGGCGCTCTCCAGCCGGAACCCGAAACGGGCCAGATCGGACTCGATCTGGTCGATCCGGTACTTGCGGCTGATCTCGGTCAGGATCATCTCGCCGGGCGCCACGCGGAACGAGCGGCCGATCGAGCGCAGGTCGATCCGCGCGGCCCGCGTGAAGCGGGCATAGATCTCGATCCGCTCCAGGCGGTCGTTCCAGTACGCCACGTGATCCACCGCGTCGGGCGGGACGTGCGTCCCCAGCTCGCGATTCATGCGCACGAAGAGGTTGCGGGTAAACGCCTGGCTGACGCCGGCGGCGTCGTTGTAGGCAGCCTCGAGGGTGGCGACGTCCTTCACCAGGTCGACGCCCAGCAGAAGCGCGTCGCCCGGCGCCAGCGCGCGCTCGAGCCGCGCCAGGAAGAGATCCGTCTCGCCGGGATTGAGGTTGCCGATCGTCGAGCCGAGGAACACGAGGCACATCGGCGACGCGCCAGCCAGAATGTCCAGCGCCCGCTCGTAGGACGTGGCCAGGCCGGTCACGCGGACCCCGGAAAACTCCGCCGCCAGTGCCCGCGCGGCGGAGGTCAGGACGGTGGGGTCGATGTCGACCGGCACGTACTCCACGGGTCCCTCTGCGGCCGCGCTCCACGCCGCCAGGAGGGCGCGCGTCTTGGCGGCCGTGCCGGCGCCCAGCTCGATCAGGGGCAGCGACCCCACGCGCTCCCGGATCTCGTCCGCGCGGGCCTCCAGGATCTCGGCTTCGGCGCGGGTCGGATAGTACTCCGGCTGCCGCGTGATCTCGACGAACAGCTCGCTGCCCGCGGCGTCGTACAGGTAGCGGCAGTGCAGCCAGCGCCGGGCGTCCGACAGGCCGCGGGCGACCGAGTGGGCGAACGCCTCCGCGGCCGTGGGGGTGGCGTCGACGTGGACCACCCAGCGCTCGCCGGACTCGCTGCGGAACGGCGGGGCGCCGGGGTCCTCGAGCCGTTCGCGGATCGCCTGGGTGGGCGTCACCATGGCGGCCTATATTAGCGCGGCGCCTCGCGGCGTCGCACCTCGCCCTGCCGACCCCACCGAACGAGGAGTCCGTGGCCACGATCCCGGAGTCGCCGGGTCCGGCAAGCGCCGGGACGCCGGCCGTCGAGTTCGTCGACGCTGGATACGAGCTTCCGGGTGGCCGGGCCATCGTGCAGGGCATCGACCTGACGGTCGGGCCGGGGGAGGTGCTGGCCCTGGTCGGACGCTCCGGCTCGGGCAAGACGACGACCCTCAAGCTGGTCAACCGGCTTCTCGAGCCGACCCGCGGAACGGTCCGCGTGGCGGGTCGCTCGACCATCGAATGGGATCCCGTCGAGCTGCGTCGGCGGACGGGGTGGGTGATCCAGGAGATCGGCCTGTTCCCGCACCTCGACGTGGCGGCCAACGTGGGCCTCGTGCCGCGCCTCGCCGGGTGGGACGCCGAGCGGATCGGCGAGCGCGTCGAGCGCCTGTTGG
>CAZCZH010000073.1:0-4948 GCA_964502985.1 uncultured Gemmatimonadales bacterium
GCGTACGCCGAAGCCAGCGTGGCGTCCGAGACCCGGCCCAGAAAGGTGACGCGTGCGCCGAGGCCGAGCCGCTCGGCCTGCGCCTCGAGCGTCTCCCGTTCGGGGCCGAAGCCGACCACCTCCAGTCGCCAGTCGCGATCGGCGAGGCTGGCCAGGGCCTCGAGCAGGCGGTCGACGCCCTTGCGCGCCACGAGCCGTCCGACGAACAGCAGGGTCGGGGGCCAGTCGTCGGCCGGACCGGTCTCGTCGGTTCCCTCTGGCAACGGGACTCCGTAGGGCACGACGGCGATCGGACGGCTCGTGTACGGTCGCAGCATGTCGCGCGTGCTGCGCGAGATGGCCACCAGCCGCGAACGTCGGCAATACCAGCGCAGGAACGGGCGGGCCGGCGGAAAGCGCCGCTCGGCCCAGCGGATCTCGGCGCCGTAGAACGTCGTCACGAGAGCGCCTCCGGCGGCGCGCGCCGCGGCCCAGCCGTGGATGCCGTGGGGGACCGCCCAGTGGACGTGCACGACGTCGAAGCGCGCCCGCCGACCGAGCCGGGCGGCGACGGCGGCACCGGCGACGACGTATCCCGGAAGGAGCAGCGCGTAGCCCGGCTGACGCTGGAGCCGATCGGGGGTTGCCTCCTCGTGCGTCAGCCGCTCCCAGCGAGCCGGCGCGTAACGGTAGCGGTGGACGCGCACCGCCGCGCCTCCGGTGCCGCCGTGGCCGCGATAGGCCGGCGCCAGGACGTGCACCTCGTGGCCCCGCGCCGCCTGGCGCTCGCACAGGGCGACGAGCCACGGCGTGATCACGTCCTCGGAGTCTCGCGGCCAGGCCGTCGCCACGTGCAGCAGCCTCATCGCTCGGCAGGCTTGATCCGCAGGACGAAGACGATCCGTTGGGGACCGGCGTACTCGACCTCCAGCTCGTCGACATGCGGCTCGAGGGTCGGCCCGAGGAACGCCCGCGTGTAGGGATCGAGCAGGATGTGCGTCGCGCCTCTGTCGCGGATCGTGTCCCACGTGCGCTCCGGATCGCCGTGGAACGGGTAGACGAAACTCGGACGACCGCTCCAGTACCAGGCGAAGGTCGGCTTGCGCGCCGTGATCACGGCCTGGGGGTCGTTCTCCCCGATCCATCGCGCGGCGCGGAAATAGTCCTGCCAGAAGGGCGCGTAGCCGGCCATCTCGTCGCCGGCCATCCAGGCGCGGGTCGCGCGCCACTGGGTCGGGGCCTGGGTGGCGGCACCGATCAACAGGATCGCCGCGACGACGCCGGCCACGGCTGCGGCTGGCCGATGGTCGCCGGCCACCAGGCGCGCGGCCCGATCCAGGCCGGTCAGGACGTACAGCCATAGCAGCGGGACGACCGACAGGAAGAACCGGTCGCCCGTCCACGGCCACACGGCGAACAGCGCGAGCGAAAGGATCACGTAGACGTCCCACGTGACGAGGCCCCGGCGACGCACCAGCGTCCACGCGCCCAGAACGAGGAGTGTCCCGCCGAGCAGCAGGCCGAAAGCCACGGCCGCCGGCGGCGGGTCGTGGGCCGGCCAGAACAGCCGCGGGAAGTCGCGGGTCGCGTAATGCACGACGTTGTCGATCACCCGGCCGATGAAGCTGGCCGACGAGACGGGTGGGCTCTCGGGGTTGAGCCGGTTGGCTCGCGAGAGCTGAGCCAGGTATCCACCGGTAGGTGGCGGCCGGGTGTGGGTCCAGGCGAACCATGCGCCCGTTCCGAGCCCCGCGGTGAGGAGCGCCACGCCGACGCGACGCCAGCGCCGGCGGGCGGCGGCCACGAGGACGGGCGCCCCGAGCAGCGCCACGCCGGCCGTCCGCACGAGGAACGCGAACACCGCCACCAGACAACCAGCGAGCCACCATCCGCCGGAATCGTCGGGCTCGCGTCCGATCTCGCCGCCGGCCGCGGGGTCCGCGCCGAGCTCGGCCCGGCGCAGCGCCAGCAGGGCGACCATGGCGACCGAGGTGTACGACATGTCGGACAGCACCCAGTGCGTGTAGATCAAAAACACCGGCGACAGGCCGACCAGCCAGACCGCCGCCGCTCCGGCCCACGCCGGGACCCCCGGCTCGCGGCGGGCCATCGACCATGTCGCCCAGAGCACCACCCCGGCCGCGATCCACGACTCGAGCTTGAGACCCGCCAGCGAGCCGCCGAACGCCCAGTAGAACGGCACCAGGAGCAGCGGAAAGCCGGGAGGATACTGCGTGTGCAGCGGGTGCTCGGGGGCGATCAGGTCGACGTAGCCGCGTCCCGTCGCGAGGGCCTTGGCGAGGGCGTAGTAGCTGGCGTTGTCACCGCCGGTAAAGAGGTACGGATCGAACAGCGCCAGGGCCAGGACGAGCGCCACCGCGATCCCTGCCCAGGCCCACGGGCCGGGTCGCCTCACGCCGCGCCCTCGGGGGGCTCGTCGGGCGGAAACAGGCGGCGCTCGAGGTGGTCGACCCGGTCGCCGACGTGCGTCACCGCTTCGGCCAGGAACCCCAGCGCGAACAGCAGCACCCCCAGGATGACGAGCAGCGTCACGAGGTACAAAAGCGGCCGGTACCCCTCGTGGAGGGCGAAGCGGTAGTACAGCGCGATCGCCCCGACGACGACCCCCAGGCCGCCGAGCACGGCCCCCGCGCAGCCGAACAGGAGCAGCGGCTTTCGCAGGAACGAGGTCAAGGTCTTCACCGTCAGCAGATCGAGGGTCCCCTCCAGGACGCGGCCCGGTCCGGAATACTTGGACACTCCGCGCGTGCGCGGATACAGGGTAATGGGGATCTCCCCGACGCGGTACCCGCGGTCGTGAGCCAGGACGACGAAGAATCGGTGCCAGTCGTGGCGCAGTGGAATCGTCTCGAGGATCTCCCGCCGAAACGCCTTCATGGAGTTCAGGTCATGGACCGGGATTCGGAACAGCCACCGGCTGAGTCGATTGTAGACGCCCGACACGAGGGCCTTGTCATATTCGCCCTGCTTCCATCCCGTGACGATGTCGTAGCCCTCGTCGAGCTTTCGAAGGAAGCGCGGAATCTCCTCGGGCGAATGCTGCAGGTCAGCGTCGAACAGGACGAGGATCGCGGCCCGGGTGGCGAGGCCGCCGGTCACCAGGGCCTCCGTCTTCCCCAGGTTCGAGGAGTGGCGCACCACGCGGAACGGCGCCGGGAACCCGCGCGCCGCCTCGGCCACGGCCTGACCCGTGCCGTCGGTCGAACCATCGTCGACGACGACGACTTCCCCGGCGAGCCCGTGGCGGCGCCACGTCTCGAGCAGAGCCCTGACGAGAGGAGCCGCGTTCTCGGCCTCGTCGAAGGCCGGGACGACGACGGCGAAGTCCTCGCGGGGATCGTCGGCTGCTCGCTCGGCGCGCACTCTCTGCCTTCTGGGTTCGTCCGTCGGCGGGATCGAAGAACGCTACCGTCGGCCACGCCCGACGGCAAACGCCGCAGTTCCAGCGGGAAAGAATTGACCCCGCCCGGGCCGGATGGATATCGTGCGCGGCGACGTGTCCCCCTCAGCCGACCTCAGCGCCGTCGTCGTGGCGCCGCATGGCCTGCCCGACTTGCGCGAGACGTGGGACCACCTGGCCCGTCAGAGCGTGGCCGGGCGGGTCGAGGTCGTCGTCGTGCGCCCGGCCGGCTCCGCATGGCGCCTCCCGGAGACCCACCCCTTCGCGGCCGTTCGGGAGGCGACGATCGAGTCCGTGGAGTCGATCGGACCGGCGAACGCGGCCGGCGCCCGCGTCGCGTCCGCGGACGTGGTGGCGTTCGTCGAGGATCACGCCTGGCCGGCACCGGACTGGGCCGCCGCTTTGTTGCGGGCCCACCGTCGCCCGTGGGCCGTCGTCGGTCCCGGAGTGGTCTGCGCGAATGGCTCGCGGCCGATCCCATGGGCCGACTTCGTCGTCACGTATGGCCCGTGGGCGCTCCCCCAGGAGGCCGGTCGACGCCCGTTCCTTCCGGGTCACAACTCGAGCTACAAGCGATCCGTCCTGGCGGGATACGGCGAGCGCCTCGAGGAGTGGCTGTCGGCGGAGACGGCGTTCCACCTCGAGCTGGGTGCCGCGGGGTATGGGCTGTGGCTCGAGCCGACCGCGCGCATCCGACACCTCAACTTCGACGAGCTGGTCCCCTGCCTGCGGGTCCAGTTTTTGACCGGTCGCGATTTCGCCGGCGCACGCGTGGCGGGATGGGGCCCTGTTCGCCGGCTGGCCCTGGCTGCGGCGACTCCCCTCGTGCCGCTCGTCCGGCTGGCGCGCTGCCTTCGACACGCCCGACGGATCGGTTGGCCGACCAGTCGGCGAGTCGCCGCCGCGGCGGCCCTCGGGGCGTGCCTCGTCGCCGACGGGGCGGGCCAGCTGGTGGGAGCCCTGGCCGGCCAGGGGGACGCGGGGCGACGACTCGGGACGTACGAGTTCGGGCGAACGCGCTGGGCGCGTCCCGATCCCGAGCCGGAGGAGCGCTAGCCGGCGGGGCTCGAGCCCGCGGCGTCGAGCAGGATCCGCTCGGTGGCGTCGACGGAGCGGCCCCAGGTGTACTCTGCCGCTCGTTCGACGGCCGCGAGCTCCATGCGCCGGCGCTCGGCCGGGCGCGCGATGACGCGCTCCAGCGCCGCCGTGACGGCGCTCACGTCGCCGTGCGGGGCCATCCACCCGGTGACGCCGGGAACGATCGTGTCCCGCAGCCCCGGGGCGTCGCTCACGACGACGACCGTGCCCACGCGCTGCGCCTCCAGGCTGGAGATCCCCCACCCTTCCTTGGGGCTGGTGTAGCACACGGCCCACGCCCGCCGCAGGAGATCCCACTTGCCATCCTCTCCGATCCATCCCGGGAACTCGACCGTGTCGCCCAGGCCCAGCTCGTCCGCCCGGCGCTCGAGAGCCCCGCGGTGGTCGCCCTCGCCGGCGATCACCAGACGGGCCTCCGGATGAGCCGGCTGGAAGCGGGCGAACGCTTCG
>CAZCZH010000073.1:4958-11183 GCA_964502985.1 uncultured Gemmatimonadales bacterium
AGGATGATCTCGATCCGCTTGTATCGCTTGAGCCGGCCCAGATAGACGAACGTGGGTTCCGGTGTCTTGGGTCGAGCCAGCACGGCGTCGTAGTCGATGTCCGGCAGCCCGTTCGGCACGATCGTCACTCGGCGGGGGTCGATCCCGCGCTCGATCAGGTCCCCCGCCGTCGAAGGCGAGACGGCGATGAACGGACTGTGCCGATATACGAGGGGAATGGCCCGCTCGGACAGCCACACGTACGTCCCGAACGCGGGATTCGTCTCGTCGAAGACCGTCGCCCCGAACAGGTGGTGCACGAGCGCTACGACGGGCCGCTCGGTGAACAGCGGTGTGTAGAACGGGACCTTGTTGAGGTCGTCGACGATGACGTCGTACCGGTTCTTGCGCAGGATGCCGCGGTAGACCCGCGGGACGACGTAGTTGAACAGCGCCCACGAGCCTCCGCGTCGGATCACGTTGATGTCCTCGAGGCGCTCCTCCGCGGGGGCGCCGGAGTGGCGGCTGCACAGCAGGTCGACGGCGTAGCCGCGCCGCGCCAGGCGGCCGAACACGTCGCGCAGGTGGAATTCCGCCCCGCCGGCCCGCGGATGGGTCCAGTCCTGCCAGTTGATGACCAGGACGCGCATCACCCGCCGCTCGAGCGCCGGGCCACGACCCCGATCGTGTGTGCCAGCCAGCGTCCCGCGGCGGGGCGGCGCAGCCGTTCTCCCAGGGCCTGCCGAACGCGGCGCAAGGCCGGCGGGCCCGACGGGGCGAGGGGTAACGGCACGGCGGCGCGCCCCAGTCCTTCGCGCAGGAGGCGGTAGCCCAGGCTGGGAACCATCCAGTCGCCGTACGCGTCGAGGACGTCGAAGCCCGCCTCGGCGACGACGCGCTCCAGTCCGGCCGGGGTGAACTCCGTCTCCCATCCGGCGAACCAGCGGTCGAAGCGCAGCGCCACGCGCTTGAGCGCGGTCCACGGGTGCCAGGTCTGCGGAACGTCGACGACGAGCAGGCCACCCGGCGCCAGAATGCGCCGGTTCTCGACGAGGAACGCGCGTGGGTTGCCGAAGTGCTCGAGAACCCCCTGGTGGAACACGGCGTCGAACGCGGCGTCCCGAAACGGCAGGTGGAGCGCGTCTCCGGCGACGATGCCGCGGCCCACGAGGACCGGCGCAGCGCGCGCCACGAGGGACAGCGCTTCGGCGCTCGCGTCGAGGGCCACCGCGCGCGCGCCGGTGGCCGCCAGGGCGGCCGTGTCACGGCCCGTGCCGGCGCCGACCTCGAGCACGCGCGGGGCGCCCTCCGGGAGTCGCTCGAGGATCGCCTCGAGGACGCGCGGGCTCGAGGAGTAGACCTGTCCCGGGTCGTCCTTGGACGACCAGAATCGGTTCCACCGGTCGATCGATTCGTCGCTCACCGGCCCGCGACCAGCCGCTCGGCCTCGAAGGCCGGCATCCCGGCTCGCGCGATCGCCCGCTGCGCGGTCTCGACGTCGTACTCCAGGCGGGCGTGACGCAGCTCCCCGGCGCCCAGGTCCAGGATCGCGCACGCCGCGCGGGGATCCCCGTCGCGCGGCTGGCCGACGGCGCCCGGATTGACGATGTAGCGCGCCGGCCCGGCCAGTCCGACGCGCGTCCGCTCGCTGCGCATGGAGCGTTCGTCGAGGGACCGGTCCGGGGCCTGGCGGAAGACCATCGGAATGTGCGTGTGGGCCACGAACCCGACGCGCGTCGCGAGCGCCGCGAACTCGGCCGCGGCGTCCGCCGGCGACAGCAGGTAGTCGAACGCCGGCGGGTCGGCGAAGCCGCTGTGGGCGAACGTCACGTCGGGGTGCGGAACGAGGGTCCACGGCAGGCCGGCCAGCCACGCCTTGTCGACGTCGTCGAGCAGACCGGCCTGCCCCTCGATGGCCCGTCGGGCGTGGGGATTGAACGCGACCCGTGCCGCGGGATCGACGAGAGCCGCGTCGTGGTTGCCGCGGACCGTGCCCGTGCAGCGCGCCCGGACCAGCGCGACGCAAGCCGCTGGATCCCCCCCGTAGCCCACGACATCGCCGAGGCAGTAGATCTCGTCGACGCCCTGGCCGTCGAGCCAGTCGAGGACCGTCTCCAGCGCCTGCAGGTTCGAATGGATGTCGGCCACGACCCCCCAGCGCGGCCCGGGGGCCGAGCTCACGACGGGATCAGGTCCAGCCTGTGGGCCAGCGAGTCGAGGATGCCGTTGACGAAGCGCGGGGAGTCCTCGCCGCCGTAGCGTCGAGCCAGGCCGATGGCTTCGTCGATGGCCACCTTGAACGGCACGTCGTCGAAGTACAGGAACTCGGCCAATGCCATCCGCAGGACGTTGCGGTCGATGATCGCGAGCCGGTCGAGATCCCAGCCCTCGGTGGCGCCGGCGATATGCGTATCGATCTCGGGCAGGTGGCCCTCGAGCCGTTCGATCAGGCTTTGGGCATAGCCCCGCGTGTCGGGGGCGATCCGGCGCCGCTCGAAGAATCGCTCGGCCTCTTCGGCGAGCGTGCCGTCGCGTCCCCGGATCTCCCACGCGTAGAGGATCTGGAGCACCCAGCGCCGCGCCTTGTGGCGGCGTCTCACGGCAGGCGGAACCCGCGCACGGCGGAGGTGCGGCCCTCGCGCAGTCGCTCGTACAGCTCGGCCTGGGCCAGTGCCGCGCGAGCCGTCTCGCCGCCCTTGTCGCCTTCGTCCCGCCGCGATCGCGCGCGGGCCTGGGCGACGTCGTCGGTCGTCAAGACCCCGAACGCGACCGGGACGTTGACCTCGTTGGCCAGGGTCTGGAGACCGTCAGTGACGGCGCGCGAGACGTAATCGAAGTGTGGCGTCTCCCCGCGGACGACGGCGCCCAGCGCGACGACGGCGTCGATCTCCGGGCCGAGCGCCAGGACCTGCCGGCACGTGGGGGCGAGCTCGAACGCTCCGGGCACCCAGTACTCCTGTATGTCTTCGGCAACCACGCCGGATTCCAGCAACGCAGCCCGCGCCCCGGCCACGAGCTCGGTCGTGATCTCGGAGTTGAACCGCGCGGCGACGATCGCCACGCGTCGGTCGCTTCCGTCGACGACCGAGTTGTCGAACGACTGGCCCATCATGCCCTCGGACTCAATGGCGGAGCAAGTGCCCCAGCTTGTCGCGCTTGGTGTCGAGGTAGCGCCGATTGTGCGGCGTGGGCTCGCTCTCGATCGGGACGTGCTCGGTGATGCGCAACCCGTAGCCTTCGATGGCGGCCCGCTTCTTGGGATTGTTGGTCAGCAGGCGCAGTGTCGAGAGGCCCAGGTCGACGAGGATCTGACAGCCGATGCCGTAGTCGCGCGGGTCGGGGCGGAACCCGAGGTGCTCGTTCGCCTCCACCGTGTCCATTCCCTCGTCCTGAAGCATGTACGCCTTGAGCTTGTTCACCAAGCCGATTCCGCGACCCTCCTGGTGCATGTACAGGACGACGCCCTCGCCTTCGCGGTCGACGGCGCGCAACGCGCGACGCAGCTGCGCCCCGCAATCGCAGCGCAGGCTGCCCAGCACGTCGCCGGTGAAGCACGACGAGTGGACGCGGACGAGGACGTCCTGCTTGCGCTCTACGTCGCCCTTGACGAGAGCCACGTGATGCTCGTCGTTGATCGTCGTGCCGTACAGGATCAGACGGAATTCACCGTAGTCGGTCGGCAGCGGCGTCTCGGCCAGGCGCTCGACGAGCTTTTCCTTCAGCCGCCGGTACTTGATCAGGCTCTCGATGGTCAGGATGGGCAGCCCGTGCCGACGCGCGATCTCCACAAGCCGTGGCAGGCGGGCCATCCGGCCGTCCTCGTCGACGACCTCGCACAGCACGGCGACCGGCGCCAGCCCGGCCAGCCGTGCCAGGTCGACGGCGGCCTCGGTATGACCGGCCCGGCGCAGGACGCCGCCGTTCATGGCACGCAGCGGGAAGACGTGGCCCGGGCGGGCCAGGTCCGCGGGACGGGTGGCGGGGTCGACCAGGGCGCGGATCGTCGCCGCGCGGTCATGCGCGCTGATGCCCGTCGTCGTCCCGTCCTTGGCGTCGACGGAGACGGTGAACGCCGTCTCGTGGAGGGCCGTGTTGTCGGTGACCATGGCGTCGAGCCGCAGCTCGTCCGCCCGCTCGCCGCTGAGCGGCGCGCAGATCAGGCCGCGCCCTTCGCGCGCCATGAAATTGACGGCCTCCGGGGTGATCCGCTCGGCGGCCATGATGAAATCGCCCTCGTTCTCCCGGTCCTCGTCGTCGACGACCACCAGCACCTTCCCCGAGCGGACCGCCTCGAGGGCTTCCTCGACGTCCGTAAATGTGACCGGCTTGATCACCGTAACTCCATGATTCTATTTACGTAATGTGCGATCACATCATACTCCACATTAACATGGTCACCGACCACCCATCCGGGCATCGTCGTGACCGACCAGGTGTGCGGCACGATCGATAGCCGGACTCCGTCCCCGGTCGTCGCCAGGACCGTCAGGCTGACCCCGTTCACGGCGATCGACGCGCGATCGGCGACGAGCGATCGGTCGGGCCCCGGCAAGGCGAGGTCAATGTACCGGTTCTCCCCGTGCCGTTCAATCGAGCGCACCGTTCCGACGGCGTCGATGTGGCCCTGGACGAGATGCCCTCCGAGGCGGTCGCCGACGCGGAGCGCGCGCTCGAGGTGGACGGTGCGGCCGGGAGAGTACTCGCCGACGATCGTCCGGCGGCACGTCTCGCGCACGGCCTCGACAGTGAACCGATCGACGCCCGTGCCGACTACCGTCAGGCAGCACCCGTCGACGGCGACCGATTCTCCTCGCGTGAGGTCTTTCGCCTCGTCGGCCTCGACGACCAGCCGTCGGCCCTCCCCGAGGGGCTCGACGCCGGCGATCGTTCCCACGCGCTCGATCAGTCCGGTGAACACGGGCCCAAGCTACGGGACGCGGCGCCGGTCCACTAGGGCGCCAGGCGGCCGGTCAGCATGGCGTCCCGCCCGCAGGAGCGCCAGACGGCGTTCGTCAGCCGAATGTCGACGGGCGGACGTCCTTCGCCGAACAGGGCCACCGCGCTGGGATCGGCCACCCAGTCCGGCGCTACGAACACGGTCCACCGGTCGACGAGGCGCCCCGCGAGGAGCGCGCGGGCCAGGGTCGGTCCGGGCTCGGCCAGGATTCCGGTCACGTCTCGCGCCTCCAGCGCCTCGAGCACGGCGGGCAGATCCAGGCGACCGGACGCCGACCGCACGCGGACGACCTCCACCCCGCGTTCGCGGAGTGGGGCTTCGCGATCGACCGAACCTCCCTCTCGCGTCACGACCCACAACGGGGCCTCGTCCAGATCGGCCAGGAGGCGCGCCTCCAGTGGCAGGCGAAGCCGCGGGTCGAGCACGATCCGCACCGGTTGGACGGCGGCTCCCCCGCTCGGTGCCCAGTCGCGCACAGTGAGGCGCGGATCGTCGGCGAGAACGGTGCCGATGCCGACCAGGGCGGCTCGGTGGCGATGGCGCAGCCGATGAACGGCGCGTCGCGCCTCGGTTCCCGTGATCCAGCGCTCCCCGTCGACCCCGCGGGTCGCATGGCCGCTCATGGTGAGGGCCGTCTTCAGATGCACGAACGGGCGCCCGGTGGCCACGTGGTGCAACCAGTCCTCGACGAGGTCGGCGGCCTCGGCGGCCAGCAGGCCGGAGATCACCTCGACGCCCTCGGCCGCCAGGCGGCGCCCTCCGCCACCGCCGACGTCCGGATCGTCGAGAGCGTAGGCGACGCGCGCCACGCCGGCGGCGAGAAGGGCGTCGACGCACGGGGGCGTGCGGCCGTGGTGGTCGCACGGCTCGAGAGTCACGACGGCGGTCGCTCCCCGCGGGTCGCGGCCGAGGCGGATCGCCTCCTGCAAGGCGACGACCTCGGCGTGCGGCCCCCCGGCGCGCGCATGCCAGCCCTCGCCCAGCGTCTCTCCGCGATCGTCGAGGAGCACGCAGCCGACCATCGGGTTGGGAGCCGTCCCGCCGCCCCCGCGCTCGGCCAGATCGAGCGCGCGGCGCATGGCCGCCTCGAGGCGGTCCACGGACGGGCCGGGCATCAGATTCCCAGGCGCACGCCCAGGGCGCCGAACGCCCCGCCGTCGTACGCGCCGCCCTCGACGTCGGCCGCCAGGCCGAGAAGATTCAGACCGAGGCCGACGTAGAGCTTGTGGTGCGAGCTTCCGCTGTCGAGGCGCCCCTCGATGTCGTGATCGCCGGTCGATCGACTCGCG
>CAZCZH010000074.1:0-11164 GCA_964502985.1 uncultured Gemmatimonadales bacterium
GGTGATGCGGTCCCACATCACGGCGTGCTCGAACGGCGACGCCGAGTACCACGCGATGAAGAACTCGACCAGGTACGAGTAGAACACGATGGACGACGTCAGGAGCAGGAGCCGGCACAGCTTGTCGAGGTGATACGTGCTGACGTAATCCTCGAGGTGAAACGCCTTACGGAGTGGCACGAGAAGGGTTACGACCATCGCCACGCCGCTGAAGATGGCCCCGGCGACGAAGTACGGGGCGAAGATCGTCGAGTGCCAGCCGGGGACGATCGCCATGGCGAAGTCCCACGACACGACCGAGTGCACGGACAGGACGAGCGGCGTCGCAAGCCCGGCCAGGAACAGGTACGCCCGGTTGTAGTGCCGCCACTGGTCGTCCGTCCCCTGCCAGCCCAGCGACAGCGCGCCGTACAGCTTGCGGCGCCAGCGCACGGTGGCCCGGTCCCGGGCGGCGGCGATGTCCGGCACCAGCCCGACATACAGGAACAGGGCGCTGATCGTGAAATACGTCGAGATGGCGAAGAAGTCCCAGATCAAGGGGCTCCGGAAGTTGGGCCAGATGAGCCGCTCGTTGGGATACGGGACGAGGTAGTAGAAGTACCACACGCGGCCCAGATGGATCAGCGGGAACAGCCCCGCCGTCATGACGGCGAACACCGTCATCGTCTCCGACACGCGGTATACGGCGGTGCGGAACTGGGCGCGGAACAGGTACAGGATGGCCGAGATCAGCGTTCCCGAGTGCGCGATCCCGACCCAGAACACGAAGTTCGTGATGTACACGGCCCACATGACGGGCGGCACGTAGCCCGCCACCCCGAGACCGGTCTTGATCTGGTACAAGAGCGCCACGATGCCCCACGACAGGACCAGCAGCACCACCGCCATGAGGGCGACCCACGCCAGCCCGGGCGGCTCGAGCGTCGCCAGGATGTCCCGGTTGACGCGCCGGAAGATTCGCGCCTGGGCGAGGCCGCCGGTGCGGCTCGGGCGATGCACGGTCCGCGCGTCCTCGCTCACGTGGCCACCTTCTCCGGCCGGGTGGTATCCGCCGGCGCCTCGGGCGCCGTCTTCCCCGTGCGGTCGGTCACCTGGCGCAGATAGAAGTTCGCCGGCCTGGTGTTGAGCTCCTCCAGCGCGCTGTACGCCAGCGGTCCCTTGGCGAGCTTGGCCACGCGGCTACCGGGATCCTTCAGGTTGCCGAACACGATGGCGTCCGTAGGGCACGTCTGCTGGCAGGCGGTCTGGAAGGCGCCGTCGGGGATCACCGCGTCCGGACCCTGGTCCTTGATCGCGATCTTGGCCGCGTTGATCCGCTGCACGCAGTACGTGCACTTCTCCATCACGCCCTTCTGGCGCAACGTGACGTCCGGATTGAGGCCCCAGTTCAGCGGCTCCGGCCACTCGTAGGTGAACCAGTTGAAATAGCGCACCTTGTACGGGCAGTTGTTCGAGCAGTAGCGCGTCCCGACGCAGCGGTTGTAGACCTGGACGTTGAGCCCGTCGGGGTTGTGGTACGTGGCGTAGACCGGGCACACCGGCTCGCACGGCGCGGCGCCGCAGTGCTGGCACAGCATCGGCACGTGGAGCGTCCGCAGGTCCGGGCCTTCGCCCTGGAAGTAGCGCTCGATCCGGATCCAGTGCATCTGGCGGCTCTTGGCGACGCGCTCGGGGCCGACGAACGGCAGGTTGTTCTCGGCGCTGCACGCGGCGACGCACGCGTTGCACCCGATGCAGGCGTCGACGCTGATCGCCATGCCCCAGCGGTACGATCCCTCGCGGGCCGAGTCGCGCGCCACGCGCTCGACCGTCAGCGGGATGTCCTCGCCGAGATGCTCCTCGTGGGGCTCTTCCCGCGGGCCGCGCGCGGCCATCTCGAGCGCCGCGGCCATCGGGACGGACTCGGCGATGCCGCGGTCGTGGTCGCGGTCCGAGCCCTGCGTGCGGAGGGTCGGCGTCCAGGCGCCGGTCGGCGACAGCCGCACCCGGACGCCCTGGTAGACGAACGCGCCCGAGGCCGGCTCCGAGGCCGGCGGCAGGAGCTCGACCGGGTTGACCCCGCGCCCGCTGGCGTAGCGTCCCATCCGCGAGTGGCCGCGGCCCAGCGGCATCCCCACCACGTCCTCGCGGATCCCCGGATAGACGATGACCGGCGCTTCGATGGCGCCGTGCTCGGACTCGACCTTGACCACGTCGCCGTCGGCCACGCCCAGCCGCCCGGCGGTCGCCGGGTGGAGCTCGACCCACGTCTGCCAGGTTCCCGTCGTGCCGGGGTCGGGGAGCTCCTGGAGCCACGGCCGGTTGGCGAAGCGACCGTCGTACATGGCGAGCTGCGGGAAGACGTGCAGGACGAAAGCGTCGTCGCCCGTCGGGCCGGCGAACTCGGCCGGACCGAAGTCCAGCGTCGCCGGCGACGACGCCCCGCCGCTCGCGGCACCCGCCGCGCCCGCCGCCCCCGGCCGAGGGGCCGGCTGGTCGTAGGACACCGTGGCGCCCGCCGCGCCTTCCCAACGTCCTCCGGCGCGCAGGACCTCGGCCCACGCCTTCTCGTCCGGCGCCCTGTCCTTCCACGCCTCGCGCAGGTAGTCGTACCACGACGCGGCACCGAGACCGCCGGCCGGGGACGGCCCTCGGGCCCCGGTCGAGTCGGGCGCCGCGGCGCCCGCGCGGTGGGCGTCGAGCAGCACGTCAGGCATGCCGCGGGTGTGGAACACGGGCCGCATGGCGGGCTGGACGAGGCTCGCCACGCCCTCCTCCGGAACCCAGTCGCCCCACGACTCCAGCGGGGTGTGGTCTGGCAGGAGCAGGTCGCAGTGGGCCGCCGTCTCGTCGAACACCGGGCTGAACGAGATCCGGTTCCTGACCTGGCGCAGGGCCCGGGCGAACCCCAGGTCCGGCGGCAGGGCGTACACCGGATTCGTCTCGGAGAACAGGATCGTCTCGACCCGGCCCTCCTTCATGCGCGTCGTCAGGTCGATCGCCGATCGGTACGAGTCGGACACCGCTCCGGAGACGGCCTTCGTCACGCGCACGGTCGAGCCGAGGGCCCCGCCGGCCTGGTTGAGGAGAGCGACCGCGACGTTGGCCGCGGTGGCTTTGGCGTGCGCCGCCGAGATCCCGCCGGGGAGCGCCACGCTGCGCTTGTCGCGGAACGTCGCCGCCAGGCGCTCGATCGTCTCCGGCGGGACGCCCGTCTCGCGGCTCGCGCGATCCGGCGCCCAGCCGGCGGCGTCGCCGCCGGCCCCCAGGACGTTGGCCATGGCCAGCGCCACCAGGTGCTCGGTGCCGGGCTTCGCCGCGACCCACTCGTCGGCGTTGGTGGCGGTCATCGATAGGCGCGGCTCGACGGCGACGAACGCGCCCCGCGCGCCGCCCGCCTCCTTGTGGACATGCATCTTCGACCAGCCGCGGGCATAGCGCACGGGCGAGACCCACGTGCCGAGGAAGTCGGCGCCGAAGGAGATCACGAACTCCGCCCCGGCCAGGTCGTACGACGGGATCGCGGCCCGGCCGAAGACCCGCCGGTGGGCCTCCAGCACGGCCTCGTGGGCGAACGGCTCGTAGACGATCCACTCGACGCCCATCGCCCGCGACCACTCCTCGTAGAGTCGCGCGCGCGTCCCGGTCTGAACCCCCGTCAGGAGCACGCTCGCCCCGGACGTGCCGCGCAGTCGCTCGGCGAGGTCCGCCGTGGCCTGCTCCCATTCGACGTCGACGTAGCGGTCGCCGTCCCGCCGCTTGGGCCCCTTCAGGCGGTCCGGATCGTACAGGTTCTGGTGCGCCGCCTGGCCGCGGGCGCACAGCTTGCCTTCGTTGACCGGGCTGTGGGGATTGCCCTCGAGCTTGATGACCCGGCCCTCGCGGGTCTTGACGTGGACCCCGCAGCCGGCCGGGCACTCGCGACATGTCGACGCGTAGTAAGTCGCGATCCCCGGTGTGATGTCCTCGTCCGGCGGCACCAGGTACGGGATCAGGCTCTGGGGCCCGACCTTCTGGTCGCAGGCGGTCAGCGTGCCGGCCCCCGTGATCCCGATCAACTTGAGGAAGTCCCTTCGCTCCATGCCTACCCTTCCCAATCCCCTAGTAATGACACGTGGCGCAGTCGTCCGGCGCGCCGCGTTGACGATGGCACGAGACGCACCACCCCATGGTGAGCGGGGCGACCCGGGTCACCTGCTCCATCCCGGCCACGTCGCCGTGACACGCCGCGCAGGCCACTCCGGCCCGGATGTGGGGCTTGTGCGTGAACTGGACGAATTCGGGGACCGAATGGACGCGCCGCCACGGGATCGCCGTCGAGTCGCTGGCGAACCCCATCAGTTCCTGGATCCCGGTCTTGAACGCGTCGGTCGTGCCGGCCACGAAGCGGTGGCACCCCATGCACGTTCCGACGGGGGGGATGCCCGCCTCCTCGGAGATGTTGGTCGAGAAGTGGCAGTAGGCGCAGGGGATGCCGTTGTCCCTGACGTGGACGGTGTGCATGAACGCGATTGGCTGGTCGGGCGACTTGGGGTAGGTCGTCGCCGAGCGCACGTCGCCACAGCCCGCGGCGGCGAGGACGAGGAGGACTGGGAGGAGCGACCGCCGACCAACAGGCGCTTTCATTCGGTTGGCCATCCCCAGAGCGCGGGGTGAACACGGACTCGGACGTCGATGCTGGTGGTGCGAAACCGCGCGCGTGGAGATCGCGGCTGGTCACGCCGAGCGAAGCGCGGGCAAATATGCGCCCGGCGCGGGGCATGTCAAGATTGGGGTGAGAACGGCCAACCCCGGTGTGACGAGGCGCCCTTGGCGGATCCTCAGTCAAACAGACGGGCTCGAAGCCCACAGCACACGGAGGTGTGTCGCCTCAGCGGTCCCCACGTGGACCTTGCCAAGAGGCCGTTCTCATAGAAGCGAACCGGAGGTCGATCCAAGCGGGAGTTCGCGGTCGGTCCCGCCTCCCGGTGGCGCCCATGGCTATCGGGCCGAAGAATGCAGTGCTAGGAAGTCCACGATGCGGGTGGCCTCGGCGTCGGGAAGGGCGGGCTTCACGTTCATCAGCGCCATGTTGGACCGCATCCGCGCCACGACGCGCGGCCATTCCTCCGGCGAATGCGCGGCCGGCGAAGGGATCTCGTGGCACACTCCGCACCGTTCGCGGAACAACGTAGCCTCGGGACCGTCGCCCAGCTCGTCGGGACGCGCGACCGGCATTGCGTGGCGCTGCAGATAGACGGTCAGGCTGTCGACGTCCTCCGGGGACGGGATCTGGACGCTGGCCATCCCGGACAGGAGCACCTCTCCGAGGAGGTCCCGGGTCGTGGGACCACCCATCCGATCGTGCAGGGTGCGGGCGCGCATCATCATCCGACGCATGAGGATCGGCCACTCGTCGGTGGCGTGCATCTGGGGGGCGGGAATCGAGTGGCACTGGACGCAATACGCTTGCAGCAGCACCGCCCCGCGCGCCTCGGGCTCGGGCAGGCCGGTGACCTTGAAGCTGGCGGGCGGGAGCCCCGTTCCGGTCGAGCTGACCATCCTCCAGCGTTGTCCCCGGTCGAGGCTCGCCGTCGGCCTTCCTCCCAGTTCGCTCATGATGCTGTCGACCTCGGACAGGACGCGCTCGCGGTCACCCATGCTGCGTTGCTCGCCCCCGTCCGGCGCGCAGCCGGCGAGGGCAACCGCGACAGCGCCCAGAAGAGACAGGGTCGCGATGTCCGGGAGAGAAGGTCGGAACCTCGGCATGAACGCCTCCTGGGCGAAAGCGCGTCTCGGAAAGGCTCTGCTTCAGGAATGCCACAGTTGCCGGCGGACCGCTATCGGGACATTCCCTGTTCGGCTGTCGGGATTTGTTCTCGCACAGAGGGCGACGGTGACACGGGAACACCGGTGTTGGTGGCCCCAACGGGATTCGAACCCGTGTTTTAGCCTTGAGAGGGCTACGTCCTAGGCCACTAGACGATGGGGCCACTCGGGCTGGGAAACGAGGAAGATACGTGCGGATGGCTGGCTCGCAAAGGGGCGGGCCCGCAAGTGGTCAGCTGGCGCGGGCCTTGTCGCTGTCGCGCGCCTTGTCGCCGTACAGCGCGCGATCGGCCTCGTGGAGTCGCTCCATGACGTCGTCGCCCGGCATGCGCACGGCGGCTCCCACCGAGACCCCGATGTCGAGGTCGGCCGAAAGCCCCGTCACGCTCCGGATCCCCTCCAGAGCCGCGCGCTTCAGTCGCTCCCGCGCCACGACGAGGCCCGCGTGATCGGTCTCGGGCAACAGGACGAGGAACTCGTCGCCGCCGTAGCGCACGACGACGTCGACGCTCCGCGCGGCCGCGGTCAGGGCGCGGGCGAAGGCCTCCAGGACGCGATCGCCGGCCTGGTGGCCGAACCGGTCGTTGACGTTCTTGAAGTCGTCGAGGTCGAACATCAGGAGCCCGAGCGGGCGGTCGTAACGTTCCGACCGGTCGCGCTCGAGGGACAATACGTGATCCATGTAGCGCCGGTTGAAGACGCCCGTCAGGGCGTCGGTGACGGACAGCCGCTCCAGCCTCGACTGGGCCCGATGGAGCTCCAGGGCGACCGCCAGCTGGCTGGCCAGGGCCTGGAGCAGCATCGCCTCCTCGTGGTCGAAGGCGTCGAGCTCCTCGCTCTCGACGTCCAGGACGCCGATGGTGCGCTCCCGGATGCGGATCGGCACGGCGAGCTCGCTCTGCGCACTGTCCACGCCCGGCACGTAGCGCGGATCGCGCGAGACGTCCGGCACGTACAGCATGCGCCCGTGCTCCGCGACCCAGCGTGAGATTCCCCGCTCGCCGTCGAGCGGGATCCGCAGCCCACGAACGGCCGCGTTGTAGCCCTGCTCCTCGGTCAGGACGAGCTCGCGCGTCTCGTCGTCGACGAGCATGATGGCGCAGTTCGAGAACTCGAGGACCTTCTCCGCCACCTCGATGACGATCATCAGGATCGCTTCCTGCTCCTGGACCAGGGCCATTTCCTGGCTCAGATCACACAGCGCGCGGAAACGTTCGCTCGCATTTCGCCTCGCCGCGCTCATGCCGCCTTTCCGCGGTTTCCGTTCGGGGACGCTCTTCGACGTCGACCCGCCACCATCGACACGGGCCCGGAAGCGATGGACTGCAATTCCCGCGCCGATTCCGGGAATCCCGTGGACCGTTTGCAGGCGTTCTTGCCGGACTTGTTCGGCAAAATTGCCGAAGTATGTCGGGCGACTTGTGGCCCTTCAGGGCCCGCCCGCGATCGCGGTCCGCGCCAGGTCGACCCACTGGCCGGGGAAGATCCCCAGCCCGAGGACCCCCACGAAGGCGATCAGCAGAGCGGCCGCGGCCATCCACGGGACCCGGCCCGGGATCGGGGCGCGCTCCTCGGAGCGCATGTACATCGCCACGACGACCTTCAGGTAGTAGTACGCCGAGATGACGGAGGCGACGACCATCAGGACGGCGAGCGAGGCGTAGCCGGCCTCGACCGCGGCCGAGAAAATCGAGAACTTGCCGACGAAGCCGGCCGTCGGCGGGATCCCCGTCAGGCTGAACATGAACAGCGCCATGGCTGCGCCGAGGAGCGGGTGGCTGTATGCCAGCCCGGCCCAATCGCGGGAGATCGAGGCGTTCTCCTCGCCGCGCTCGCCGAGCACGACGACGACCCCGAACGCGCCCAGCGTCATCAACGTGTACGCCGCCAGGTAGTACAGGAACGCCGCCGTGCCCCGCGGGCTGTGCGCCACCAGGGCAACCACCAGGTAGCCGGCGTGGGCGATCGACGAGTACGCCAGCATGCGCTTGATGTCGTCCTGCCGGATGGCGGCCACGTTGCCGACGAACATCGTCAGGACTGCGATCACCCACAGGACGGGCACCCACTCCCCCGCCAGGCCATCGAACGTCGTCAGGAAGACGCGCACGAACGCAGCGAAGGCGGCCGCCTTGACGCCCGTCGCCATGAACCCGGTTATCGGGGTCGGCGCACCCTCGTACACGTCGGGCGACCACATGTGGAACGGCACCAGCGCGACCTTGAAGCCGAACCCGATCAGAAGGAGCGCCACGCCGAGAAGCCCCAGCGGCCCCGGGCCCCCGCGCGCCAAGGCGGCCCCCGCGCCCGCCAGGTCCATCGTCCCCGTGGCCCCGTAGATCAGCGCGATGCCGTACACGAAGAAACCCGTCGAGAAGGCGCCCACGACGAAGTACTTGAGCGCCCCCTCGACCGAGCGCAGCCGGTTGCGGTGGAAGCCAGTCAGGACGTACACCCCGACCGACATCAGCTCGAGGGCCAGGAAGATCATCACCAGGTTGGCGCTCTCGACCATCAGGAGCATGCCCACGGCGGACATCATGACGAGGTGGTAGAACTCGGCCAGATGGAGGTTCTCGCGGCGACACCAGCCGACCGCCAGGAGCAAGGTCAGGAGCGTCCCCGCCAGCACGATGCCGGCGAAGAACACGCCGAAGCCGTCGACCACGATCATCCCGCTGAAGTACTCGGCGGCCACGGCGTCCAGACGCAGCGCCTGCCATACGACGGCCGCCAGCGCGAGCCCCGTCGCGAGGAGGGCCAGGGTCGGGGCGGCGATGCTCAGCCCCGCCTCGCCTTCCGCCGGGCCACGCGTCGAGCCGTGCTCGAACAGGTCGACGACGAGGACGACCAGCGCGCCGACTGCGAGGACGAGCGCCGGCAGGACCGCGAACACGCTCGGCCGGACGAGCCGGTACGCGTCGAGGAGGGTCTGCAGGTCGGGGCTCACGGCGCCTCGGTGGAACCGGCCGGCGCCTCGACGCGCTCGATGAAGCGCTCCACCGACGGCTCGGTGCGATCGAGAAACGGCTTCGGATACACTCCGATCCACACGATCAGCACGACCAGCGGGACGAGGATCCACAGCTCGCGCGTGGAGAGGTCCGGCACGTCCCGGTTCTCGTCACGATCGACGGGCCCGAACAGGACGCGCTGGACCATGCGCAGCATGTAGTACGCCGCGAGGATCACCCCGATCGTCGCGATCCCCGCGTACCACGGGTGGGTCTGGAACGTCCCGACGAGGATCAGGAACTCGCCGACGAACCCGTTCAGGCCGGGCAGGCCGATCGACGACAGGGCGACGATCACGAACACGGTGGCGAACACGGGGACCACGCCGGCGAGCCCGCCGAAGCGCTCGATCTCGTAGGTGTGGCGCCGCTCGTAGAGCATGCCGCACAGGAAGAACAGGGCCCCGGTGGAGACGCCGTGGTTGATCATCTGGAGGACCGATCCCTGGACGGCCGTCGAGCCGAGGGCGAACAGCCCGAGCATGACGAATCCCAGGTGCGACACGGAAGAATACGCCACGAGCTTCTTCACGTTGGGCTGGACGAGGGCGACCATGGCGCCATACACGATCCCCACGACGGCCAGCGTGGCCATCACCGGCAGCAGCGTCCGGGCGGCGTCCGGGAACAGCGGGATGGCGAAGCGATAGAACCCGTAGGTGCCCATCTTGAGCAGCACGCCGGCCAGGATCACGCTCCCCGCGGCCGGCGCCTGGACGTGCGCATCGGGCAGCCAGGTATGGAACGGGAACATCGGCACCTTGATGGCGAACGCCAGACCGAAGGCGATGAACAGCCACAGCTGGAGCCCGGCCGGGGGGTGCAGCGCCATGAAGTCGCTCAGGGCGTACGACCAGGCCCCGGTGACGTCGTGCTGGTAGAAGTACAGGGCCAGGATGGCGACCAGCATCAACAGCCCACCGACGAACGTGTACAGGAAGAACTTCACCGCCGCGTAGATCCGCCGTTCGCCGCCCCACACGCCGATGATGAAGTACATCGGGACGAGCATCACCTCCCAGAACACGTAGAACAGGAACAGGTCGAGCGAGACGAACACGCCCAGCATGCCCGTCGTCAGGACCAGCAGCAGCAGGTGGAACTCCTTGACGTGCTCGTCGACGTAGCGCCACGAGCCGAGCACGGCGAGGGGCGTCAGGACGAGCGTCAGCAGGATCAGCAGCACGCTCACCCCGTCCACGCCCAGGTGGTAGTCGACTCCCAGGGCCGGGATCCACGGCACGCGCTCGACGAACTGGAACGCCGGGCCCGACGGGTCGTAGAGCCACCACAGGGGCAGCGCGATCAGGAAGTGGAGCACGGTCACGGCGAGGGTCGCCTGGCGGATGGCCGTCCGGTTCGAGCCTGGGATTCCGCCCACCAGGGCCGCGCCGAGGAGCGGGAACAGGAGGATCGCGCTCAGCCAGGGGAACGTCACGCCGGCCCCCTCACCCGATCACGAGGTACGCCAGGACGGCCAGGACGCCGAGGAAGAACACGACCAGATAGTTCTGCACGTAGCCCGTCTCCCAGCGGCTGGCGACTCCGCTGCCGAAGCGCACCAGGGCGCCCGCCCCGCGCACGCCCAGGCCGTCGATCAGGCCGTCGTCGATCACCCGCCAGGCGAAGGTGGACAGCGCGTCGTACGGCCGGACGACGAGGAACTCGTAGATCTCGTCCACCCAGTATTTGTGGAGCAGGATCTGATACGCCGCGTGGAATCGCCGGGCGAGCCGCTCGCGGAGCTCGGGATCGCGCGCGTACAGGACCCACGCCATCAGGATCCCCACGGTGGCCACCGCGATCGAGGCGATCATCAGACCGACCTCGGCGGCCGGCGCGGCGTGGGCCGGGGTCCCCCGCGCGACGTCGGCGAAGACCGGCGCCAGCCAGCCTTCGAACGCGTCGGGGAGCCCGCCCAGCGCGTCCCCGACCACCGCCGGCACCCCGATCCAGCCGCCGACCGTCGCCAGGACGGCCAGCACGACCAGCGGGACGGCCATCGAGGGCGGCGACTCGTGCAGACCGTGGCGCGCCTCGGCCGGGCCGCGGAACTCTCCGTGGAACGTCAGGAAGAACAGGCGGAACATGTACAGCGCGGTCAGGCCGGCCGTGACCCAGCCGACGGCCCACAGCCCCGGATGGCCGGCGTTCCACGCGGCGCCGAGGATCGCGTCCTTGGAGAAGAAGCCTGCCAGGGGCGGGATCCCGGCGATGGCCAGGGTCGCCGCGAGCATCGTCCAGTAGGTCACCGGCAGGTGGCGCCTGAGGCCGCCCATGCGGCGCATGTCCTGCTCGCCGTGGAGCGCGTGGATGACGCTCCCCGCCCCGAGGAACAAGAGCGCCTTGAAGAAGGCGTGCGT
>CAZCZH010000075.1:0-11139 GCA_964502985.1 uncultured Gemmatimonadales bacterium
TGATCATGGACCTGGAGTCCCGCGAGATCACCTTCCTGCCCGGTCAAGCCGGCAAGAACATCAATCCCCAATGGGGGCCGGATGGCCGGTCGATCGCCTATCTGTCCGATCGCGACGGCATCACGAACGTCTACCTGTACGACTTCGACCAGGCCGAGACCTACCAGCTGACCGACATGCTGACCGGGGCCACGGGGATCATCGACTCGAGCCCCGCCCTGTCGTGGTCGCGCGACGGCGGGACGATGGTCTTCAGCGCGTTCTCCGACGCCGGCTGGGATCTGTATCGCGTCGACCATCCGCGCAAGCTGGCCGTGACGCCATGGACCCCCGGCGAGAAGCGCGAATACGACCTCGCGGCGCGAGCGTTCGTGCGTCCCGCCGAACCAGCGAACGAGTCGGCGGCCGTGGCCGTAGATTCGCTGGGGACCGCGTCGCGGCAGCCGGGGAACGACGGCGATCGAGACCATGCCGAGCCGGGCGCCGGCGGAAAGCCGGACGAGGGAAAGCCCGGGGACGGAGGACAGCCGGGTGACGTGGCCGCGGCCCCGCCACAGCCCGACGCCGTGTCCTACTATCTCGGAGAGAGCAAGCCGCGCGGTCGCCGGGCGCCCCCGCGGGCCGGCGTCAACCGCCTTCCTTCCTTCGATCAGCCCGTCGACGTCGCGACCCTGCTCCGCGATCCGACCATCGGGCTGCCGCGCGACACGACGCGCTTCCAGGTACGACCATACCAGGTCCACTTCCAGCCCGATCTGATCAGCCAGCCCGAGGTGGGCTTCGCCTCCGGCGTGGGGGCGTTCGGTGCCTCCCAGCTGGCGTTCAGCGACCTGCTGGGCGACCACAACCTGTACTTCGCGGCGTCGGTCTTCGGGTCGATCAAGGACAGCGACCTGTTCTTCACCTACGCCAACCTCAAGAAGCGCTGGAATTGGGGCGCCTCGGTGTTCCAGTTCCGCAGCGACTTCTCGCCGCTGGCCGTGGGGCCGGTGGGCGGTCTGTTCCTGTTCCGCAGCGACATCTACCGCGGGACGCAGTTCTTCACCGCGTACCCCTTCAGCCGGTTCCGGCGGATCGAGCTGGGCGCCCAGGCGACGTACGTCGACCGGCGGATCGCGCGCTTCGATATCTTCGATCCGACCCCGAACGTCGAGCAGGACCTGCCCAACGAGACCTTCCTGTCGCCGTCCGCGGCCTATGTCTACGACACCGCGTTCTACGGCTCGACGGGACCCGTCGGCGGGACGCGTCAGCGCTTCGAGGTTCAGCGCGGGTTCGGCGACCGGACGTTCACCCAGTTCTACGGGGACCTGCGGCGGTATTTCTTTTTCGATCGGCGTTACACGCTGGCCACGCGGTTCCTGTTCCTCGGCGTCTACGGCCAGGACCAGGACAACCTCCGCGTGCAGACGATCGGCGGCCCTACGCTCCTGCGGGGCTACGACTACAACGACCCCGATCATCCCGAGCTGATCGGGACCGAGGTCGGGCTGTGGAACTTCGAGTTCCGCTTCCCGGTCGTCGAGCGCCCGCTCGTCGGCGGCGCGGCGTTCCCGCCGATCCGCGGCGCGTTGTGGTATGACCTGGGCTACGCCCGGATCGAGGATCGCCCGTTCCAGTTCGCCACCACCCGGAACGCCGGACCTCTCGGATTCCGGCTGGCCGACGCGCGGGCCTCGTTCGGCGTCGGGTTGCGCATGAACCTGTTCGGGTTCTCTGTCCTGCGCTTCGACGTCGCCGTGCCGACCGACATGGCCTCGCTCGACCGAAGACGGTTCCTGTTCACGCTGGCGCCGGAGTTCTGATCGCCGGGCCGGCGCGACCCGCGCGTGCCGCGCCGGCCCGAAAACGATAGATTCCCGACTCGCGTCCGGCCGCGGCGCGAGAAAGCCCCCATCCCGCAAATGCGTTCGCCCCGAGGCGGCGAGGTCCATCTGCGCCACCGGGGCCCGACCCGTAGGGCCCCGACTCGCTCGGACCCCAAGATATTGTGGTCCGGCGATTGACGTTCGCGCGCATCGGCCTCTATGTTTCGACGACCGTTCACGTCCCTCCAGCGGGATCTCCGGCAATGTGGGACCTCGAATTCAGCGATTCCTTCTGGCGCGCGGCGCTGACTGCGCTGGCGCCCGACACCGGAATCGACGCGCTGGCCGTGCGCTATCCCGGCTACGTGCAGCTGCTCGCCGACCTCGCCGAGGACGCCGCCCGTGAATCGCGGATCGTCGGCCTCCGGCTGGGGGTGGCGGGCCGTAACCCGCGCCTGTTCGGTTTCCTCACGGCCGCGTTCCTGGCCCGCTCCGGACGGCGCTCCGTATACCTGGACCTGAGTCCGGACGTGCGCTGGCTCGAGCATCTCCTGGGTATCGATCTCAAGGAGGGCGTCGTAGATCACCTGCAGTACGGGATTCCGCTGGAGAGCGTCGTCCGACCGAGCGGCGTCCCGGGCCTCGAGGTGGCCACGGGAGGCGCGTACTTCCTGACCGGCTCGCCGCTCGAGGACGCTCCGGGGCTGCGCGGCTCGCTGGACAGCCTGCGCGCGAGCCACGACGTGGTGGTGGTCGCCCTCCCGCCGCCGCTCGAGACGACCGACGAGGCCGGCGTGCCCGGGCTGTGCGACGCGCTGGTCACCGTAGAGGACGGGGACACGCGAGCCCCGCTGGCGGGAAGCGAGCGGGCCCTCGTGCGACTCGCCGGGGATCCGCAGGCCGCGGGCGATCTGGCCCGGATGGCGCACCGCTTCACGGGTCCGCTCCCGCGACTCGTCGCCATGGGCCGGGCGGTCGCGGCGCCCGTCTCCAGGGACGCGGCGGCCGAGTCCGAGGAGTCCGACCTGGCAGCGCTCGCCGCGCTCGAGTCGGGCGCTCCGCTGCGTTCCATCACCCGCCGGCGACGGGAAGGCGCCACGAGCGAGGGCGGATCGTCGCGACCGGGTGCTGCCCGACGCCGGGCGCGATGGGTCGTAGCGGTCGCCGCGCTGGCCGCCGTGGCCGTGGTCGCCGTGGCCCGCGGCCAGCGCTGGCTGGATCCGCTGTGGGGCGACGCGTCCGGTGGTGACGCCGAGGGGACCCCCGTCGATCTGTTCGCCGACGGCGGGTCGAGCATCCCGCTGAACGTCGAGCCCTCCGACGCGCCCGCCTCCGACCCGACGGCGGATTCGACGCTCGCCGCCAGCCGGGACTCGACGGCCGGCGAGCCGGCTGATTCGACGGCCGCCCCCGGAAGTCCCGCCGTGGCGAACCCCGGTAGGCCGGCGCCGTACTCGATCCACGTGGCGAGCTACCAGAGCGATGCCAGCGTCCGCCGACTGCTGGATCGTCTGGCTTCCGCCGGATGGACGGCCTACCGCGCCCCGGTCGACCTGGACGAGAAGGGCAGCTGGGACCGGATCTTCGTCGGCGCCTATCCCGATGTCGGCGCGGCGCGGGCCGACGTCGACCGGTTGCTGGCCACGGGGCTCGTCGACGAGGCCGTCGTGCGCCCGACCCCCTACGCGTTCCGGCTGGGCGTCTACCCCGACGCTCCCCGGGCCCGCTCGGCGGCGGACTCCTTCCGCCAGCGAGGCGTGCCCGTCTATGCGCTCGGCCAGAGCCCCGTCCGGCTGTACGCCGGCGCGTACCGCACCGAGGACGAGGCCGGGGTCCTGGCCCGGTCGTTGAGCGCCATGGCTTCCGCCGCATCCCTTACCCGACGGGAGGAATAGAACGGTGAAACTCCAGCGACTCGAGCTGTTCGGGTTCAAGTCCTTCGCCGATCGAGTGTCGATCGAGTTCAATCCCGGTGTCACGGCGATCGTGGGACCCAACGGGTGCGGCAAGAGCAACATTTCGGACGCCATCCGATGGGTCCTCGGCGAACAGCGACCGACCCTCGTTCGCGGGTCCAAGATGGAGGAGGTCATCTTCAACGGCAGCCGCGAGCGCAAGCCGATCAACCTGGCCGAGGTCCGGCTCCACTTCTCCAACGAGGGTGGGTTGCTGCCGGTTGAGTACAGCGAGGTGTCGATCGCCCGACGCGTGTTTCGCGAGGGGGAGAGCGAGTACCGGCTGAACCGCCACGTGTGCCGACTCAAGGACATCCAGGACCTGTTCATGGGGACGGGCGTGGGAGCGCACGGGTATTCGCTCATCCAGCAGGGAATGGTGGATCAGATCCTGTCCGACCGCACCGAGGAGCGGCGCACGCTGTTCGAGGAGGCGGCCGGCGTGACGCGCTACAAGACCCGTCGCAAGGCGACCGAGCGCAAGCTCGAGGCGACCACGCAGGATCTGGTGCGCGTCGAGGACATCGTCGGGGAGGTCGAGAAGATCGTCGCTTCGCTGAAGCGTCAGGTCGGGAAGACTCGCCGCTACTTGCAGTACGAGGCCGAGGAACGCCGCCTGGACGCCCACGCGACGTCGCGTGAGCTGGAAGCGCTGGCGGCCCGTGAAGCGCCGCTCGTCGAGGAGCTGGGTGGACTGGCGGACAGCGAGGCGGTGCTCGCCGCCCGGCTCGGGGATCGCGAAGCGACCCTCGAGGCGCTCGAAGAGGAGCTCGTGGAGACGCGCGAAACGGAGCGCACCGCGCGGACGGAGGCCGAGGCGCTGCGCTCGCAGATCGCGCGACGCGAGGAGTCGCGCCTGGTCACCGGGGAGACGCTCAAGCACAACCAGGCCCGGCTGGAAGCGCTCGAGGCCGAGGATCGCCGCGCCGACGAGCGGAGCTCGGAGCTCGCCGAGCGCCGCGCCGCCCTGGAGGTCGAACTCGAGGAAGCCGGCGCGCGCCTCCAGCGCGTGACCGGGCGCATGGCTCCGCACGCCGATCACGCGGCCGACGAGGAGCGTCACGCCGAGCTGAAGGCCGAGCAGGCGCGCCTGATCCACGAGCTGGAGTCCCTCCGCGAGCGGCTGACCGAGGCGCGCCAGGCCGCGGCCCGGCAGGCGACGGCCGCCGAGGCGGCGGAAGAGCGACTGGACGCCCTCGAGCACGAGCTGGCCGCGCGGCGCCGCGAAGGGATGGGCGCGGACACGGTCCTCGCGTCGGCGCGCGCCGGTCTCGAGGAGAGCGGCGGCCGGCGGGTCGAGGCCGAGGCACGGGAGCGTGAGCTGGAGGCCGCGCTCGGCGAGGCGCTGGCTCGACTGGAGGCGGCCCGCGAGGAACTCGCCTCCGAGCGTGCTGCCGAGCGCGCCGCCGCGAGTCGGCTCGAGACCCTGACCGCGCTGGAATCGCGCTTCGAGGGCTACGCGCGTGGGGCGCGGACGCTGCTGTCGGGCGACGGCTCGCGTGACGGCCTGGCCGGCTCACTGCCTCAGGCCGTCGAGCCCACCGAGCGACGCTTCGAGACGGCGCTGGAGCGCTACCTCGAGAGCCTCGGCAACGCGCTTCTCGTGCGCGACCGGGGCGTGGCGGAGCGCGCCGCGGACCGGTTGCTGGAGGAGGACGCCGGGCGCGCCGATCTGCTGGTTCCCGAGTACGTCGCGACGGGAGCGCCGCCGGAGATTCCCGATGCGGCGGCGGCCGTAGTCGTGGGCCGCGGCATGGACGTCCTGCGCTGGACCGGCGAAGCGTCGCTCGGAGAGCGGCTGCGGCCGCTGTTCGAGCGGCTGCTCCTGGTCGACGACCGGTACGCCGCCCTGCGCTGCCGCGAGGCGCTCGCAGCGAGCCCGGAGGCCGCGCGGCATTACGTCGTGGCGGGTCTCGACGGCACCCTGATCGAGCCCACGGGCCGCTGGCGCACGCCGGGCGCCGAGGGTGACGAGGGGCTCCTGGCGCGACGCCGCCGGCGCGCCGAGGCCGAGGCCGAGCTGATCGAGCGCCGCGCGGCCGTGAGCGACAGGATCGCCGAGGCCGCGGCGGCCGAGGACGAGGTCGAGCTCGGAGAAGCCGAGGCGGCCGAGGCGCGAGCGGCGCGCGAGGCGGCCCACGAGCGCCATCGGGCCGCGCGCGAGGCTCTGGCCGTGGCCGAGGAATCGGCCAGCCAGACCGCGCGTCGCGTGGCCGAGCTCGAGACCCAGCACGCGGAGCAGGTGGCGAATCGCGACCGGGCCCGCGAGGCGAGCGAGGACCAGGCGCTCAAGAGCGGCGCGCTGGAGGCCGACGAGTCCCGCGCCAGGGAGCGCCTGACCGACGTGCGGGCCTCGCTCGAGCGACTCGACGCGGTCCGCGCCGAGCGGCTGAGCGCGCGCCACGCCGTCGAGCTCGAGCGCGCCGAAGCCGAGGCTGAGCTGCGGGCCCTCGAGCGCGAGCTCGAGCATGTGGCCGGCGCCGAGCGCTCGCTCGCCGCGGGGCGCGAAGAGCGTGAGGCCGAGCGCGTCTCGATCGAGCGCTCCAACGAGCGCCTCGCAGGAGAGCGCGCCGCCACTGCGGCGGAGATCGAGACCCTCCATGGGGACCTCGACGTCGTCGAGAGCCGGGTCAGGGAGGCGAGCCAGCGCGTCTCCGGGATCGAAGAGCGCCGCGTGGGGTGGGAGGCGGAGGCGCGGGCGCTTCGCAGGTCCCACGACGACGCCGTGGAGCGGCGCCACGCCGCGCAGCTTTCCCGCCAAGAGATCGGGCACCGCCGGCAGACGCTGCTCGACCACCTGGCCGAAACCTACGAGCAGGACCTCGACGCGCTGCTCGCGGCCAACCCGCTGGACGAGGAGGAGGTCGCGTTGACGCTGGACGAACTCCGCCCACGTCTGGAACAGGTCCGGCGCAAGCGCGCCAACCTGGGGCCGGTCAACATGCTGGCTGTCGAGGAGTACGACCGGGAGTCCGAGCGGCTCGCGTTCCTCGTGACCCAGCGCGACGACCTAGTGCAGGCCAAGCGCCAGCTCGAGGAGGCGATTCGCCGGATCAACGCCACCGCGCGCGAGCTGTTCGAGGAGACGTTCGCCGCGATCCGGGACAACTTCGGGGCCACCTTCCGGACGCTCTTCGAGGGTGGGCAGGCCGAGCTCCGGCTGGCCGAGCCGGACGATCCGCTCGAATCGCCGATCGATATCGTCGCCAGCCCGCGCGGCAAGCGGGTCCAGCACCTGAGCCTTCTGTCGGGCGGGGAGCGCGCTCTGACCGCGCTGGCCCTGCTGTTCGCGATCTACCAGGTCAAGCCGAGCCCGTTCTGCATCCTGGACGAGGTCGACGCGCCGCTGGACGAAGCCAACGTCGGGCGCTTCCTGCACATGATCCGCCACTTCACGGGTCAGACCCAGTTCATCGTCATCACGCACAACAAGCGGACGATGGAGGCCGCCGACTATCTCTACGGGGTGACGATGGAGGAGCCCGGCGTCTCGACGCTGGTGTCGGTCTCGCTGGAGGAGGATTCGATCGTCCCGGCCGAGGATCGGCGCATCGGTCTCGAGGAGGCGCTCGCGGCGGCCAGTTGAGGCGGGCCGGTGACTAGTCGGCCTCCGACCGTCTCCGGCGCAGTCCGGCCCACTCGAGCGCCACGTCCCCCAGCAGCGGGATCACGGGCCAATGGGCGCGGTACGCGGCGCCGGCCAGGAATACCGCCAGTGCCGCGCCGCCCAGCGCGAATCCCCATTCCAGTCCCAGACCGAGGAGCGGAATCAGCCGGAAACCGGCGATCGCCGCGCCGACGAACAGCCACAGCAGAATCGCCTGCCAGGCGTGGAACCGCACCAGCGGAGCGTCACGGCCGCGCCACAGGGCGAACGCGCCTCCGATCGGGCCGAGGGGATAGGTCAAGGCGGCCAGCAGGCGGGCCGAGCGGTCGATGCTCTCGTCAGTGGGCACGGTGTCTCGGGGCAGACGTTCGGTTGACGACCCGCACGGGGGCCACGACATTGGGGGCGCCAGAGCGACGCGAGAATACCGACCCCTCTCGACCCCTGTCAACCCGATGAGTGAGACCGTGGTCCCGGTCGTGACGGATTCCCACGACGCGGCCGGCGACCCGGCCCGCGACTCCCGTATCGAGGCGCTGCGTCGAACGCTGGAGTTGCGCGACGACGAGCGCCTCGAGCGCGTCTACGTGTTCGAGCCGCTGGAGCGCAAGGACGTCGCGTTCTCACTGGCTCTCGTGACCAAGCGTTTGCCCGACGGCCGGCTCGAGATGGTCGCGCTGGGCGGTCGGACGTCCGAGCCGGACCAGCCGGCCCACGACTTCGTCCGCCGGGCCCGGTTTCCGGTGGACGTCCTGCCGGCGATCCTCACCGAGTTCGTCGATCGTTGCGGAGTGGAGGGAGCCGCTCATCGAGAGGTTGACCTGTCCGGCGGCGGTCCGTCCGACCTGGCCGGCGTGCTGTTCCCGACATGCCCAGAGGAAGCGTGACGAGCGGCTCGTCGACCGGGCCGGGGGTCGACCGGTTCCGGGAATATCTGCAGCGATACAACCATCCGGTGACCCCGCAGCGTTTGAGGGTCGCCGAGGCGGTGTTCGGCACCCATCGGCATGTCTCGGCCGATGAGATCCTGGAGCGGTTGCGCGGCGAGGGGGGCCGGATCGGCAAGGCGACGGTGTACCGCACGCTGGATCTCCTGCTTCGAGCGGGACTCATCCGGGAGCACGACTTCGGCGAGGGGTTCAAGCGCTACGAGCCCCGGCCCACGCGTCCTCACCACGAGCACCTGGTGTGCACACGGTGCGGCAAGGTCATCGAGATCGAGGCTCCCGACGTGGAGCGCACATTGACCGAGATCGCCCGGCTCCACGACTTCGTTCCTCGTGACCACAAGCTGGAGATCTATGGACTGTGCGAGGACTGCCATGAGTAGACGGGTCGTCGGGTGGGCGTTCGGGCTGGCCATCCTCTGCGTGCCCTCGCCCCTGAGCGCCCAAAAGCTCGTCCCCGCGGCCGGATCGCTGATCGCCCACGACGTGACGGACATCTTCCTGCGCGTGTCCAACCGTGGCGGCTACGGGCTCGCCGTGGGGCCGAGCGACGTCGGCAACTTCCCGCGGGGGAGCACGAATCGCTACCTGTTCGGCGCCGGGCTGTGGGTCGGGGGGATCGGCGACGTCGACGCGGACGGCCAGCCAGACACGCTGACAACGATCGGCTTCCACCCGACCGACATCTCGGACATCGAGTGGGTCGAGGGGGCGATCGGCTTCAGCCGAGACGACCCTCGATTCCGCGTCCTGTCGTCGACGAACCCATCCGACATGGACCTGTTTCCCGTCCAGCCGGTGGCCGACCAGGAGCTGTTCACCATGTACGGCGACCGGTTCACCGTGCCCACTTCCTTCGGACCCTCGATCCCCCTCGGGCTGGAGGTGCGACAGCGCTCGTTCGTGTTCGACGAGGCCGATCTCAGCGGCACCGTGTTCGTGCAGTACGACATGACCAACATATCGGATCGGATCCGCTCGTCCGGCTACACGATCCGCGAGCCGTGGGCCGGGATCGTGCTCGATCCCGACTTGGGCGATCCGACGGACGACACGGCGGCCCGGTTGGAGGTCGACGGGCAGGCGGTCCTCTTGATCTGGGACAGCAACTTCCAGGAGACGTCGTTCGAGGGCACTCCGGGATTCCTGGCGATCGTGCCGCTCGTCGATCCCGGTGCCGCGATCAACGTCACTCAGTTGACGTCGTCCGCCGGGGTGGGGGTCCGGGGGGTCCCGGTGACCGACGCGACCGAGTACCTGACCCTGGCCGGGTTGGATCCGCGCGGGCCGACCATCCGCGGACCGGGTTTCGACCTGCGCGCCCTGGTCGGCTGGAAGCTGCCCGACGTGGCCCCGGGATCCGTTCGGCGGACCGCCGTAGCCTTCGTGTGGGCCGATGCGCCCGATGCGCCCGCCTTCCTCGCTCCCGCCGATCTGCAGGGTGACGAGTCGTTCCTGTCCCAGATCGTGGCGCGGGTCCGCACCGCGCGACAAGCCTACGCCGATCGACTGGCGAACCTGCCGCCGGCGAGCGATTTCCCCGGCGAGCCGCCGACGCCCGAGCCGGGAGAGACCGACGCTCTTCTGCAGAACCACCCCAACCCGTTCCGCGACGAGACGACGTTCGAGTACCGGATCGAGGAGAACGGCTCCGTGCGGCTGGAGATCTTCGACGTGGCAGGAAGCAAGGTGGCGACTCTGTTCGACGGTCGCGCGGGACCGGCTGTCCTGACCTCGGTGTGGGACGGCAAGACGGATACCGGTCGCGCAGCACCGGCCGGAGTCTACATCGCCCGTCTGACCACTCCCCGCGGAGAGAGCGTCGTGCGGGCGCTGAAGCTGCCGTGAGCGGTGTGCGCGCTCTTGCAGCACCGCGACCCGGGGCCGAGATTCGGGCCTTCATGCGCCCAGCCCTACTCCGGCTCCTGACCCCGCTCCTCGTGTCGGTCGCTCTCGGCGCCCAGCCCGCCGTCGCCAGGGGGCAGGGGACCTCGGCCGCCGACCAGAGCGGCGGTGGGCTGGTCGGCCTGAGCCTGCCCGTCGGCGCGCGCATCGTGGGACAGGGTCGGACCGCGGTGGCGGCGTCGGGCGAGCTCCAGGCCCTGCCCTACAATCCGGCCGTGGCCGCCGGACTGGGGAAGGGCGCGGTCACGTTCAGCCGCTTCGAGTCGGCCGACGTGGTGAACATCAACAGCAACTACGTGGCCGGCGGATGGGCGACCCCCTGGGGAACGGTCGCGGCACAGCTCGTCTACGAGGACCTGGGCCAGATCCCGATCACCGAGGACTCGCCGGATGTCATCGGGACGATCGACGTGAGCGAATGGGTCCTCGGCGTGACATGGGCCGGGATGTGGCGCGACAAGCTGTCGTACGGAGTGACCGGCAAGTACTACAAGAGCGACCTCGCCGTGCTCGAGGGAAGCGGACCCGCGTTCGACGTCGGGGTAGTGTACCAGCCGCGCGTCACGGTTCCGATCGAGCTGGCCGTCTCGCTGCGAAACCTGGGGCCCGACATCTCTTTCGACGCGGGCAGCGCCTCGCCGACGGTGCCCCTCGAGGGGGAGCCCGTCGACCAGGAGCTCCCCGAGCGCGTGCGGGTGGGACTGCGGGCCCGACCCGACAAGTTCTTCGGCCTGCCCCCGCAGTACCGGGTGAGTCTCCTGTTCGACATCGACAGCGACCTTCGGGAGCTCTCCACCTCGAGCCAGCACGCCGGTGTGGCAGTCGAGATCCACGACGTCCTCGTCGTGCGCGGTGGCCTCCTGATTCTCGACAACCCGTTCGTCGAGAAGGGCGACGGAGATCGGCTGGTCGGCGGG
>CAZCZH010000076.1:0-11095 GCA_964502985.1 uncultured Gemmatimonadales bacterium
CCCTGCGCTCCCACCAGCGCGCCGCGCGGGCCTGGGCCGAGGGCCGCTTCGCGAACGAGGTGACGCCGGTGTTCGTCCCCCCGGACTACACGGACGTCGTCGCCGAAGACGTCGGCTACCGCCCCGAGCAGACGCTCGAGGCGCTGGAGCGGCTGAAGCCCGTCTTCGCCGAGCGCTACGGAACCGTCACCGCGGGGAACTCCTCGATGATCACGGACGGGGCGGCGGTGCTGCTCTTGATGGAGGGCGAGCGCGCCCGCGCGCTGGGCTACCGGCCGCTGGGGCGGATCGTGGCCTTCGCCTACGCCGGCCTCGACCCGCGCCGGATGGGCCTCGGGCCGGCGCTTGCGACTCCGCTCGCCCTGGCCCGCGCCGGGCGCCGGCTCGAGGACATGGAGCTGGTCGAGCTCAACGAGGCGTTCGCCGCCGTCGTCCTGGCCAACCAGGAGGTGTTCCCGTCGGCCGTCTGGGCCCAGGAGGTGCTCGGCCGGTCCGAGCCGATCGGCGAGCTTCGCGACGAGATCCTCAACGTCAACGGCGGGGCCATCGCCCTCGGCCACCCGATCGCCGCCACCGGCACGCGCCTGGCGCTGACGCTCCTGCTCGAGATGCGCCGCCGCAACCTCGGGCAGGGTCTGGCGACGCTGTGCGTCGGTGGCGGGCAGGGCGGGGCGATCGTCTTCGAGCGCGCGCCGGATTGACGTGACGCGCGCGTTCGACTACGTGCTCGCCGAGGACGGCCTGGCGGAAGTCGTGTTCGACCTGCCCGACCGGCCGGTCAACGTGTGGTCGCGGGCCGTCCTGGGGGAGTTCGAGGACGTCGTGGCCGAGCTCGCCGGACGCGACGACCTCAGCGCCGTCGTGTTCCGCTCCGGCAAGCCGGGATCGTTCGTCGCCGGGGCCGACATCGAGGAGCTCGCCGCGGTGGCCTCGGCGGAAGACGCCTACGCGCTGTCCCGGCGTGGCCAGGACGCGTTCCAACGGCTGGCCGACCTGTCCGTGCCGACCGTCGCCGCGATCCACGGCGCCTGCGTCGGGGGCGGGCTGGAGTTCGCCCTGGCGTGCTCGTTCCGCCTGGCGAGCGACGACGACGCGACGAAGCTCGGATTCCCCGAGATCCAGCTCGGGATCCTCCCGGCGTGGGGCGGGACGCAGCGCGTGGTGCGGCTGATCGGGCTGCAGGACGCGCTGACCCTCGTCCTGACCGGCAAGCGGGTCGGCGCGCGCGAGGCCGAGCGGATGGGCCTCGTCGACGAGGCCGTCCCGGCCGGCCGGTTGCTCGACAGGGCGCGCGACGTGGCGCGGGACGCGATGCGCGGCGAGGTCCTGCCGGCGCGGGCATCGGGCGGTCTGGCGCGCCTCGTCGAGCGCAACCCGCTCGGACGCAAGCTCATCCTCGGTCGGGCCCGGAAGCGCGTCCAGCAGCGGACCGGTACCCACTACCCCGCACCGTACCGCGTTCTCGAGGTCGTCGAGATCGGTCTCGAGGAGGGGATGGCGGCGGGGCTGCAGGCGGAGGCCGAGGCCGTCGCCGAGCTCGCCTCGACGCCCGCGGCGCGGAACCTGATGTGGCTGTATCGCCGGAGCGAGGCGGCGAAGAAGCCGCCCGGCGGCGTCGCCGGGCGGCCGGTGCGGGCGCTGGGCGTCCTCGGCGCCGGGGTCATGGGCGGCGGGATCGCGGAGGTGGCGGCGTACCACGAGCTGACCGTGCGCCTCAAGGACGTCGACCTCGCGCGCGTGGCCGACGGCCTGGCCCACGCCGCGCGGGTCGCGCGCAAGGCCGTCCGGCGGGGCAAGCTCGATCGGCGCGAGGCGCGCGACCTGATGCACCGGATCTCGGGGACCGCGACGTACGTCGGATTCGGCCGGGTGGACGCGGTGGTCGAAGCGATCGTCGAGGACCTGGCCGTCAAGCGCCACGTCCTGGCGGAGGTCGAGCGCGAGTTGCCGGAGACGGCCGTCCTGGCGACGAACACGTCGTCGCTGCGGGTCGACGACATGGCCAGCGCGCTGTCCCGTCCGGAGCGCTTCGGCGGGTTGCACTTCTTCAACCCGGTCGAGAGGATGCCCCTCGTCGAGGTGGTGCGCGGGGGGCGCACCTCGGACGAGACGCTGGCCACGCTGCACGGGCTGGCGCGCGACATGGGGAAGACCCCCGTCGTCGTCCGCGACGGCCCGGGATTCTGGGTCAACCGGCTCCTGTTCCCGTATCTCAACGAGGCCGCGCGGCTGTACGCCGAGGGCGTCCCTACCGAGGACCTGGACGGCGCGCTCGAGGACTTCGGCCTGCCGATGGGGCCGCTGGCGCTGCTCGACGAGGTCGGGCTGGACATCGCGGCGAAGGTCGGCAAGGTGCTCGAGGAGGCGTATCCCGACCGCATGAAGCCGCACCCGCTCCTGCACCGGCTGCAGACGACCGAGCGCCTGGGCCGGAAGTCGGGGGCCGGGTTCTACCGCTACGCGGACGGCGAGCGCACCGAGCCAGACCACGCCCTGCGCGACGAGCTCGGACTGCCGGCCCCGGCGGCCGGCGAGGCGCCGGTCTACGAGGACGCGTACCTCGTCCAGCGCTGTCTGTACCCGATGGTCAACGAGGCCGCGCGAGCCCTCGACGAGGGGATCGTGGCGAGCCCCGAGGACGGCGATCTGGCGCTCGTCACGGGGATCGGCTGGCCGCCGTTCCGCGGCGGGCTGATGCGCTGGGCCGACGAGGTCGGCGTGGCGCGGATCGTCGAACGTCTCGAGGAGTGGGTCCGGGCGATCGACCCGCGCTTCGCCGCCTCCGAGGCGTTGCGCGAGCGGGCCCGCTGGAAGGACGGCTTCTACGGCGCCCCGCCGCCGGCCGAGGAGCAGGATCTCCAGCCCACGTTCGGATCGGGGTTCTGAGTGGCCGCTCACACCGGCCGCTTCGCTCCGCTGCTCGACGCCCCGGCCATGACGGCCCTGGCGCTGATCGCCGTGGGCATGCTGTGGGTCTACGTCGTGGCCCGCCGCAAGGGAGTGCGCTGGGGACCCATGGCGATGCGCGTCCTGGCCGTGCTCGGCTTCCTGATCCCGTGCTGGACGGTGGTCGACTGGTGGCGCTCGCTGAGCCAGGCCCGCGACTGGGCCCAGGATTTGGGGCTCCATTCCGAGGCCATCGCCCAGCGCGTCATGGCCAACAGCGCCGCCGTCCTGGCGCTGGGATTCGTGGTCCTCGTGTCGGGGATCTTCCTCGCCCGCCGTCTGCCCCAGTCCCCGCCACACGGCCCCCGGGACGCGCCGTCCGACCAGAAGCCGGCGTGAGCGTCTGCAAGCCGTTCTTCCTGGGACACGTGGCGACGGACGCCCTGTTCCCGTTCCCCGAGCTGTCGGCCGACGAGGCCGAGACGTTCGATCTGCTGCGCGAGAGCCTCGTCCAGTTCGCCCGCGACCGCGTCGACAGCCGGGCCATCGACGAGGAGGGGCGACTGCCGAGGGACGTCCTGGACGGGCTGGCCGAGCTCGGCGTGATGGGGATCGTGGTTCCCGAGGAGTACGGCGGGATCGGCGCGTCGGAATCGTTCTACGATCGGGTGTTCGAGCTCCTGGCGGCGATCGACGGATCGATCGTGGTGACGGTCGGCGCCCACCAGTCGATCGGGCTCAAGGGGATCCTGCGCTTCGGCACCGACGAGCAGAAGCGGCGCTTCCTCCCGCGCCTGGCAAGCGGCCGGGAGCTCGCCGCGTTCGCCCTGACCGAGCCCGGCGCGGGCTCCGACGCGGCGTCGATCCGAACCCGCGCCCGGTGGGACGCCGAGAGCGAGGCGTGGATCCTCGACGGGACCAAGATCTGGATCACCAACGGCGGGCTGGCGGACGTGTTCACCGTGTTCGCCCAGACCGAGGTCGAGCGCGAAGGGGAGACCGTCGACCGCATCACGGCGTTCATCGTCCCGCGCGCGCTGGACGGCGTCTCGACTGGACCCGAGGAGAGGAAGCTCGGTATCAAGGGCTCCTCTACCACGGAGGTCCACTTCGAGGGCGTCGTCCTGCCGCCCGACCTCGTCCTGGGGGAGGTCGGCAAGGGGTTCAAGGTCGCCATGGAGGTCCTCAACTCGGGCCGCCTGGGCCTCGCCGCGGGGTGCGTCGGCGGCATGAAGATGCTCCTCGCCGAGTCGACCCGCGCGGCGCGCGAGCGCGAGCAGTTCGGCCGGCCGCTCGTCGACTTCGAGCTGATCGAGAAGAAGCTCGCCGGGATGGCGCTCGAGATCTACGGCGCGGAGTCGATGGTGTACGCCACGGCGGGCCTCGTCGACCGTGGCGACGTCGACTTCTCGCTCGAGTCGGCGATCTGCAAGTTCCACTGCTCGGAAGGTGTATGGCGGGTCGTCAACGAAGCCCTGCAGATCGCCGGCGGGATGGGATACATGAAGGAGTACCCCTTCGAGCGCTACCTGCGGGACGCGCGGATCAACCTGATCTTCGAGGGGACGAACGAGATCCTGCGGTTGTACACGGCGCTGGCCGGGCTCGAGGAGCCGGGCGAGAACCTGAAGGCCGTGGCGCGCGCCCTGCGCGATCCGATCAAGCAGATGGGGTTGTTGACCGACTACGCCCGGGAGCGCGCGCGGCGCGCTCTGGGCCACCCCGAGCTCCCCGAGCTGCATCCCGACGTGGAGGCGATCGCCCATCCGCTCCCCGAGTACGTGGCCGAGTTCGCCGGGACGGTCGAGTGGGCGCTCCGACGGTACGGCAGGACGATCGTCGAGCGCCAGCTCGTCCTCGAGCGGATCGCCGACGCGGTGGCGGAGCTGTACCGCATGGCGACCGTCCTGGCGCGCGCCGACGCCGCGCGGCGCGCGGATCCCGGGACGGGGGGCGAGGCCCACGTGACGCGCGCGCGGCTCGTCGTCGACGACGCCTGGCGGCGCGTGCGGCGCGCGCTGGCCACGGTGCGCTCGAACCACGACAACGACGTGCGGGTCGTGGCGGCCGAGGTCGTGGCCGCCGACGGCGCCGACCTGCCGGGCCGGGCGCCGCTGCGCCCGCGCTGAGCGCCCGGCCGCCCGCCGCGGAATGAACGCGCCTCCGGCGGGTACCCAGGACAGGCAGGGGGCCGACGAGGCCGCCGAAGAAGCCCGGCTCGTCCGGCGCATCGTGGCCGGCGAGCGGCACCTGTACGGGACCCTCGTCGAGCGCTACCAGCGCCGGTTGTGGTGGGGTTGCCTGCGTCTGCTGGGCGACCCCGACGAGGCCGAGGACGCGGTCCAGGAGGCGTTCGTGAGGGCCTATCGGCACCTCGACGAATTCGATCCGACGTACCGGTTCTACACCTGGATCTACCGCATCGCGCGGAACCGGTCGCTGAACGTGCTCCGCCGGCGGAAGACGTGGGGCCTCGTGTCCTTGTCGCGCGAGGGACCCGACGATCCGGACGATCCGCCGGCCGGCCGAGCCGCGGCGCCGCCGCTGGAATCGGGCGACGACGCTTCGCGACGGATCGAGCGCGGCGAGCTGGCAGCGGCCCTCGAGGCGTGCCGCGAGACGCTGCCCGCCGATCAGCGCGAGTGCTTCGATCTGCGCCACGCCGACGGGCTGAGCTACGCCGACATCGCGGCCGCGCTCGAGATTCCCGCCGGCACGGTCATGTCTCGCCTGTCGCGGGCGCGGGAGAAGATGCGCGCGTGCCTCGAGTCGAAGGGGGTCGGCGCGCCGTGAGCGGCCATGCGTCATGAGGAGGAGAACGACATGAACGACGCCGAGCGCCACCCCGACGAGACCGCGCTCGACCTGTGGCGGACCGGCGAGCTCGAGGCGCCCGAGGCCGCGCGGGTCGAGGCGCACCTCGCGTCGTGCGAGTCGTGCGCCGAGCGGGCGGCCGCGCTCGAGGCGTTCGCCCGGACGGTGGCCGACGGTTACCGGGCGGTCGAGGAGGGCGGGCCCGAGCCCGACTGGGCCGGGCTGCGGTCCGGGATCGCGGCCCGCACGACGGCCGCGGCGGCGGGTGCCGCGCGGCGTCGGGCCTGGCTGCCGCGGCTCGCCGTGGCCGTCGTGGCGCTCCTCGCCATGGGGGTCCTGTGGGAGGTGAACGTCCGTTCGCCGGGCGAGGCGGAACGCTTCCGCCGGTCGGTGACGGGGCCCGAGGCTGCGACCGACAGCGGGCCGCCGCGCGTCGCGCGCGGTCTCGACACCCTGGTTCCCCCGCCGGCCCCCGCCGCCGCCGAGCGCGACCGGGCGCCGGCCGAGGCGGCCGACGAGGTCGCCGAGACGGAGATCCGCCAGGACGCGGGCCGGGTGGCGCGGAACGAGGCCCCCGCGGCCCCGGCCGAGGAGAAGGCCGCCCACGAGGACCAGGTCGTCGGCGCCATGAAGAAGGCCCAGCCGTCGCCCGCCGCCCAGGCGGCCGCCCGCGGCCAGCTCGAGGCCGGGGCGCGCTTCGCCGCGTCCGATGTGAGGCGCTTCCTGGAGAACGGCCGCGCGGCGCTCGCCACCGGCGATTCGGCGGCCGCGGCCGAAGCCCTCGCCCTGTGGCGCGACACGCTGGCCCCGCGGGTCGACGCCGACCTCGCCCTGGCCGACACGGCGCGCGTCGTCGCCGACAGCCTGTCCGCATTCCTCGCGCGTCGCCCGTGAGCGACTCCGCGACTTCCTCCCCCGCGGAATAAGCCGCCGGCTCGGCGGTATCTGGAGCGGGGCGCGGCCCGGACTCGCCGGACCGACCCCGCGGAACCGAACCCGAGCCGGAGGAAGACATGAAGATCCGAGCCTTCGCCGCGGCCGCGGCGCTGACGGCGGCGATGGTGGCCGCCCCGTTCGTCGTTCGTGGCGACGACCCCGACCCGCGGAGCGTCGCGGTGACGGTCTACAACCAGGACCTGGCCCTCGTCCGCGACCAGCGGCCGGTCGACCTGGAGCGGGGCGTGTTCACGCTCCCGTTCCGTGACGTGGCGGCGCGCATCGACCCGACGTCGGTCGCGTTCCAGGCGCTGCGCGGCGGCGGCGTCGACGTCCTCGAGCAGAACTACGAGTACGACCTGCTGACCCCCGACGCGCTGCTCGCCAAGTACGTCGGCGAGACGGTCACGCTGTACGTCCCGAAGGAGGACGGGCGCGAGGTCGCGGTGCCCGCCAAGCTGCTGTCGCTCCAGGGCGGGCGCGTGTACCAGATCGGCGACTCGATCGCGCTGAACCCGCCGGGCCGCGTCGTCCTGCCGGCGCTGAAGGGCGACCTCAAGGCGCTCCCGACACTGGTCTGGACGCTGGCTTCGGAGCGCCAGGGGAAGGAGCCCGTCGAGGTGTCGTACCTGACGGGCGGAATGAGCTGGAAGGCGGACTACGTGGCGACCCTCTCGTCCGACGACCGCTCGTTGGCCATCGGCGGCTGGGTCACGCTCCAGAACGCCAGCGGGACGGACTTCCCGAACGCCAAGCTCAAGCTCGTGGCGGGCGACATCCACCGCGCGTCGGACACCGGCGCGATGAACGAGAAGATGGCTCTGCGCGCGGCGGCACAGGTGGCCGACGAGGCGCGCTTCGAGGAGCGAACGTTCTTCGAGTACCACCTCTACGACCTGCCCCGCCCGACGACGATCAAGAACAACCAGACCAAGCAGATCCGTCTGCTCGAGGGGAGCGGGATCCGCACCGACCGGGTGTACCTGCTGGCCGGTGCGTCGTGGTACTACACGCAGCAGTACGGCGGCGAGAAGGGCCTCAAGGTGGGGGTCTACCAGGAGTTCGACAACAAGAAATCGAACGGCCTCGGGATGGCCCTGCCGGCGGGCGTCGTGCGGCTCTACAAGGCCGACACGGACGGCACCCTGCAGCTCGTCGGCGAGGACCGGATCGACCACACGCCGCGCGACGAGCGCGTGAAGGTCAAGGTCGGCGAGGCGTTCGACGTGATCGCCGAGCGCAAGCAGACCGACTTCCAGGTCCTGTCGAGCGGCCACCTGTACGAGGAGGAGTTCGAGGTCACGCTCCGGAACCACAAGGACGACGCCGTGACGGTGCAGGTCGTCGAACCGCTGCCCTCGGAGTGGAGGATCCTGTCGACGACCCACGACTGGAAGAAGCTGGACGCGTTCACCGTGCGCTTCGACATCCCCGTGCCGGCCAACGGCGAGGCGACGCTCAAGTACCGCGTGCAGATCGAATTCTAGGCGAACGGGTCCGTATCTTGCTATAAGGTGGGCGTGTCCCCGGCCGAGGCGCTATATTGAATGCGCCTCGGCACGCCCTTTCCTATTCAGCCCGGACCGTACATGCTCACCCAGAGGATCACGTTCGACGCGGAACACCACGACGACATCGTCTACCCCAACGCGGCCGGGTTCGTCCTCGTGCACCTGGCGTGCCTGGGGATCCTCTGGTCGGGCGTCACGTGGGGCTCCATCGCGTTGTGCGTGGCGCTGTACTTCGGCCGGATGTTCGCCATCACGGCCGGGTTCCACCGCTACTTCTCGCACCGCACGTTCCGCACCAGCCGGGCGTTCCAGTTCGCGCTGGCCTTCCTCGGCCAGACGTCGCTCCAGCAGGGCGTTCTGTGGTGGTCCGCCAAGCACCGCCACCACCACAAGTACTCCGATACGCCGGAGGACGTCCACTCGCCGAGCCTGCACGGGTTCCTGTTCGCCCACGTGGGGTGGATCTTCGCCCGCCAGCGGGGGACGGCGGACTACTCGCTGGTGCGCGATCTCGAGGCGTATCCCGAGCTGGTGTGGCTGGATCGCTGGAAGTACCTGCCCGGCACGCTGCTCGGCGTGGCGTGCTTGGCGATCGCCGGCTGGCCGGGCCTGTTCGTCGGGTTCTTCCTCTCGACGACGATCCTCTTCCACGGGACGTTCGCCATCAACTCGCTGGCCCATACCTTCGGCAAGCAGCGCTACCTGACCGGCGACGAGAGCCGTAACTCGTTCCTCCTGGCCCTGATCACGATGGGCGAGGGGTGGCACAACAACCACCACTACTACCAGGCATCGACCCGTCAGGGGTGGCGCTGGTGGGAGATCGACCCGACGTACTACATCCTGAAGGCGCTGTCGTGGACCGGAACGGTGTCGGACCTCAAGGGGCCGCCCGCGGACGTCCTGCAGGGCGAGCGTCGACTTTCCCGCCGGGCGATCGACAAGGTGGCGTACCAGCTCGTCGCGACGTTCCCCGTCGAGAGGATCGCCGAGCAGGTGGCGGCCAGTCTCCCGCATCCGAGGATGCCGCACCTTCACCTGCCCCACCTGTCGAGCTTCCCGAGCCTCGACGACCTCAAGCGTCGCGCCGAGTCGATGGCGCTCCGCACGCCGTCTCTCGACGAGATCGCCGAGCGGGCGCGCGAGATCCTGATCGAGGCCGTGTCCGTGCACCTCGGCGAAGGACCGTTACCCTCCCCGGCCTGACGGTCAGGCGGGCTTGTCCCAGCGAACCGCCAGCTCCGTGCCCCGCGCATGCGGTGGATGCAGGACGAACGCACCCCAGGTGATCGGCAGCAGCACGGCGCACAGCGCGCGGCGAAGACGCCGCGGCAGTCGGGAGAACGAGACGTCGTGCGCCAGAGCGGTGACGGGGTTGATGAAGGTCGACCACGCGCTGCACGGCCGGCCCAGCAGCTCCTCCAGCTCGCGCAATGCATACCCTCGACGCACATGACCCCACTCCTCCCAAAGGGCCTCCTCTGGCGGACACACGGGGCGCATGAACCCATAGAACGGATACCGCCAGCGGGACTCGGGCGTGCTCAGGAGGAGGACCCCGCCGGGACGAAGGACTCGCCACGCCTCGGCCATGGCCGCGCGGTCGTCCGGCACGTGCTCGATCAGATCGAACATCGTCACCGCGTCGAGGCGGCCGTCGGCGAGCGGTAGCGCCGTCGCGTCGCCGGCCAGAAAGCGCACCCGTTCCCGCAGGTTGGGGAGCGCCACGCCGTAGGACGGGTCGAGGTCGAGGTTGACGACCCGCGCCCGCGGATAGAGCAGGGACGTCAATCCGCTCGGCCCTCCGCCGATCTCGAGCACCACGTCGATCCCCCGCTCCGGCGCGATGCGGTGAATCGCGCGCATCTTCTCGCGGTAGAAGAATCCCAGCGTGTAGGGATCGGGGAAGGGGTTGCGCCGCAGGAAGGGTCCCAGGGGAGCCTTCATTCGTCGAACCCCGGCAGGCGCTCGAGCTTTCGGGCGCCGAGGGTTCGCCGCGCCGTCCGTCCAATAGCGCTCACCGCGAACCGCGCGAGATGCGCCAGCACCAATGGGTGCCGGCTCGTTTTCATCGCCTCCCGAATCTGGCTCCGTGCGACGCCGCGCTCGCCGGCGGCGAATGCCTGGCGAGCCTCGACGACGGCGGCGATTGCGCACGATCGACGGGCCCGCCTGGCGATCTCGTCCGCCATCTCCGGCGGAAGCTGCGCGGCGATGATCCCGATCGCGCGTCGTTCGTCCTGTACGTTCTCTGCGTCGTGCCGCTGCCGGCTCGTACTCGAGGTGGAGTGTCTCCGGTAGACGGCCAGCGGCTCGGGTTCGTGCCACACGGGATAGTGCCTGGCGATCCGGACCCACATCTCCCAGTCCTCGCACCAGCTCAGGCGGGGGTCGAAGCCGCCCAGCCGCTCGTAGACCTCGCGCCGGACGACCACCGCCGGAGTCGTCAAACGCTGCCGAACGGCGAGCCTCGCCAGCCAGCCGTCGACGATTCCCGCGCCGTCACGCTCCAGCCACGAGAACGCGATCCAATCGCCGCTCTCGTTCGTGAAGATCCCCCGGCAGAAGGCGGCACCGATCTCGGGGTGCAGCTCGAACGGCCGCTGCATGGTCTCGTAGAAGCCCGGTCGCACCCGGTCGTCGCCGTGCAGCAGGTGCACCAGACGGCCGCGCGAGCGCGCCAGGCACGTGTCGAAGTTCCGCACGTGTCCCACGTTCCGCGGCTGGCGGAAGAACTCCACCCGGTCGCCTCCCACGGCGCGCACCACGGCCTCGGGATCGTCGCTCGAGTGGTCGTCGACGACCTGGACCTGCATGCGCTCCGGTCCGGGATCCTGCTCGAGCACGCTGGCCAGCGTCTCGCCGAGGTATTGCGCGCAGTCGTAGGTCGGGATCATCACCGACCACGTCGGCCGGGCTATCCCTGGCGGAACGGGCGGCACCGGCGC
>CAZCZH010000077.1:0-5555 GCA_964502985.1 uncultured Gemmatimonadales bacterium
AGCCGGTCGTCCCGCGCGAACCAACGCCCGCCGTGGACCTCGACCGCGTCGCCGAGCGCACGCCGGGCGGCGGCCAGTGACCCGACTCCGAGTCCCGCCACGATCGGGATCTCGGCGACTGCGAGGCCGGCTGGACCGGCCAACGCGAGAGCCCGGTCCAGCCGCCCGGCCGGCGCCGCCGGCTCGACCGCGCCGATCCGATGCGCGCGATCGGCCCGCGCGCGACCGCGGAGTCGGGGTGGATCGAGGGCCACGATGGCCCCGCCGCCGATCGTCTCGACGGGGCTGTAGGCGCGCAGGACGAAGCGGTCGCCCACGGCGGCCACTACGGGCGCCTCGAGGCGCAGCGCCCCGACACCCTCCTGCCCGGGCTCGAGGACGGAGCGGTCGTACCACATCGCCCGGGCCATCGCCTCGACCGTCCCGTGGAGGACGCGCACGCGGTCGCCGCGACGCACGGGACGCGGCGCCGTCTCGGCGAGCCGACAGCGGACGTCGATCCGTCCCACGGCGCGCCACGCCGCGTCCGGATCGACGAGGGTGATGCCGCGCCCGACGGCGTCCACGTCGACTCCCGCCAGGGCCAGCGCCGCCCGCCGACCGGCCTGGACCCGCTCGACGCCGCGCCCGTGAACCTCGATCGAGCGCACGCGGGCCTCGATGCCGGCCGGAAGCGCCCGCACCGCGGCCCCCACCTCGACTTCGCCTCCCCACACCGTTCCCGTGACCACGGTCCCCGCCCCGGTCACGGTGAACGCGCGGTCGACGGGCAGACGGAACGGCACGTCGGTCGCCCGCCCTGGAGCCGCGCGCAGCGCGTCGACCAGCGCGCTCCGCAGGGCGTCCAGCCCGCGCCCGTCGCGCGCCGAGACGACGACGACCTGGGCCGCCGCGAGCGCGCTCCCGGCCAGGGCTTCGCGGACGGTCTCGACGACCAGGCCGGCCCACTCCGCCTCGACCAGGTCGGACTTGGTCACGGCCACCACCCCGGCTTCGACCCCGAGGGCGTCCAGCACGAGGAGGTGCTCGCGGGTCTGCGGCATGACGCCTTCGTCGGCGGCCACGACCAGCAGGGCCGCGTCGATTCCCGTCGCTCCGGCGACCATCGTGCGGACGAACGCCTCGTGCCCGGGGACGTCGACGACGCTGGCCGGCGGGGCGCCGGCGCCGAGGTCGAGCGGGGCGAACCCCAGGTCGATCGAGATGCCGCGCGACTTCTCTTCCGGCAGGCGGTCCGTGTCGACGCCCGTCAGGGCCGCCACGAGCGCCGTCTTGCCGTGGTCGATGTGTCCCGCCGTCCCCACGACCCGCGTGCCGGAGCTCACCGCGGCGACCCCGTCGGTGCGTCGGGCCGCAGGTCCGCGTGCCACGTCAGGAATCGCTCGAGGGCGCGCTGGACGTCCCTCTCGACGGCGTCGTGTCCCTCCATCTCCGAGACCAGCGTCCAGTCGGGGTGCGCGTAGAGGGTCAGCACGGCGTAGGCCCGGCGTCCCAGCGGCACGCCGGAGCGACCTCCCGCGGCGCAGCGCGCGCACAGGACGCCCCCCTCCTCCACCGAGAAGCGCAGCTCGCCGGCGTCCGGGAGATCCCGGCCACAGGCCGCGCAGGCCTCGATGCGCGGCGCGACCCCGAGCAGCTCCCCGGCGGCCAGCCGATGATAGGCCTGCCAGCGGCCGAGCCGCTCCGGCGGCGCGTCGACGAGTCGCTCGAGCGCCGTGACGGCCAGCGCGAACAGGGACTCGGCCGGCACACCGTCGGGGAGGACGGCACGCAGGAAGCGGAACCAGGCGCCGGCCGCCTCGAGGCGCTCGAGCGAGCGCTCGACGGCCGGATGGTCGGCCACCAGGTCGACCTGCGACAGGGTCTGGATCTCGCGTCCCGGCTTGTCGTAGTACGTGACCTCGAGCAGGCGGAACGGGCCCAGCGCGGCCCCGAAGCGGCTCTTCGGCCGGAGCGCTCCGCGGGCGATCACCGGGACCACCCCTCGATCGCGCGTCAGCAGCCGTGAGATCACGCTCGTGTCGCCGTAGCGGAAGGACTTCAGAACGAACGCCTCCGTCCGGAAAGGCTCCTCGAATCGGGACCAGGCGGCCGGCGTCGAAAGCGCGCCAAGCCGGTCCCTTCGTCGTCGACCTCCAGGACCTCGATCGCCCAGTCGCCGAGATCGACCACGTCTCCCGGTCGGGGTTTCCGGGCCAGCCGGTCGGCCAGCAGCGTAGCCACGGAATCACCGCCCAGGGCGGTCACCTCGACCCCGTGGCGCCCGAGAATGTCCGCGGCGGTCGCCGTCGAGTCGACGACGAACGAGCGTGGACCACGGGCGGCTCGACCCCGGCGATCGTGTTCGTCGTGGATCTCGCCGACCAGCTCCTCGATCAGGTCCTCCAGCGTGACCATTCCGATGGCGCGCCCCGTCTCGCGCACGATCGCCATGTGGCAACGCCGGCGCTTCATCTCGAGCAGCAGCTCGTCGCACGGCTGATCGGGATGCGCGTAGACGACGGCCCGCAGCCGCGGGCGCTCGTCGCGGCGCAGCTTGAACAGATCGAACACGTGGACCATCCCGAGGACTCGATCCGTGGCACCGGAGTGGAGCGGGATCCGCGAGAACCCGGTGCGGCGGATGATCCGCACGAGATCTTCGGCGCGCGCCGTGGCTGGGGCCGCGACCATGCGCACGGAAGGCGTCATGACGGCGCGCGCCGTCGTCTCGCCGAAGTCGAACACCCCGGCGATGATCTCGCGCTCGGCCGGTTCGACGACCCCCACGCGCTCGCTCTCCGCGAGCAGGCTCTCCAGGCTCCGCCGCCCGAGCGCCGCCCGTCGCTCGGCGCTCGAACCGATCAACGCCAGGATCGCGCCCGTGGCGATGTCGGCCGCGATGATCAGCGGCCGGAACACGACCCCACACGCTCGCAGGACGAGGGACAGCACCGGAAACAGCTGATGAGCGCGGTTGCGCGCCACGACGCGTGGCAACAGCTCCCCCAAGACGTACATCGGCGGGACGAGCAGCAGGGCCGTCAGTCCGGCCGCCGCGAAGGCTCCCCGACCGCCACGGGTCACGATCCACGCCGCCAGCATGGCCGCCGTGGCGAGGGTCAGCGTGTGCCCGACGAGGATCGGGCTCAGCAACCGCAGGGGCCGTTCGAAAGGGTCGCCCTCGACCCATTCCACGCCCCGCATGCGCTGACGCACCCAGGCTCGCACCCGGAGCCGCCCGGCGGCCACGATGGCCAGCTCGGCCAGCGAGAAGAACGCGGCGACGACGATCGCCGCGGCGACCCCCAGCCAGGCCGTCACGCGTCCTCACCCGCGTCGGACCCGGTCTCCTGCCCGCCGCCCGCAGTCGCGATCGGCGCGACGCGCAGCTTGACGATGCGTTTGCCGTCGACCGATTCGACGGTGAACCGCCAGTCCCCCACGTCGACCGTCTCGCCGCCCGTCGCCACGCGCCCCAGCTCGCGCGCCACGAGCCCGCCGATCGTCTCGACCTCCTCGCCCTCGAGGTCGGCGCCCGTCAGCTCGTTGAAGTCGTCCGCGTCGAGCCTCCCGTCGATCCGCAGAGCTCCCTCGGCGAGCGGCTCGACGAGCGGCGCCTCGTGGTCGTACTCGTCCTGGATCTCCCCGACCAGCTCCTCGAGGATGTCCTCCAGAGTCACGATCCCGGCCGTCCCGCCGTACTCGTCGACGACGACGGCGAGGTGGATCTCGCGGCGCTGGAACTCGCGCAGGAGGTCGTCGATCTTCTTTCCCTCCGGCACGAACGACACCTCCCACGACATTCCCCGCAGGTCCTGTGGCGGTTCGGCCAGGCCGTGCGCGTGGGCCAGCAGGTCCTTGGCATAGAGCACGCCGACGACTTCGTCCAGCGATCCGGCGTACACCGGGACTCGCGAGTGCTCGGCCTCGCGCACCTGCTCGAGGACTTCCGGCCAGGGCGTGTCGGCTTCGATGGCCACGATGTCGGGGCGCGGGGTCATGACCTCGCGCACGGTGGTGTCGCCGAACGCGAAGATCGAGCGGATCATGCGCCGCTCGTCGACGTCCAGGTCCGCCGATTCGCTCGACTCGGCGACGATCGCGCGCACCTCGTCGGCCGATATCGGGTCGACGGCAGCTCCCGGCCCGAGGGCCCGGTCGTACGCGCCGCCCAGCGCGCGCAACGGCACGGTTACCGGCGCCAACAGAACGTCCCATGCGCGCAAGACGGTCGCCGCCGCGCCGATCCAAAGCTCGGGTCGCTCGAGGCCCACCGACTTCGGCACCAGCTCGCCCAGGACCAGCACCACGAGCGTCGTGGCCAGGGGCACGGCGATCCAGCTGACCGCCCCGACCCCACCCGTTGCCTGCTCGACGGCGATCCACGCCAGGCCGGAGACCCACACGACGGCCAGCAGGTGCCCCAGCGCGATCGCGTGCTGCAGCCGGTCCGCGCGAGCCACGAGGCGCCCCACGCCCGGCCCCCGACCATCGGGCTCCACACCGCTCCGCTCCTCGCCGGAACCCACCAGGGCGAACAGCGCGCTCTCGCTGGCGGCGAAGAACGCCGCCGCCGCGAGCCCGAGCAGAATCCCGCTCGCCAGGACCCAGCCGGCGCTCACGGCGGGCCACTCTGCCCGTCGAACACGCGTCGTACCCACGCCTCCTGCCGCTCACGCATGGCGCGCTCGGCCGCCGGCGTGTCGTGATCCAGGCCGGCCAGGTGCAAAGCGCCGTGAACGAAAAGGCGCCACGTCTCGCGCGCCACGGGCTCGCTCCGCTCGGCGGCTTGACTGGCGGCGCGATCCAGCGACACGTAGATGTCCCCCAGCACACCGTCCACGGGGGGGTCGTAGGGAAACGTCAGCACGTCTGTCGGGCCGGATCGATCGCGAAAGCGCCTGTTGAGCGCGGCCAGCTCGGCGTCGTCGGTCAGCACGCAATGCACCTCGCCATCCTCCTCCCGGCCCTCCGCGCGGAGCAGCGCGGCCAGCGTCCGGCCCGGGAAGGGGATCAGCTCAGGCGGGGGTTCGACCGACGGATGGAAGCGGATCCGCAGCGTCATCGGGCACGGGTTGCGGGCGCAGCGGCACGGCGGGATAGTCGATCCGGTGGTGATGGATTCCGGCCAGGACGGCGGCGAACTTCTCCTCCATGAGGCTGAGGTCGTGGAACGTCAGGTCGGCGTGGTCCAGCTGGCGCTCGTCGAGCTTCATCGCGATGATCCGCCTGGTCAGCTCGCGGAAGCGCTCCACGCCGGGGTCGTCGATCAGCCGGCTGGCGGCCTCGACGGAGTCGGCGAGCATGACCACGGCCGTCTCCTTCGACCGCGGCCGCGGCCCCGGATAGACGAAGTCCTCCTCGTCGACCGCGCCGCGCGCCGTTTCCCGCGCGCGCTGCAGGAAATATCCCAGGCGCGTCGTGCCGTGGTGCTCGCGGATGAACTCGATGACCGTCTCCGGCAGCCCCGCCGCGCGGGCCATCTCGACTCCGTCCGGGACGTGCCGTTGGACGATCCGGGCGCTGGCCCGCGGGCTCAGGAAGTCGTGCGGGTTGAAGTCCCGGCGCTGGTT
>CAZCZH010000077.1:5565-11095 GCA_964502985.1 uncultured Gemmatimonadales bacterium
ACGAAGTACTCCGGGGCCCGCGTCTTTCCGATGTCGTGATAGTACGCGCCGACCCGCACGAGGAGCGCGTTGGCGCCGATCCCCTCGGCGGCCGCCTCGGCCAGGTTGCCGACGATGATCGAATGGTGATAGGTGCCCGGCGCCTCGAGCAGGAGCTGCTTGAGGAGCGGCCGGTTCAGGTCGGCCAGCTCGAGCAGGGTCAGATCGGTCGTGCGGCCGGATATCCACTCCAGGATCGGCAGAAGCCCCATCGCCAGGAACACCGCCAGGGCGGTCGACAGCGCGGCCCACAGCAGGGCCGTGCCCAGATCTCCCCAACCCCACAAGCGAACCAGGGACAGGTTGACGACGGCGAAGGTCTCTCCAGCCAGGATCAGCAGCAGCGACTCGTAGAAGTGGGTCCGGCGCCGGATCCGGCGCACGCTCCAGGCCCCCGCCAGCCCGCCCAGCAGGCCGGTCCACACGAGCGGATAGCCGAGATCGCCCAGCGGCGCCAGGTACAGCACCAGGAACAGCGTCACCACCGCCGCCAGCCGGGTGTCCCACAGGATCGCGATCAGGATCGAGGCCAGGGCGACGGGCACCGCGTGGGCCGGCACGGCGTCCACCCGGTCGACGAAGGCCGCCACGCCGACGACCAGCGACCACACGATGGCCAGTACACTGAGCGCGCGGATGTCGTCGAACACGTCTCGGCGATAGAAGAACAGGAACAGTCCGAAAAGGACGAGGATCGACCCGCTCACGAGAAACGTCCCCACGCCGACGCGCACGATCTCGGCCGAGAACCCGCCGTTGCGCCGATCGAGCTCGGCCGCCAGAGCGCGCACCTTCTCCGCCTGATCCGTTGTCACGCGGGTGTGGGCCGGCACGATCAGCTCGCCTCGCAGGACCTCCGACCGGACCGGGCTGACCGCATCGCGGGCCGCCTGACGACGGCTGGCGGTGACGTCGGGCAGGGGCTCGATGCTCGGCAGGGCGAGGGCCGGAAAGATCTGGAGCGCCAGCCGCTCGACCTCCGGGTCGAGGTCCCGGGCCCGCCGGGCGAGCTGTGGAACGTCTTCGCCGGGCCGCAGCCCGACGATCTCCGCCCGCGCGACCACGCTCTCCCCCCCGTCGCCGCGCTGGACGGCGATCTGGCTCGCCGACAGGTCCGCCAGTGCGTCGGACCGCAGCACCGGACCGTCCTGGTAGAGGACGGGCAGGGCGCGCTGCGCGAAGGCCCGGAGCGCCTCGCGCGTCTCGGGCCGGATCAGGGTCCGGAGCTCGGCCTCCGTCAGCCCGAGGCTCCGCCCGTCGACCCGGTTCAGCGCGTCCAGGTCGCCCGGCGCGCGCCCACCGGCCGTCGCGCGGTCCACGCGGTCCAGGTATCCCTCCACCGCGGCGCGGGCGGAGTCCGCCACACCGGGAAGCGCGCGGTACACGGGAGGCACGCTGAGCTCGGCCAGCTGGCGCCGCCGCCCCATCTCCTCCGTGCCGCGCGGCACCTCGAAGTCGAACGGGGCGATGACGTCCTCCGGGGCTACGGTCCCGACCCGCACGGCGGGGACCTCGCGCCCGCCGCGCGGCGGGAACAGGACCAGCGTGAGGAGCCCGACGCCGACCACCAGCACGGCGCGCGCCGCCAGGATCCGTCCGGGGCCGTCGCCCAAACCGCGCCAGCGTCCGGGGCGCCTCATCGCTCGTCCTCCGTCGAACCCGCGGCGTCGTCGGCTCCGGCGTAGGCCGCCAGGATCTTACGCACCAGGGCATGGCGGATGACGTCCCGACCCGACAGGTAGACGAACTCGATCCCCTCGATTCCCTTCAGGATGCGCTCGATCTGCAGAAGCCCCGACTCGGCTTGCGGGAGCAGGTCGATCTGCGTCTTGTCGCCGGTCACGACGGCCCTCGAGTTCACGCCGAGCCGCGTCAGGAACATCTTCATCTGGCTGGTGGTCGCGTTCTGTGCCTCATCGAGGATTACGAAGGCGTCGGCCAGCGTGCGGCCGCGCATGTAGGCCAGCGGCGCGATCTCGATGACGCGCGTCTCGAGGAAACGGCGCACCTTCTCCGGCGGCAGCATGTCCTCCAGCGCGTCGTACAGAGGCCGCAGGTACGGGTCGACCTTCTCCTGGAGATCTCCCGGCAGGAACCCCAGCGTCTCGCCGGCCTCGACGGCGGGACGGGCCAGCACGATGCGCCGCACCAGCTTGCGATGCAGGGCGTCGATCGCCATGGCGACGGCGAGATACGTCTTGCCCGTGCCCGCCGGGCCGATCCCGACGACGATGTCGTTGTCCATCATCGCGCTCAGGTACCTCTCCTGCCCGCGGGTCTTGGACTTGATGATCTTCTGTGTCCCGCGCACGCGCACGCGCCCGGCCTCGATTTCGCGCAGCGAGGCGCCGCCCGACTCGTCGAGCTCCGTCACGAGACGCTCCAGGTCCTGGACCTCGAACCCGGCGCCGGTCTGGACGAGCTCGATGAGGTGCTCGACGAGGGCCGCGGCGCGGGCCACCGACCCGGGCTCCCCCTGGATGCGCAGCTCCCCACCGCGCACGACGAGGCGCGTGCCGGTCAGTCCCTCGACCCGCTTCAGGTTCTGGTCGTTGGTGCCGAGGAGGGTCAGCTGGTCGACTCCGCCGAGGGGGATCGCGCGGCGGGCGGCAGACGTTTCGGTGGGATTCATCAGCCGGATCGAGTTTACGCCGCGCGCCGGGCGCGTCTAGACGCGTCCCGCCCGGCGCCATCGGGCGGGACGCGCCGCGCCACGTGCAGCTCGGCCAGCTCCTCGTCCGGCACGGGGGACGGCGCACCCTCCATCAGGCCCGCGGCGCGCGTCGTCTTGGGGAACACGATCACCTCGCGCAGGCTCGTGCCGCCGGAGAACAGCATCGCCGTGCGGTCGAAGCCGACCGCGAAGCCGCCGTGCGGCGGCGCACCGTACTCGAAGGCTCCCAGCAGGAAGCCGAACTTGCGCTCGGCCTCGTGACGATCGAGACCCAGCAGCTCGAACACGCGCTCCTGCACCGCGCGCTGGTGAATCCGGATCGAGCCGCTGCCCAGCTCGTAGCCGTTCAGCACCAGGTCGTAGGCCCGCGCGTGGATCGTCAGCGGGTCCTCCGCGTCGAGCGCCTCCAGTCCGCCGGCCGGCGCTGTGAACGGGTGATGGCTGGGGACCAGGGTCCCGTCGTCCTCGACCTCGAAGAGCGGGAAGTCGACGACCCACAGCGGGCGCCACGCGTCCTCGATCCAGTTTCGCTCGACGCCGATGTGGAGCCGCAGGGCGCCCATCGCGATGTGCGCCACCCGGGGCGGCCCGGCGACGGCCAGGATCAGGTCGCCGGGGCCCGCTCCGGCTTCCGCCGCGGCGGCCTCCCAGCGCGACCGGTCGACGAACTTGTCTACCGACGACGTCCAGCCGTCCGCGCCGTGCCGGCCCCACACCAGGCCCGGCGCCCCGGCCGAGCGGGCGGCCTCGGTCCAGCGGTCCAGCTGGCCGCGCGAGACGCCGGCCGCCTGCGGCACGACGAGCCCCACCACGCACCCTCCCGTGGCCAGGGTCCGGTCGAAGACGCGGAAACCCGTGTCGCCGAAATGGCCGCTCAGGTCGACCAGCTCGCGGGCGATGCGCAGGTCCGGCTTGTCGCTGCCATAGCGCGCCAGCGCCTCGGCGTGCGTCAGCCGCGGCAGGGTCCCGATCTCGACTCCCAGGCAAGCCTGGAACAGGTGCCGGAACAGGCCCTCGATCACACGCAGCACGTCGTCCTGCTCGACGAACGACATCTCGACGTCGATCTGGGTGAACTCCGGCTGGCGATCGGCGCGCAGATCCTCGTCGCGGAAGCATCGCGCGATCTGGAAATAGCGGTCGAACCCGGCCACCATCAGGAGCTGCTTGTAGAGCTGGGGAGATTGTGGCAGTGCGTAGAACTCGCCCGGGTGGACGCGCGACGGGACGAGGTAGTCGCGGGCCCCCTCCGGCGTGCGCCGGGTCAGCATGGGCGTCTCGACCTCCCAGAACCCGAGCTCGTCGAAATAGCGCCGGGTCTCCAGCATCAGGCGGTGACGCATGCCGAAGGCCGCGGCCAGCCCGGGCCGGCGCAATTCGAGGAACCGGTAGCGCAACCGGAGCTCCTCCGACACCTCGCCGCCCTCCTTCTCGACGTCGATCGGGAACGGTGGCGTGGCGGCCGGGCCGAGGACGCGGCACCCGCTGACGGCGACCTCGACGGCGCCCGTGGCCAGATCCGCGTTGGCGCTCCCCGCGGGTCGCTGGCGAACGATTCCCTCGACGCGCACGACGTCCTCGGCGCGCAGCCCGGCCACGACCTCGCTCTGGGCCGGGTCGAGGGCTTCGGGATCGGCCACGCACTGCACCCAGCCCCAGCGGTCGCGCAGGTCGAAGAACAGGACCCCGCCGTGGTCCCGCCGGCGATGAACCCAGCCGCACAGGACGACACGCCGGCCCACGTCGCTATCGCGCAGGGCACCGGCCGCGTCGGTGCGCAGGGCGGTCGCCAGGAATCCGGTCATGGCCCCTCCTCCGTCGGGCTCGGCGTCCGGTGACGGGCCGACAGCCAGACCACGAGGCCGGCCGCCGCGCCCAGCAGGTCGGCCCCGACGTCTCCGATCTGGGCGTCGCGGCCCACCTGGTCCTGGATCACTTCGATCAACGTGCCGAACGAGGTCGACAGGACGAGCGCCGCGGCGGCGGCCGTCACGGCACTCCGCGCGCCGCCGCGCCCCACCGCGCCCGCGACGAGGATCGCCAGCACGAAGTAGAATCCGGCGTGGACCCACTTGTCGAATCCCGGCGGGAATCCCCCAGAGTCCGGCAGCCAGGCCGCCGGAAGGACGGACCCGACCAGGATCACGCCCATCCAGACGAGGACCGGCGTCCACGCCCGCGACGCTCGCTCGGCGGCGGAATGATAGCCGCTCGTCAGAATACGCGCTCGGCGCGGGCCCGCAGGACCTGTCGGCTGGGGATCTCGACCGGGGTGCGATCGGGACCGGTCAGGTCGAGGGTCGACTCCAGCGACTGCTCCTGCTCGTGGAGGTCGAACACGCGGTCGGCGGGGTCGTAGAGGTAGTGGCCGTGAACCTCGCCGGCGCCCTCGAGGGTCACGCGCGAGCCCTGGACCGTGCCGGCGCCCGTCACCGTGATGCGGCCGGTGTACTCGACCGGGACGACGGGCCGCCCGGCCAGGGCGCTGGTGTCCGCGACCTGGTACGTGACGACCGTCTCGACCTGGGCCGTGACCCCCTGCAGCACCTCGCTGACCGTGAGCGTGTCGGTCCACGTCGTGGAGGGTCCCACCGTCCCCGCCGGGAGGTGCGGGAAGAAGGCCGCCGCGGCGCGCTCGACGTACTGGGTCCCGAGCCCCGGCGAGACGACACCCGCGGCCAAGGCGTCGAGCACGACGCCACGGGAGTTGGTGACGAGAGTCACGACCGTGCCGCGAAGCTCCTCGCTGCGGGGCGTCGGGAAGGCGCCCTCGATCTGCAGGTCCAAGGCGTCGTATCCCATGCGCCACACGGCGCG
>CAZCZH010000078.1:0-11060 GCA_964502985.1 uncultured Gemmatimonadales bacterium
CCTCTCCTCGAAAAACGAAGATACCCTCACCCTTGTTTGTCCAGGTCGCAGGTCGCAGGTCGCAGGTCGCAGGTCGCAGGTCAGCCTTCCCAGCTCACAAAAGAAAAAACACCACAAACAAAAAAAGGAAGTCTTACAAGACAACAAACATGAGCTAAACCTCACTCAACTCCTCGAGACCGTCCGGGGGGCGCTGGACGGCCTCGACTGGGAGCTCGTCCTGGTCGACGACGGCAGCGTCGACGCGACTCGCTCGGTGGCCCGCGAGGAGGCCCGGGGCGACACGCGCGTGAGGCTTATCCCGCTGGCTCGCAACTATGGACAGACCCCGGCCATCGCGGCCGGGTTCGACCACGCCCGCGGACGCAAGATCGTCAGCATGGACGGCGACATGCAGAACGACCCGCTGGACATCCCCCACCTCCTGACCAAGCTGGACGAGGGGTACGACCTCGTCGCCGGCTACCGTCACAATCGGCAGGACCGGGCGATCACGCGCCGGCTGCCGTCGCTCGTCGCCAACCGGTTGCTGCGTCGAATCACGGGCGTCCAGATCCGGGACACCGGCTGCTCGCTGCGTGCCTACCGGCGCGAGGTCGTGCGGCGAATGGTGCTGTACTCCGACATGCACCGCTTCATCCCCGCTCTCGCGGTTTCGGTCACGGGAGCCCGCGTCGCCGAGATCCCCGTGCGGCACCACGCGCGCCTCCGCGGTCGGAGCAAGTACGGGTTGGGAAGGACGTGGCGGGTCGTGCTCGACCTGTTGACCATCGGCATGCTGCGCTCGTTCCGCGAGCGCCCCCTGATCATGTTCGGCCTCCTCGCGTCGGCGGCATCGGTGGGAGGCCTTGGCTTCGTCGCCGCTACCGTGTGGGCCGTGACGAGCTTCCACCCGGTCAAGGCGGAAGCCCTGGTGTTTCCCGGCGTGGCGATCCTGTTCTTCGGTCTGGCCCTCTATCTGCTGATGATCGGGCTCGTAGGGGAGGTCGTGCTGCGGCGCAACTGGGGACCCGGCCAGAGCGTCCCCCTCGTGCGCGAGAGGCCGGCGTGAGCGATTCCTGGCACGAGCGCGGCGCCCCGGAGACGGGTCCCGACACGGCGACCGCGGGGCTCGCCCTCGAGGACGACCTCGCGAGGCCGGACGTGTCGATCCTCGTCGTCGAAGAGCGCAACCCGGCGACGATGGACGAGCTGTATCGCGAATACGGTCCGCCGCTGACGGCCTGCGGGAAGACGTGCGAGTTCCTGTTCGTCACCGGGCACGGCGAGACGGCCTTCGCGGACCAGGTCCGAGAGGGCGGGAGGACCCGGCCCGGCTCCCTGCGCGTCCTCGAGGTCGGTCAGGCGATGGGCGATTCGGCCAAGATGCGCGTGGCCGTCGAAAAGTGCCGCGGGGCCACGGTCGTCACCCTGCCGTCCTCTTTCCGCATCGACCCCCAGGGGATCGTGCGCCTCGTCGAGGCGATCGACGCCGGAGCGGACGTCGCGGTGGCCCGCCGCTCGCCGCGTCACGACAACTGGTTCAACCGGTTGCAGGTGCGTTTCATCAACGGTCTCCTCAACCTCCTGACGGGATCCGTCCTCAAGGACATCACCTGCCGTGTCAGCGCGCTGCGCCGCGAAGTGCTGAGCGAGCTGCCGCTGTACGGCGACTACTTCCGATTCCTGCCCGTCGTCGCGGAACGTGAGGGGTTTCGCGTCGAGCAGGTCGAGGTCGGGCAGCACGAGCGGGACGGCGGGGCGCGCATCTATCGCCTCGGGACGTACCTCGGCTGGCTGATCGACATCCTGGGCATCTTCTTCCTGCTGCGGTTCATGTATCGGCCTCTGCGCTTCTTCGGGCTCGTCGGCGCCACGTTCGGCCTCGCCGGCGCGGCCATCCTGGCGACGATCTTCGTGCAGCGTCTGCAGGGCCAGGGCGTGGCCGACCGTCCTCTGCTCCTGCTGGGCGTGCTGCTGTTCACGCTCGGCGTCCAGTCGATCGCGCTGGGGCTGGTCGGGGAGATCGTCGTCCATTTCCAGGCAGCCAGGGGCCTGACGTATCGCCTGGCCGCCCCCGATCCGGAGCCCGACGTCTGACCTCCGCGATCGGGGATTCCGCGAATCGAGCGCCGAAACCGAGTCCCGCGCGGAGCTCTCCCTGGCCGCTGACGGCGATCCTCGTCCTGGCTGCGGCCCTCCGTCTGTACCGGCTGGGGGCCGAGAACTACTGGATCGACGAGGTGTTCTCGGTCGGGCAGTCGGCCTTCCCCCCGTGGGATGCCGTGCGCCAGTACTGGTCCCTGTCCTCGACGGCGACGGGGCCGCGGCCGCTGGGCTTCGCGCTGCAGCACTTCGTCTTGCTGACGACGTCGAACGAGTTCTGGGCGCGACTCCCCTCCGCCGCGTTCAGCGTGACCGCCGTGCTGGTGTGCTACTTCCTCGCCCGAACGATCGTCTCGCGCCGAACGGCGCTTCTGGCGACCCTGTTTCTCGCGCTGTGCCCATTCGACGTATGGTATGCGCAGGAGCTGCGCTGGTACTCCCAGTGGAGCTTCCTGACACTGCTCGGAACTCTGGCGCTGGTCCACGCCTGGCGGGACGACCGGGCGGCCGCGTGGGTGGGCTACGCCGCTGCGGTCGTCCTCTCCCTTTACACCTTCATCGTGGCGCTTCTCATGACGGCCTGTCAGGCGCTCTCGGCCGGAGGGCTGTTCCTCGTGTCGCGGCGCAGGTCTTTCCTCCTCAAATGCGCGCTGTGCTATCTGGCGGCGCTGATCTTCGTCCTGCCCTCGCTGATCGCCGCCCTTTCGTTCCAGGGGCAGGCGGGGGGAGGAGCCGTCGTCGGCACCCCCCGGCCGACCAGCCCGTTCGTCGTGCCGTACACCTATTTCTCGTACGTCGCGGGGTTTTCGTTCGGTCCGACCCTCTCCGAGCTGCACGCCCTGCACGGCGGCCGGTGGGTCCTGACCCATTACCCCGAGGTCCTGCTTTATCTGGCTCTGTTCGGCGCCCTGGCCGCTCTCGGCTTGTGGAGCCTGAGGCGGAACGTGACCGCGGCGGCCGTGCTGCTGCCGTGGGTCTTCGGATTGCCGTTCCTCGTCTACCTGGTCACCGTGAAGGGCGGCCAGACGTACAACGTGCGCTACGCGATGGTGGCCGCGCCGGGCTTCATGATCCTCGTCGCGATGGGCGTCTCGGCGTTGAGGGCGCCGCGCCTGCGGCTCCTCGCGTCGGCTTTGGTCGTAGTGGCCTTCGGTGTCTCGCTGGCCAACTACTACTGGAATCCGCGCTACGACAAGGCCCACGTCCGGGACGCCGTCGAGCGCGTGCGGGCCAGCGCGACGCCCTCGGGCCCGATCGTCGTCGTCGGCCAGGTCGCCCCGGCCGTCCAGTATTATGGGACGGGCATGAGGGTGGAGAACGTCGGGAGCTGCGACGAAGAGGGCCCGCCCGCGATGCGCGTCGACTCGCTCCAGGCGGAGCCGGTCGTCTGGCTCCTGATCGGCCGCGACTGGGACCGAGCGGCCGCCGGATGCATGCGGGAGTTCGGCCGCGACCATCGGGTGGCCGAGCGCGACAGCTATCCCGGCGTCGAGCTCGTGCGTCTCGAAGCCCGTCGCTAGCGGATTCGGCGGCGGGATGCGAACATTGTCCGTTCCGACGATCCACGGTCTATCTGCCATCCACGTCCCCGAGGAGCCCATCCCATGAAGCTCGATCGCGACGACATCGTCCTCGCGGCGGGCGTCCGGACCGCGTTCGGCGCCTTCTGCGGCAAGCTGCGTGAGCTCTCCGCCAACGACCTGGGCGTGGTCGCCGCCCGGAGAGCCCTCGAGCGGTCGAACCTGGCGCCCGACGAGGTCGACCACGTCATCTTCGGCAACGCGCTCCAGACCTCGCCGGACGCGATCTACTGCGCGCGTCACGTGGGGCTGAAGGCCGGTCTTCCCGAGAGCGTGCCCGCGGTGACGGTCAACCGCCTGTGCGGCTCGGGCTTCGAGTCGATCATCCAGGCCGCCCGCCAGATCGTGACCGGCGAGAGCGAAGTGGTCCTGGCGGGCGGCACCGAGAGCATGAGCCAGGCCCCGCACACGATCCGCGGCGCCCGCTGGGGGATTCCGCTGGGGCAGTCGAAGATGGGCGACTACCTGTGGGAGGCGCTGTACGACCCGTACGCCGGGTTCTCGATGGCCGAGACGGCCGAGAACCTGGCCGAGAAGTACGGCCTGAGCCGCGACGAAGTGGATGACTTCGCGTACCAGAGCCAGCGCCGGACCGCGGACGCCCGCGAGGCCGGCAAGTTCGACGAAGAGATCGTGCCGATCGAGCTCGTCACGCGGAAGAAGCACCACGAGGAGTTCGCCGCCGACGAGCATCCGCGCCCCGAGACGACCCCCGAGGCCCTGGCCAAGCTCGCGCCGTACTTCAAGAAGGACGGCCTGGTGACGGCCGGCAACGCGTCGGGGATCGTCGACGGCGCGGCGGCTGTCATCGTCACCACGGCCGAACGCGCGGACAAGGCGGACGCCCCGGTGCTGGGGCGGGTCGTGGGTTGGGGGATCGCCGGCTGCGACCCGAAGATCATGGGCATCGGGCCGGCCCCGGCCACGCGCATCGCCCTGGAGGACGCGGGCCTCTCGATCGACGACATGGAGCTGTACGAGGTGAACGAGGCGTTCGCCCCGCAGGTCGTCGCCGTGATGAAGGAGCTCGGCCTCGACCACGACCGGCTGAACGTCAACGGCGGCGCGATCGCCATCGGGCATCCGCTGGCGGCGACCGGGACGCGGCTGACGATCACCCTCTTGTACGAGATGCGGCGCCGCGGCGTGCGGCTCGGGTTCGCCTCGGCGTGCATCGGCGGGGGCCAGGGCGCGACGATTCTCGTGGAGGCGGCATGAAGAAGATCGAGAAGGTCGGCGTCCTCGGAACGGGTCTGATGGGCAGTGGTATCGTGCAGGTGTGCGCCCAGGCGGGCTACGACGTCGTCGCGCGGGAGATCGAGGAGGAATACTGGAAGAAGGCCTTCGGCAAGATCGAGGGGTTCCTGCAGAAGGCCGTCGACAAGGAGAAGATCTCCTCCGCCGACAAGGACGCCGCGCTGTCCCGCATGAGCGGCACGACGAGCCTCGACGACCTGGCCGATTGCGATCTCGTCATCGAGGCCGTCGTCGAGGACATCGAGGTCAAGAACGAGGCCTTCGGCGAGCTCGACGAGATCTGCCCCGAGCACACGATCTTCGCCTCGAACACGTCGAGCCTGACGATCGTCGAGATGGCTGCCGCCACGGCGCGCCCCGAGCGGGTCATCGGGCTCCATTTCTTCAACCCGGTCCCCATCATGAAGCTGGTCGAGGTCGTGCGAGCGATCACGACGGGCCAGGAGACGTTCGACCGGGCGTGGGCCTTCGCCGAATCGCTGGGGAAGATCCCCATCGCGGCCAAGGACAACTCGGGCTTCGTCGTCAACCTGCTCCTCGTGCCGTATCTCCTGGGCGCCGTGCGGGCGCTGGAGAGCGGCGTCGCCTCGGTCGAGGACATCGACAAGGGGATGGTGTTCGGCTGCGGCCACCCGATGGGCCCGCTGACGCTGCTCGACTTCGTCGGCATCGACACGACGTACCGCATCGCCGAGATCATGTTCGACGAGTACAAGCAGGAGGTGTACGCGGCGCCGCCCCTGCTCCGGAAGATGCACCTCGCCGGCTATCACGGACGGAAGAGTGGCAAGGGGTTCTACGACTACTCGGGCGAGGAGCCGGTCCCGATGGACCTCAATCTGTAGGCCGATGAGCTACGATTACGACAACCTGAGCGTCGAGGTGGCCGATCGGGTTGCCACCGTGACGGTCAACCGGCCGGACAAGCTGAACGCGCTGAACTCCGACACCGAGCGTGAGCTGCAGGACGCGTTCGCTCGGATTCCAGGCGACGACGCGGTCGGCGGGGTGATCGTGACCGGCGCGGGCGAGAAGGCGTTCGTCGCCGGCGCCGACATCGGCGAGCTGTCGGGGCTCGGCGCGACGGAGGGCAAGGAGTTCGCCTTCCAGGGACAGACGACGTTCACGCGGATCGCGCAGTGCCCGAAGCCCGTCGTCGCGGCGGTCAACGGCTACGCGCTGGGTGGCGGGTGCGAGCTGGCCATCGCGTGCCATCTGCGGATCGCCAGCGAGACGGCGCGTTTCGGGCTCCCCGAGGTCCAGCTGGGGCTCATCCCGGGCCACGGCGGGACCCAGCGCCTGGCGCGGATCGTCGGCATCGGTCGGGCCCTCGAGATGGTCCTGACGGGGCGCCAGGTGGCCGCCGACGAGGCGCTCCGCTGGGGACTCGTCAACGCGGTCGCCGCGCCCGAAGCCCTGCTCGACGCGGCGCGCGAGCGGCTCGGCGAGATCCTGAGCAAGGGCCCCCTCGCCGTCCAGTACGCGCTCGAGGCCACGCTCCGCGGGTCCGACCTGGCCCTGGACGACGGGCTGTACCTCGAGGCGACGCTGTTCGGCATGGCCTGCGGCACGGACGACATGAAGGAGGGAACCGGGGCCTTCCTCGAGAAGCGGAAGCCGGAGTTCCGCGGGCGCTGAAGAGCCGGGCGTATCTCGCGTTCCTCGTCCTGACCGCGATCTGGCTCGGCCTCGCCGTCGGGGCCTTCGGCCCGGCCTACCCCTATACCATCGCGCGCGCGGCCATCTGGTGGGCGCTCCTCGTCATGACGATGGCCGCCGTGTACTACGTGATCCAGGAGGCCCCGGCGGCGCGCGTCACGGGGTGGCTCCTGCGCGACCTGGCGATCAACGTCGTCCTGCTGCTGGTCCTGCTGCTGACGCTGCTCGACGCGATCGAGGGCTCGGTCGTGCTCGACCTGCGCGGCGCGGGGTGGGTCGCGCTGGCGACGTCGTTCCTGCACCCGATCCTCGTCGACGCGCCGCACCGCCGGCACCATCGCGCCGATCCCGCCGGCAGCCCCGTCCCGCAGTACCTCCCCGACGCGTGCGTCGCCATCGACTGGACGCTCACCGCGCTCGTCGTCGGCGCGCTGGTCGTGCTGTAGTCGTCCCTCCGCAGGAGGAGACGCCTACGCCCCCCTCGGCGTCCCACGGCGCCGCCCGACCCGAGCGCGATACACCATCCACAGCCCGGCCAACGTCACTCCGCCGCCGACCAGCATGCGCGGACTGACGCCCTCGTCGAGGACGAGCCAGCCCAGGAGCACGGCGACGATCGGGTTGACGTACGCATAGGTTCCGACCTTCGAGCTCGACATGTGGGCCGTGATGTAGGCGAACGCCGTGAACCCGACGATCGAGCCCATCAAGGCGAGATAGCCGACGGCGAGCCACGCCTGACCGCCCCACTGGATGGGAGCGTCCGCCTCGAAGAGGGCGTGCACCAGGAGCATGAGCGGACCGGCGACCGCGACTTCGACGGCGCTGGCCACGAGCGGGTCGACGCCGCGCAGCCGGCGCCCGGCGTAGACCGTGCCCACGGCCCACGACAATGCCGCTCCCATCGCCAGCGCGACGCCGAGCCAGGACGATTCGACGCGCTCGAACGGTTTCACCAGGAGCGCCACGCCGGCGAGGCCGACGGCGAGTCCGGCCCAGCCCAGCGGAGACATCCGCTCGCCACGGTGGCCGATCGTGGCGAAAGCCGTCGTCCACAGCGGGAACGTGACCAGGAGCAGCGCCGCCAGCCCGCTCGACAGGTGCCGCTCAGCCGTGTTGAGGAGGCCGTTGCCGACGACAAGGAACAGGACGCCGGCCAGCGCCAGCCGGCCGAACTCCGCCGCTCCGCGCGGCAACCGGCGTCCCGTCGCCAGGCACCACGCGAGGAACGCGGTGCCGGCGATCGAAAATCGTACGCCGCCCAGCAGGTACGGCGGCAGGACGGCCACGCCGAGCTTGATGAACAGGTACGTCGAGCCCCACACCACGCACACGACCGCGTAGGCGACGGCGACCTTGACGCCGCTCGAGTCGGACATTCTCATAGACTAGCGGGGCGCGGCCCGCGTTGCCGGCGCCCCGCCGCACCCCCTACCTTGACCACGACCCACCGAAACGGAGGACCCCGCGTGCCGGAGCCGGCGATCGACGAGCTGATCTACGACTGGAACGAGGTCGCCGGCGACCTCGTCAAACCGGCCCAGCCCGTCGAGTTCGACGACGAGACGCTGCGCGACGGGCTCCAGAGCCCGTCCGTCCGCGACCCTTCGATCGACGACAAGATCGAGATCCTGCACCTGATGGACGCCCTCGGGATCCACACGGCGAACATCGGGCTGCCGGGCGCCGGCCCGCGCGCAGTGGCCGACGTCACGCGGCTGGCCCGGGAGATCGCCGACGCCGGACTGTCGATCGGCGCCAACTGCGCCGCGCGCACGCTCGAGGCCGACATCGACCCGGTCGCCGACATCGCCCACCAGACGGGCGTGGCGATCGAATGCTGCACGTTCATCGGCTCCTCGCCGATCCGGCAGTACGCCGAGGGGTGGGACGTCGAGTGGATCCGCAGGACGAGCCAGAAGGCGGTCTCCTATGCCGTCGGCCGGGGAGTGCCCGTCATGTACGTCACCGAGGACACGACCCGCGCCCGGCCGGAGACGCTCGAGATCCTGTACACGACGGCCATCGAGGCCGGCGCGGCGCGGATCTGCCTGGCCGACACGGTCGGCCACGCCACCCCTGACGGGGCGCGGAACCTGGTCCGCTGGGCGAAGGCCCTCGTCCGCCGGACGGGGGCCGACGTCAAGGTCGACTGGCACGGGCACCGCGACCGCGGGCTCGGCCTGGCCAACGCTCTGGCGGCGATGGTCGCCGGCGCGGACCGCGTTCACGGCACGGGCCTCGGGATCGGCGAGCGCGTGGGGAACGCCGAGATGGACCTGCTCCTCGTCAACCTGCGGCTCCTGGGATGGATCGACAACGACCTGTCTGCGCTCCCCGAGTACTGCCGCAAGATCTCGGAGTGCACCGGCGTGCCGATGCCGGCGAGCTATCCAGTCGTCGGGGAGGATGCCTTCCGCACGGGGACGGGAGTCCACGCGGCGGCGGTCATCAAAGCCATGAAGAAGGGCGACGACGGGCTCGCCGACCGGGTCTACTCGGGCGTCCCGGCGGGGCTCGTCGGGCGCCATCAGCGGATCGAGATCGGCCACATGTCCGGCAAGTCGAACGTCGAGTTCTGGCTCGTGTCGCGCGGCTACGAGGCGACCCCGGAGCTGGTCGAGCGGATCTTCGACCACGCCAAGCGCAGCGACCACATCCTGCCCGACGACGAGATCCTGGCCCTCCTCGAGCGCGAAGGGGTCGCTCCGGCGGGCTGAGCCGAGAACAAACGGCCCGTTTCTTCCGTACTAAGCAGACATGAGCGCCCTGCGCGTCCTGCGCCTCGTCGTCCTGGCGGGCGGTCTGGCCGTCCTGACGACCATCCTGCCGGGGGCCGTCCCGTGCTGCGAGCTGCGGTACCGTGTGAAGCCGTACGCCGAGGCCGGGGTCGTCGACGTGCGTCTCTCGATCCACGGCTTTCGCGGCGACACGCTCGTCCTGCGGCGCCCCAGCGCACGGCCCCTGACGGGGCTTCTCGCGCAGGATCCGCGCGTCGAGGGAGCGCGGCCGGTGTCATGGAGCCTGGTGGCCGGCGCGCCGACCTGGAAGTTCGTCCGTCCAGACGAGGGCTGGAGGGATCCGGTACGAGTCGCGTATCGGCTGGCGATCACCGCCCAGCGGCCGTTCAACGCGTGGAGCGTGGGCCTCGACCAGGATCTGCTCTACGCACCGGCCGAGGCGCTGTTCCTGGTCCCCGACATGTCCGACGTGGCGGCCCGCGACGCGCCGATCGAGGTCGCCTGGGACCTGCCGCCGGGATGGGACGCGTTCACCGGGTGGGAGCGTGACCAGCTACGCGGGGTGCGCACGCTGATCCGGACCAACGTCCTGGCGGGTCGCATCCAGCGTCGCAACGTGGCGGCGTGCGGGCTCGAGATCCAGCTCGGGGTGCAGGGCGACTGGAGCTTCGACACCGACGCGCTGGCCTCCGACCTGGCCCGTCTGGCGTGCGCCGCCCGCTACCGCCTCGGCCGCCCCGCGGTCGACCGCTACGCCGTGTCGCTGGCCCCGGCGCGGTTCCCGATGACGAGCGGCAACCGCAACGGCCCGCACGCGATCGGCTTCGTCCACATGCTGCCCGACGGCGAGCCGCCCTCGATCCGGCTCCTGGCCCACGAGCTCGGCCACCTGTGGCAGCGATTCGACGCCCCGCCATGGTTCCAGGAGGGGGTCGACGACTACATGGCGCTGCGGCTGGCGCACGAGGCCGAGCTGATCGACGACGAGCGCTACCAGGCGCGGCTGGCGACGATCGACTCGATCTATCGCGCAAACCCGCACCGCGCCCGCTGGTCGTTCGCCGAGGAGGGCGACGAGGCGCCCCCGTTCGGTCCCAGCGACGAATACCTGTCGTATCGCAAGGGGGCGCTCGTCGGCCTGGCGCTCGACCGCGAGCTGCGGCTGAGGACCGGCGGCGAGATCGAGCTGGCGACCCTGTGGCGCGAGATGAACCGGCGCGCTGACTGGGGCCACGTGCGCTGGACCGACGCCGAGATCCAGCAGCTCGCGGCGACCCTCGTCGACGGAGGCATGGGCCACTTCTTCGCGACGTGGGTCGACGGGACGCGAGAGCTGCCCGCCCCGGCGCTCATGCTGGCCAATCTCCCCGACCCGCCCGCCGCCGCGCCCGCGCAGCGCGGGCTGGGAGCGATCGCGGCGTTCCTGCAGACCCTGTTCGTCCGCGACGGGCGGTGACAGGCGGCGACGTCGGGAGCTAGGTTTCCCGCATGCCGCTGCGCCCCACCCAGACCGAAGAGCCGACCAAGCCGTACGCCGAGATCCTCGACCAGGAGATCAAGGGCGGCCTGCGCGAGCTGCGCCGTCCCGCCGGCGGGCTCTTCACCTCGGGCCTCTCGGCGGGGCTGGATATCGGGTTCAGCGCGCTGTTGATGGGCGTCATGCTGTCGCTCGTCGAGGGCCACCTGCCGCTCCCGATCCGCGAGATCCTGGTGGCGAACATGTACTCGGTGGGCTTCA
>CAZCZH010000079.1:0-10974 GCA_964502985.1 uncultured Gemmatimonadales bacterium
GGGATGATCAGGGGCTCGAGCGTTTCCGCGACGTGACCCATCGCTCCCTCACCGATCTCCATCCGCGTGCCGACCGTATCGGAGGGCATGTTGTAGCTGGCCACAATGACCAGCTCCTTCTTGGTCTCGTCGAAAGTCGCCAGCTCGCCGCTGGTCACGCCGAGCAGGTCGATGGCCCGCTCGAGGACCTTGCGCAGAAGCCCGGCCAGGTCGGTCTCGGCCGACAGATCGGCAAGCGAATCGAGGAGCGCCTCCTGTTCGGACGCCCGCTCGCGCTCGGCGCTGAACAGGCGCGCGTTCTCCACTGCGATCGCGGCCTGGGCCGCGAACAGCCCGAGGAGCCGGAGGTCCGTCTCGCCGAACTCGTGCTCGGGGTCGGAATGCACGCTGACGATCGCGCCGACCAATCGATTGCCGATCATGAGCGGCGCGGCCATGACGGCCTGGATCGCGTCCCCCGCGTACTGTGTCGAGCGCCCGGCCCACTCCTGATAGTTCGGAATGATCAGCGGCTCGTGGGTGATCGCCACGTGTCCCATGGCGCCCTCGCCGATCTTCATGCGCGTTCCGACCGTGTCGGTCGGCATGTTGGCGCTGGCCACGATGAGGATCTCTTCGCTCGTCTCGTCGTAGACCGCGAGCTCCCCGCCCGTGACCTCGAGCAGCGACACGGAGCGCTCGAGGACGACCTGCAGGAGCCGATCCAGCTCGAGTTCCCCCGACAGGTCGGCCAGCGTGTCGAGCAGAGCGCGTTGCTCGGCGATGCGGACCTGCTCGGCCTCGAGCACCCGCGCCCGGGCGATGGCGATGGAGGCCTGGCTGGCCGCCGCCGCGAGGATCTCGAGGTCGCCTTTCTCGAACGCGTGCCGCCGATCGCGCTGGACGACGAGCTCGCCGATCGCGCTCTGGCCCACCCGCAGGGGGAGCTTGAGCTCGGACACCGACGCCGTCCCGTGGCCGAACGCGCCGGCGCTCGCCTTGAGCGCCGGATCGAACGATTCGGAGCCGGCCAGGTACAAGCCGACGCCCTCGAAGCCGAACGCGTCCTGGCGCAGGCCCTCGACGACGGCCCGGCACACCTCGTCCTCTCCTCGCGCTTCGGCGATCGTCGTGCTGAGAGACAGCAGCGCCGAGCGCATGCGGCCGACGGCGCTCTCGGCGGAGGCCGGGGAATGGTTCACGGGTCGTCCCGGCTCGCGGGAGACGCCGGCGCCACGAGCGGCAGCCGCACGGTGAACGTCGAGCCGTGGCCGACGGCGCTCCGGACCTCGACGTCCCCACCCATCATGCGGCAGAATCGGCGCGAGATCGCCAGGCCGAGCCCCGTCCCACCGTATCTCGCGGCGGTCGAGGCCTCGGCCTGGGAGAAGGGCTGGAAGAGGCGCTCCATCTGCTCCGCGGTCATCCCGATCCCGCTGTCCCGGACGCGGATCTCGACCCAGTCGTCCGGGTCGTCGACGAGCGGCGCGACCGTCAGGCGTATCGTCCCTTCATGGGTGAACTTGCTGGCGTTCGACAGCAGGTTCAGCAGCACTTGCCTGACGCGCGTCGGGTCCGAGCGCATCGCGGTCCTCCCGCAGAATTCCACCTCCAGTCGATTGCCGTTCGCTTCGACGAGCGGGCGCGCGGTCGTGACGACCTCGTCGACCAGTCGGGCCAGCTCGAACGGCTCGACGTTCAGCTCCATTCGACCGGCCTCGATCTTGGACAGGTCGAGGATGTCGTTGATGAGCGTCAGGAGATGGTGGCCGGCGGAGCCGATCTTCCCCAGATCGGCCACGAAGTCCGCCAGCTCGCGTTCCTCGGCTTCCTCGCGAAGCATCTCGCTGTAGCCGATGATGGCGTTGAGCGGGGTCCGCAGCTCGTGACTCATGTTGGCCAGGAACTGGCTCTTGGCGCTGTTCGCGGCCTCCGCCTCGCGTCGCGCGTCGAGCAGCTCCGAGATGTCGTGATACAGCGCCATCAGCCCGACCCGCTCGCCATCCACGACCACGGGCACGCCCAGGACCTCGACATCGACCAGCGTTCCGTCCCTGCGACAGCGCTTGCCGATCGCCTTGACGCTCCGGTTCTGCAGCGCCTGCTCCGTGTACGAGACGGCCTCCATCCGGGTCTCGTCGGTCGTGATCAGGTCGTCGAGGTTCTTGCCCACGACCTCCTCCTCGGCATAGTCGAAGAGGGTCTCGAAGGCCGGGTTGCACGAGACGACGTCGTGATTCACGTCGAGGGTCACGATGGCCACCGGGCTGTTCTCCACGAGCTCCTGGAAGTACTGCTGCTGCTGGCGCGACGCCGTGTACAGGCGGGCGTTCTCGATGGCGATCGCGGCCTGGCTGGCGAACATGTTGATGAGCCGCAGGTCGTCGGGCCCGAAGCGCCGGCTCGGATCGGAATCCATGACGGCGATCGCGCCGACGAGCTTCCCGCCGATCAACAGCGGAGCCGCCATGACGCCGTGGAAATCGACCGTCGCGTACTGCTCGGAGCGTCCCTCCCACTCGTGATACGACGGGATGATCAGCGGCTCGAGGGATCGGGCCACGTGGCCCATGGCGCCCTCGCCGAGCGCCATCCGCGTCCCCGTCGTGGCGCGCTTTCCCATCGTGATGTGGCTCGCCGCGACGACCATTTCCCGGCTGTCGGCCTCGTAGATCGCGAGCTCGCCGTGGGTCACGTGGAGCAGGGCTACGGCGCGCTCCAGTACGGCCTGCAGAAGGGACCCCAGCTCGAGCTGGGCCGAGAGGTCGGAGATCGTGTCCAGGAGCGCCTTCTGCTCGACCGTCTGCTGGCGCTCGGCGGCCAGCAGACGCGCCCGGCCGATGGCGATCGCCGCCTGGGCGGCCGCGGAGGTCAGGATCTCGAAGTCGTCGGGGTCGAACGCGTCGGGGCGGTCGCTCTCGAGGACGAGCACGCCCACCAGCTCGTGGCCCACCTTCAGCGGCACGTCGACCTCGGAGCCGCGATTGCGGGTGGGGAGGTAGCGCGTGTCCCGGGTTACCTGCGGGGTGTAGTGCAGGCGGCCGTCGAGGAGCGGACGCTCGCTGAGCCCCGTGCCGGGCTTGATCCGCAGCTCGGACGGCGCCTCCGACCAGCCCGCGCTGGCTCGCAGGACGCGCTCGCCGGTCGCCGGATCGACCAGCAGCAGGGCCACGAAGTCGTAGCCCAGCTCGCGCTCGTGGAGGCCGTTCACGACGGCCTGGCAGACGTCGAGCTCCGTCTCGGCGCTGGCGATGGCGGTTCCCAGGCGCAGCAGCGCGGCCTGGCGCAGGGCGAGATGGCTCTGCTCTCGGGTGGTGCCGGAGGTCGGGACCGGAGATCGGACGGGGGTCTCTCCGAGTGTGGTGTGCGGACAAGGCGCGACGTAAGATAGCCTCGAGGCCAGTGATCGTTCCACTCCCGCGCCGCGCGAGGACCTGGTGATCGCCCCCGAAGAGTCGCTCAAGATCCGCCTCACGGCCCTGCGCCGCGACCTGCGCGAAGAGATCGGCGCAGTGGTCGAGTCGGCCGAGCTCCTTCTCGACGATGCCGGGTCGGGCCCCGAGCCGGCGTTCGTCGAGGACGTCGAGCGAATCCTGAGCGCCTCGCGCCGGTTCCTGGACACGGTAGACGTGGCGTTCGGCCCGCAAGCGCTGGAGGCCGGCGCGATCGACACCGAGGCCCTGGGGTCCCACCTGAGGCACGAGCTGCGGACCCCCCTCAACCACGTCATCGGTTACGCCGAGATGCTCCTCGAGGACGCCCGGGAGGTGGGCCGGGAGGCGCGGGCCGAGGACCTGGGCCGGATCGGCGCGGCGGGGCGCCGGTTGACGGGCATGCTGGAGACGGCCCTCGCGCTCCTCGCCGGATCGTCCGAGGAATCGCCCGACGCCGCTGCCGGGGCATCCGACGCGAGCGGCATCGAAGCCCTGGCCGAACTGGTGTCGGCAGACGGCCGGGAGATCCCGCCCCTCGAGGGGCGCGTCCTGGTGGTCGACGACGACCCCGTCAACCGCGACGTCCTGTCGCGGCGCGTGCGCTCGCAGGGCGCCGAGGTCGTCGTCGCCGCCTCGGGCCGGGAAGCCCTCGAGAACCTGCGTGGCGGGCCGTTCGACGCCGTCCTGCTCGATGTCATGATGCCCGACATGAATGGCTACCAGGTCCTCCGGGAGATGAAGGCGGACACGTCGTTGCGCGACATCCCGGTGGTCATGATCTCGGCCCTCAACGAGGTCGAGAGCACGGTGCGCTGCATCCAGCTCGGGGCCGAGGACTACCTGACCAAGCCGTTCGAGCCGACGCTCCTCAGGGCCCGCCTCGGGGCGTGCATCGAGAAGAAGCGCCTGCGCGACCGAGAGATCGTCCACCTGAGGACGATCGACCAGGAGAGGCGCCGCGCCGACGAGCTGTTGAGCGCCGTCTTCCCGCCGGAGATCGCGCGCGAGCTGAAGGCTACCCGAGCGGTCCGGCCACGACGCTACGACGACGTGGCGGTCCTGTTCAGCGACACGGTCGGGTTCACGCGCTTCTCGGACACCCGCCAGCCGGAGGAGATCATCGACCTGTTGCAGCGGCTCGTCGAGCGCCAGGAGGAGCTCGCCGAGCGACATGGGCTGGAGAAGATCAAGACGATCGGCGACGCGTTCATGGCAGCGGCGGGGCTATTGCGGGCGATGTCCGACCCGGTCCTGGCGTGCGTCCAGTGCGGGCTGGACATGATCCAGGCGGCTCACGAGCTCGACCCGCCGTGGGAGCTCAGGATCGGGGTCCACGTCGGGCCCCTGGTGGGCGGGATCCTCGGACGGCGGCAGTACCTGTTCGACCTGGTCGGCGACACCGTCAACACGGCCAGCCGGATCGAGAGCGCGGGGGTCCCCGGGGCGGTGTGCCTGAGCGGGCCCGCCTGGCAGCGCATCGATCACCTGTCGGTCGGGCGCTCGCTGGGTCGCGTAGAGGTCAAGGGAAAGGGCGAGATCGAGATCGTGCGCTTCGAGCGATTCCGCTGACCGGCCGGGAGAGGCGCCGGGCACGTTCGTTACGCGGGGCTTGAGCCGCGGGCGACCTCGGCGCATCATTGAGTGCCCGTCCCCCCGGCCGCCTCCCGCGCCAGGAGAACGCATGATGAAGGTCGCCATCCGCACGACCCCGTGGGTCGTAGCCGCGACGCTTTGCGTCGGGGCCGGGACCGTCCGCGGACAGGACGCGCTCTCCGCCGAGGACAGCCTGCTCGCGGCGCGCATCTACGAGGAGCTGGTCGATATCCCGTCGGTGTCCGGGACCCCCGCCGTCGGCCACGCCGCGGAGACCCTCGCCGGTCGCCTCCGCGAGGCGGGCTTCCCCGAGGAGGACCTCCGGCTCTACGGCGGCGACTCGATCGGTCGCGGTCTCGTCGCGCGCTATCGGGGAACCGGCGCCCGACCGCCCGTTCTCCTGATGGCGCACATCGACGTGGTCCCCGCCGACAGCGCCGCCTGGGCGACCGACCCGTTCACCCTCGTCGAGAAGGACGGCTGGTGGTACGCGCGCGGGACGTCGGACAACAAGGCCGGCGCGGCGATCCTGGTCACCAACCTGATCCGCTGGAAGCGCGCCGGTTACCGCCCGGATCGCGACCTGGTGGTCGTCCTGACGGGCGACGAGGAGACCACGAGCGCCTCGATCCGCTGGCTGGTCGGGCCCGGCCGGGAGCTGATCGGCGACCCGGCGTTCGCCCTCAACACAGACGCCGGAGGCGGCGTTCTGGAGGGCGGCGAGGAGCGCCTGTTCACAGTCCAGGCCAGCGAGAAGGTGTACCTCACCTTCCTGCTCGAGACCGCCGGCCCCGGCGGGCACAGCTCGCGACCCCTGCCGGACAACGCGATCGACCGTCTCGCGGCGGGGCTGACGCGACTCGTCGACCTGCGCTTTCCGGTCGCCTTGAACGAGGTGACGCGCGGGTATTTCGAACACGCCGCGGAGCTCGAGAGGGGCTCCGTGGCCGCCGACATGCGAGCCGTCGCCGCCTCGCCCCCCGACACGGCCGCCGCCCGGCGGCTGTCCGCGGTGTCGCCGTACTACAACGCCCTCCTGCGGACGACCTGCGTGGCGACTCGCCTGCAGGCCGGGCACGCCGACAACGCCCTGCCGCAATCGGCGACGGCCACCGTCAACTGCCGGATCCTCCCCGACGAGTCACCGGACGACGTCGAGCGGGCCATCGTGAGGACCCTGGCGGACGAGCGGATCACCGTCCGTCGGGCACGCCCGCCGACGGCGAGCCCGCCGTCACCCTTGAGGCCCGAAGTGATGGGACCCATCACGGAGACCGCGGCGAAGGTCTTCCCGGGAGTCCAGGTGGTGCCGGAGATGTCGACCGGAGCCACGGACGGATTGTACCTGAGGAACGCCGGGATCCCCGTCTACGGGGTCGCGGCGATCTTCGAGGATCCGGCCGACGACCGGGCCCACGGCCGCGACGAGCGGATGGCCATCGGCCGGTTCTACGAGGCGTTGCGCTACTGGGATCTCCTGGCCCGGGCCGTCGCGCGCTGAGCGAGAGTCAGGCGGGATCGGGCGGCGCTCCGCCCACGCCGAACGGCTCCAGCGGATCCCGCGCGGCGACTCGCCGGGCGCGCTCGAGCCGCTCCGGGGTGCCGACCTCGAGCCACGCCGCGTCGCTCACGTCGTGGGGGACGATGCGCTGACCTTCGGACGCCAGGCGCAGCCAGACGTCGACGATCGAGAACGCGCCGGTCTCCACGAACAGGTCGAAGATCCGCGGCGCGGCGACGTGGATCCCGGCGAACGCCAGACGCTCGACGGGGCCGACGGGCTCGCGCGCCCGCGCGCCCGTGCCATGCCCGGCGTTGTCCCAGCCCACCAGGCCGGCATCGTCGAACAACAGCGCGCGCGACGTCTCGCGGCGCTGGACGGCGAGCGTGACCAGCGGGTCGGCGGCGGCGTGGGCGGCGTACAGGCCGGCCAGGTCGACGGCGCTCTCGACGTCGACGTTGTGCACGAAGAACGGCTCCGAGCGGCGGAAGAAAGCCGCCGCGCGGAGGAGCCCGCCGCCCGTCTCCAGCGGGCCCTCCGCCTCGCGCGAGACGCGCGCCTCGACGCCCAGCTGGACGCCCAGGCGCTCGACGAATCGCGACACGCGATCGGGATGCGGGTGGACGTTGACGATCAGGCGATCGGCGCCGGCCGCCACGAGGCGTCGCGCGACCCGCTCGAGCATGGGCATTCCGCCGACCTCGACGAGCGCCTTGGGGGTGGCCAGGGTCAGCGGCCGGAGCCGGGTCCCCCGTCCGGCCGCGAGGATCATGGCGTCCAACTCAGCCCGGCCGGGGGGCGGGCTCGGGCCGGGCCGCGTCGGCCGGCCAGGTCGCGGCCTCGCGGTGCTCGACGACGACCCGCACCTGCGGGAAGCGATTCCGCACGTGACGCGCCAGGCGCTCTGCGAGGTACACCGAACGGTGCTGGCCGCCGGTGCAGCCGAAACCGACCCCCAGAGCGGTGAAGCCCCGCGCCAGGTACGCCTCGACCTGGGCGTCGAGGAGACCCGCCACTCGCGTCCAGAACGGCTCCATCTCGGGGCCCCGTTCGAGCCATGCCGCCACGCGGTCGTCGAGGCCCGTCGTCCCGCGGTACTCCTCGAGCCGGCCCGGGTTGGGCAGCGCCCGGCAGTCGAAGACGAAGCCCCCGCCGTGCCCGCCGGGGTCGTCGGGATAGCCGTGGCGGTAGCTGAAGCTCGTGACGCGCAGGGTCAGCCGGCCGTCGTCGTCGGCCTCCGCGGCGGGCGCGCCCCAGCGCTCGATGATTCGCCCCAGGGCGGCCTCGATCTCGGGCAGCTCGACGGGCAGGCCGGCTGCCAGGATCCGCTCCAGGTTCCGCGCCGCGTACGGCACGCTCTCGAGGAACCGCGGCTTGCGCTCGAAGAACCCTCGGTAGCCGTACGCTCCCAGCGCCTGCAGCGCGCGCACCAGGACGTAGCCCGGCCAGTGTGTCCGCCAGCGATCCTCGTCGACGTCCACGTACTCGGAGAGCGTCGCCAGGTAATGAACGAGGAGCGCCTCGCGCTCGTCCTGCGGCAGATCGGCCTTGGCGTCGTACAGGAGCGACGCCACGTCGTACTGCAGGGCGCCGCGCCGGCCGCCCTGGTAGTCGATGAACCACGGCGCGCCGTCCCGCAGCATCACGTTCCGGGACTGGAAGTCGCGGTACAGAAAGAAGTCGCCTTCGGCCTCCAGCAGATGGTCGGCCAGGGCCTCGAAGTCGCGCTCCATCCGGCCCTCGTGGAACGGGACGTGGGCCAGCTTGAGGAAATGGTACTTGAAGTAGTTCAGGTCCCACAGGATGGAGCGCCGGTCGAACGCCGCGTGGGGATACGCCAGGTCGAAGTCCACCGCCCGGGCGCCCTCGACCTGGAACCGGGGGAGGATCTCGAGCACGGCGCGATAGGTCGCCCGCGATTCGTCGGGGAACGGCTCCCCCGGGCGGCGGGCGGCGAGGAGGGCGTCGAACAGGGTCGTGTCGCCGAGATCCTCGCCGAGCCACGCTCCGGCCGCCTCGTCGTCGGCGTAGATCTCGGGGACCGGCAGACCGATCGAACGGAACGTCCGCGAGAAGGCGAGGAACGCGCGGTTCTCGTCGGGGTCCGGCCCGACGGCGCCGATGACGGTCCGGCCATCGGGACCGACGAGACGCCGGTACGTCCGCGCGGAGCCGTCCGCGGCCACGCGGACGATCGCCGCGGGGCGCGACCCGAAGGTCTCCTGGTACAGGCGGACGAGCGGCTCGTGCATGCGGGAAGTGGCGGTCAAGCTAGGGCCGGAGGCGGGCGGCGCAACCCGCGACGGACCTCGGTTCGCGGGCCGGCGGTACTAGCCGCGGGGCCGGGAATGGCGCACGTTCAGGCACGAATTCCGAATCGGAGGTGGATCGATGGACGGAGTGGCTCGACGCAGGCCGGCACGCTCGCTGTGGGCCGCGGCCGCCCTGATCCTCGCGATGACCGCATGCCGCGGCACGATGCCGATCGGCCGGCTGCTCGAGGATCCCGGGCGCTACGACGGCGAGACGGTCAAGGTGAAGGGCGAGGTGACGGGCGCGGTCGGCGCGCTCGGACGCGGGGCGTATCGGCTGAGCGACGGCACGGGGACGCTGAACGTCGTGAGCCGTTCGGGCGGCGCGCCGCGCGAGGGCGCGAAGGTCGGCGTCGAAGGCGAGTTCCGTTCGCTGTTCACGTTCGGCGACCAGTCGGGCGCCGTGCTCCTCGAGCGAAGCCGGTTCGAGCCGTGATGCGCGGCGGTCGGGCGGCCGGCGCGGCGCTCCTGGCGCTGGCCTGGCTGGCTCCGGTGGCGCCGGCCAGGGCCCAGGACCCCGGCCGGGTGAGCTTCGATCGCCTGTTCTCGGGCGAGTTCGGCTCCGAGCGCTTCGGCCCCGCGGCGTGGCTCCCGGGCGAGGACGCCTACACGACCCTCGAGCCGTCCGGGAGCCTCGCGGGCGGGCAGGATCTCGTGCGCTACGACGCGGCGAGCGGCGAGCGGCGGGTCCTGGTCTCGGCGCGGGATCTCGTCCCGGCGGGAGCCGACGCGCCGCTCGAGGTGGACGACTACGCCTGGTCGCCCGACAAGGCCCGGCTGTCGATCTACACGAACTCGAAGAAGGTCTGGCGCGAGAACACGCGCGGCGACTACTGGGTGCTGGAGCTGGCCACCGGCCGCCTCCAGCGGCTCGGGGGGCCCGACGCCGCTCCATCGACCCTCATGTTCGCCAAGTTCTCGCCTGACGGGACGCGGGTGGGCTACGTCCGCGAGCACGACGTCTACGTCGAGGACCTTGGGAGCGGGAAGATCACGGCCCTCACGACGGACGGCTCGGACACCCTTATCAACGGTACGTTCGACTGGGTCTACGAGGAGGAGCTCAAGGATCGGGACGGCTGGCGCTGGAGCCCCGACGGGAGATCGATCGCCTACTGGCAGCTCGACGACTCCGAGGTCCGCGACTTCCTGCTGATCGACGACACGGACTCCCTGTACTCGTTCACCATCCCGATCCAGTATCCCAAGGCCGGAACGACGAACTCTGCAGCGCGCGTCGGTATCGTGCCGGCGTCGGGCGGCGAGACGACATGGATCGCGATCCCCGGCGATCCGCGGAACCATTACCTGGCGCGGATGGACTGGGCCGGAGGATCGGACGCAGTGGCCATCCAGCAGCTCGACCGGCTACAGCACGTGATGAAGGTGTACCTGGCGGACGCCGCGACGGGCGCCGCGCGGGTCGTCCACACGGACCAGGACAGCGCGTGGATCGACGTGACCGACGCCATGACGTGGCTCGACGGGGGAGAGCGCTTCCTGTGGCTCAGCGAGGAGTCGGGCTGGCGCCACCTGCTGTCCATCTCGCGCGACGGGACCGACGTGCGCGACCTGACCCCGGGCCCGTTCGACGTCATCGAGCTGGCGGCGGTCGACTCCACGGGCGGCTATGCCTACTACCTGGCATCGCCCGACGATCCCAAGGCGCGCTACTTGTACCGCTCGCGGCTGGACGGCGCGGGCCAGCCCGAGCGGCTGACCCCCTCAGGCCAGCGCGGGGTCCACGAAGTCGACGTTTCACCCGACGGGGAGTGGGCGGTCGACGTCCACTCGTCGTTCGGCGTGCCGCCGCGGACGGACCTCGTGCACCTGCCGGACCACGCCCTGGTCCGGCCGCTGGCGGCCAACGAGGAGGTCCGCGCCCGCGTGGCGGCGCTGGACCGCGGTCCGATGGAGTTCCTGCGGATCGAGTCGGGCGAGGGGCCGCCGCTGGACGCCTGGATCATGGAGCCGCCGGGGTTCGATCCGAGCGGCTCGTACCCGCTCCTGTTGTACGTCTACGGCGAGCCGGCGCACCAGACCGTGATCGACGAGTGGGACGGGTTCGACTACCTGTGGCACGTGATGCTGACCCAGCGGGGCTACGTCGTGGCCAGCGTCGACCCTCGCGGGACGCCGGCTCCCCGCGGCCGGG
>CAZCZH010000080.1:0-10807 GCA_964502985.1 uncultured Gemmatimonadales bacterium
CGCGCACGAACTCGGGGGTGGCCTGGTCCGGGATCGCGGCGCCGAACGACTGGCCCGGGTGCCGGGCCAGGAGGCCCGAGTCGGCCAGCGCCTCGCGACGCTGGTTCTCGCGGATCGCGACGAACTCCATCTCGGGGGTCACGATCCCGCGCCTGGCGTAGTGCATCTGGGTGACGGTGTTGCCCGGCCGCGCCCGCCGCGGCCGCGGGGGCGCGGGGAAGCGGACCCCGGCCAGCGCCGGGTCCGCCGCGCGCCGGCGGCCGTAATCCGAGCTCTGGTCGGAAAGAGGCTCCGTGTCGCCGCGCTCCTCGATCCACGCGGCGCGGATCGGCGGCAGACCCTTCCGCACGTCGATGTCGGCGGTCGGATCGGTGTACGGTCCGGACGTGTCGTAGACGGTCAGGGTCGGGTTGGCCTCGGCGCCGAACGACGACGGGGTCGGCTCCTGGTCGATGGCCCGCATCGGGACGCACAGGTCGTCACGGTTTCCCTGGACATACACCTTGCGCGAGCGGGGAAAGGCCCCGGTCGTGATCGTACGGGCCCGCGCTACGTCGGGGTAGACGGCGGGTCGGATGGTGCGCGGAGTCATGGCGGGCTCCCTTCGCCGGTATGAGCCGGATCAGGTTCGACGGGTATCTTCTCAGCCGCGGCCGCAGGGACCGCGACACCCCGGGCTTATCGAGGTCTCGAATGGAACGTAGCGCGCGAGGGGGGCCGCCTCAAGGGACGGGACGGACGAGACGCGCCCGGCGCGGGGTGGCGGGTTTCGCCCTTCTGGCGCTCGGGCTGACGGCGGCCGCGCCGGCGGCTGGCCAGGATCTGGCGCGGGGGCTGCCGGCCGCCGGGCGCTTCGCGGCCGCGGGTGGCGACTCGACCGCCGTCGCGCGAACGGCGCGGGACGATCAGCGCGACTTCGAGCGCGAGCGCCGGGCCCGGCTGGCGATTCGCCTGGACGGACCTGGAGCGCCGTGCGACGAGGTCGTGGGGCGCTTCTGCTGGCGCCACGACGACCCCGGTTCCGACGACCCGCCGCCCGAGCCGGACGGCGTGGCGGCGCTGCGCGAACGGCTCCTGGACCGACTGGCGTCGGCGGCATCGCTCAGGCCGGCCGACGGCTGGCTGGCCGGCCAGCGCGTGCGCTACCTGATCGAGGCCGGCCGCCCGGGCCGGGCGGTGGACGTCGCGCGCGGCTGCGGCGCCGCCGGCTGGTGGTGCCGCGCGCTGGAGGGGTGGGCACTCCACGAGGCCGGCGACGAGGTCTCCGCCGAGGCGGCCTTCGCGGCGGCCCTGGCGAGCATGCCGCCGTCCCAGCGCGACGCGTGGGAGGACCCCACGTGGCTCCTCGACGCCCGCGAGCGGGCGATGTGGCGCGGCCTGTCCGCCGGCGCGCGGCGGGCGTTCCAGGTCCGGCTGTGGTGGCTCGCCGACCCGTGGTGGTCGACGCCGGCCAACGAGCGCCACGTCGAGCACCTCGCGCGCCGCACCCGGGCCCGGGTCCTGGCCGAGGCGGCCAACGCGTTCGGCGTCGGCTGGGGCGACGACCTCGAGGAGATCCTCGTGCGCTACGGCTGGCCGGCGGGGTGGTCGCGGGTCCGCTCGAGCGCCGCCGCGCTGGGCCGCGCTGGCCCGCCGCCGGTCACCGGCCACGACCCTCCCGGCGGGCGGCGCTTCGTGCCCCCGTGGGACGCGCTGGTCGCGCCCAGCGTGGCGCCGGCGGAGTGGCTCGACGCGCCCGCTCCGCGCTCGACGTACGCCCTGTCCGGCGCCCGGCGGTTCGTCGTCCTCGATCACCAGCTGGCGGCGTTCCGCCGGGCGGGCGGGGCGCGGATCGTGGTGGGCTGGGACCTGGCGCCGGATTCCCTGCCGCCGGATCAGCCGGTCGACGTGGCGCTGGTGGTGGCAAGAGGTCCCGGCGAGGAGCCGCGGATCGGCCGCGTCCTCGGCGCCCGCGCCGGGTCGCTGGCCCTGTCCGTAGCCGGCGGCCCGGCCGTCGTCAGCCTCGAGGCGCGGTCTCGCGGGACGCGCTTCGCCGGCCGCGCCCGCCACGGCCTGCGCCTGCCGCCGCTTGCCGGCCCGGGCGCGTCGGACCTCCTCCTCCTGCGTCCCGGCGCGGCGCTTCCCGACTCCCTGCCCGCGGCCGAGGTTGCGGCCCGCGGCTCCTCGCGCGTCGCGGCGGACGAGCGGCTCGGGGTGTTCTGGGAGATCTACCCGCCCGAGGCGGGCGGGTCGGCGCGAGTGACGATCGCCCTGCGTGACGAACGCGGAGGGTTGTGGCACGGGCTCAGGACGCTGCTCGGCGGAGGGGGGCCGCGATCAGGCGTGGCGCTCGACTGGAGCGAGCCGGTCCCGGCCGGCGTCGAGGTCTACCCGCGGAGCGTGGAGATCGCCCTGCCGGGCCTGCCGCCCGGCGAGTATGCGCTGGAGCTGACCGTCGCCTGGCCCGACGGGACGCGCTCCGGCTCGACTCGGCGGATCCTCGTGGAGCGCTGAGGGGGTCCGTCTAGGATTCGCGCTCGGCCTTCTGGATCGCCACCAGCATCCCCAGCGCGGGGTCCTTCGACTCGGCGTGCCTCAGCACGTCCCAGTACTCGCGCAGGTAGTCGCGCAGGTACCCGACGACGTGCTCCATCGTCACCACGTGATAGCCTTCGGGCGGCTCCTGGGGCTCCCCGCCGAACGCGACCAGCCGGACGTCGTGGTCGCCGAGGCTCGCCCGGCCGGTCTCGTGGAGCGAGCCGATCGCGCCCTCGACGGCATCCGGACCGCAGCAGCCGAAGCGCGACAGCGCGGCCCGCAGGACGGCGGGGTCCCTCGCCCCGCGGTTCAGCTCGGCGGGTCCCTCCTTGACCTCGCCGACCAGCATGTCGGCGCGGTCGGTCGGCACGCCCAGAGCCGGGTCCGGCTCGAAGCCGGCGAAGCGCTCGCCGCCCGGGCCGTGGTCGGACAGGGAGCGCCCGGCCCCCGGGAAGCGGAACCCCAGCACGTCGAGGTCGGTCAGCGAGCGGAAGTCCCCCGCGCGGGTGGCCTCGAGGACCGGGTACTCGGTGACCGTGAAGTAGCCGTTGACGTGGAGGTAGGCGCGGACGAGGTCGACGGCCGGATCCATCGGGCGGGCAATCTCGCCGCGCGCCGTACCGACGGCCACGTGCGGATCGGACGCGGGCGGGTCGAGGGCCGATTGACGCATATACCCCTATGGGGTATGTTGCAGGAGAACGCACGAAGGGAGGCATGGAATGTCGACACGACCGGATGATCGCATGACGCGCGCGCGACGCGAGATGGTCGGCGTTCGTGAGCACGGCTACCAGCGCGAGGGGAGGCAGGAGGCGCTCCGCAATCGCCTGCGGCGGATCGAAGGCCAGGTGCGGGGCGTCCAGCGGATGCTCGAGGAGGGGCGCTACTGCGTCGACGTCCTGACCCAGATCGATGCGATCAACGCGGCGCTGGCCAGGGTCCAGGACCGGATCCTCGAAGCGCACCTGAACCACTGCGTGGCCCACGCACTGGAGGAAGCCGATCTCGGCGAGCGCCGCCAGAAGGTCGACGAGGTGGTGAGCCTCCTCAAGCGCTTTCGACGGACATGACCACGCTGCGGCTGCCCATCGAGGGCATGCACTGCGCGGGGTGCGCGGCCAACGTCGAGAAGGCTCTTCGCACGCTGCCCGGCGTAGCGTCGGCGAGCGTCAACTTCGCTACCGAGGAGGCCACCGTGTCGGCGGACCCGGAGGGACCGGGCGCGATGGCCCTCGCCGAGGCGGTCGAGCGGGCCGGGTACGGCGTCGGCGGGCAGGAGGTCGAGATCGGGATCGAGGGCATGCACTGCGCCTCGTGCGTATCGCGCGTCGAGCGCGGGATCACCGCCGTGCCGGGGGTCCTCGAGACGAGCGTCAACCTGGCCTCCGAGTCGGCCCGGGTGAAGGTCGTCCCCGGGGTGCGCCCGGCGGACCTCGTGGCGGCCGTCCGGGAGGTGGGCTACGAGGCCCGCGTCGCGGGCTCGGGCTCGGGCGAGGGGCGCCGCGAGCGCGAGATCGCAGGTCTCCGCCGGCGCTTCGCGTGGGCCGCCGCGCTGTCCTCGCCGCTGATCGTCTTCGAAATGCTGCCTCACGCGCTGGAGCCGATCGGGCTGGCCCCGAGCGGCTGGCCGACGCTCCCCCCGTGGCTCCAGCTCGTTCTCGCGACGCCGATCGTGTTCTGGTGCGGAGCGCGCTTCTTCCGCGGCGCGTGGGCCGGCCTCCGGCGCCGGGCGGCCGACATGGACACGCTGATCGCGATGGGCACGGGGACGGCGTACGGCTACAGCACGGTCGCCACACTGGCTCCGGGGATCTTCCGCGCGGCCGGGATCGAACCTCACGTGTACTTCGAGGCGGCGGCCACGATCGTCACCCTGATCCTGCTCGGCACGTGGCTCGAGGCCCGGGCCAAGGACCGTGCGGGCCAGGCCGTGCGCGCGCTCCTCGACCTGCGCCCGCAGCGGGCACGCGTGCGGCGGGACGGGGTCGAGAGCGAGGTCGACGTGGAGGCCGTCGTCGCCGGGGACGAGATCGTCGTCCGGCCCGGCGAGCGAGTCCCGGTCGACGGCGTCGTCCTTTCCGGCCGCTCGGCGGTCGACGAGTCGATGCTGACCGGCGAATCGATCCCCGTCGAGAAGGGCCCCGGCGACGAGGTGGTCGGGGCGACGATGAACCGAACCGGGTCGTTCGTCTTCCGCGCCACGCGGGTCGGGGCCGAGTCGGTCCTCGGCCAGATCGTCGCGCTGGTGCGCCAGGCGCAGGGCTCGAAGGCTCCCGTCGAGCGGCTCGCCGACCGGATCGCGGGCGTGTTCGTCCCCGTCGTCCTGGCGATCGCCGCGGTGACGTTCGTCGTGTGGTTCGACTTCGGTCCCGAGCCGTCCCTCACGTACGCCGTGGTGACGGCCGTCGCCGTCCTGATCATCGCCTGCCCGTGCGCGCTGGGCCTGGCGACCCCCGCCGCCGTCATGGTCGGCACCGGGCGCGGTGCGGGGCTGGGCGTCCTGTTCAAGGACGCGACGAGCCTCCAGACGGCGGGGTCGGTGGACACGGTGGTGCTCGACAAGACGGGTACGCTCACGACGGGAGAGCCGGCCGTGACGGACGTGGAGCCGGCGCCGGGCGTGTCCCCCGACGAGCTTCTGGCGCTGGCCGCGGCCGCCGAGCGTGGCTCCGAGCACCCGGTCGGGGAGGCCGTCGTTCGCGCCGCGCGCGAGCACGGGCTGGAGGTTCCGGATGCCACATGGTTCGACGCGCTACCGGGACGCGGCGTGGCGGCGGTGGTGACCGGCCGCGAGGTGGTGGTGGGGACGTCGGCGCTTCTGGCCGAGCACGGGATCGAGGCCGGGCCCGACGGCGAGCGTGCGCTCGGGCGCCTCGCCGACGCGGGCCGTACCCCCATTCTGATCGCCGCGGACGGCCGGCTCCTGGGGACGATCGCCGTCGCCGACCGGCCGCGGGACGGTTCGCGCGCCGCCGTCGACCGGCTCCACGCGCTCGGGCTCGAGGTCGTCATGCTGACGGGCGACCGCGAGGGCGCGGCCCGGGCGATCGCCCGCGAAACGGGGATCGACCTCGTGCTGGCCGAGGTCCTGCCCGACGAGAAGGCGGCCCATGTCCGCGCGCTGCGCGACGCCGGCCACGTCGTGGCCATGGTCGGGGACGGCATCAACGACGCCCCGGCGCTGGCCGCGGCCGACGTCGGGATCGCCATCGGGACGGGGACCGACGTGGCGATCGAGGCGTCGGACGTCACGCTGATCCGGGCCGACCTCGGCGGCGTCGCCGAGGCCGTCGCGCTGTCGCGCCGGACCCTGCGCACGATCCGCCAGAATCTGTTCTGGGCATTCGCCTACAACACGATCGGGATCCCGCTGGCGGCGGGCGTCCTGTGGCCCTGGACGGGGCTCCTCATGGCGCCGTGGGTCGGCGCCGCGGCGATGGTCCTGTCCGACCTGTTCGTCATGGGCAATGCGCTGCGCCTGGCGCGAGTGCGGCTCACCCCGCTGCCGGCGGGGATCGGCCGATGAGCGCGGTCGAGTGGGCCGTCACACTCGCGGGAGCCGCGTTCGTGGCGCTCGAGCTGTGGTACTTCATGGGCGAGGGCTAGCCCGGGAGGAGGAGCCTTGAAGCTCGTCTTGCTGATGTATCTCGAGGACGACGACCCCCGCGTCGCGCGGTTGCTGGAGCGAGAGGGCGTCCCCGCTCGTATCGCTCGCGGTTGACGATGGCGATCGTCGAGGACGACACCGCTCGGCACTTGCTCGACGCGGTGGCCGGCTGCGAGGGAGTCCAGGATCCCCGACATCCCGTACGCGCCTCCATGCTGGACGTGGAGCGGACCGCTCTCTGCCCCTGCGAGCAAAACGCGGGATCACGGTAGCAGGCGACGAACCGGCGACCCCCGCGGGGCCGCCACAACGAGGAGGAGACATGCTCGAGACGATGGAACGGAAGATTCGCGCCATCGCCGGCACGTTCGTGCTGGCGAGCCTGGCGCTCGGGTGGTTCGTCAGCCCGTGGTGGTTCCTGTTCACCGCGTTCGTGGGACTCAACCTGCTGCAGTCGGCGTTCACCCGGTGGTGCCTGATGGAGGACATCCTGCGCTGGACGGGGATCCAGAAGGAGACGCCGGTCGCCCCGCGGGCAGGCATGACGGGCTGAGTTGGAGCCGGTCTCGGCCGTGCTCGAGGTCCTGCGCAACGTCGCCGGGATGGGATGGAAGATCGCCTGGGGCCTCGTCGTTGGGTTCGCCGTCTCGGCGTTCGTCCAGGCCTTCGTGTCGAAGGAGCGGGTCGCCGACGCGCTGGGCGAGGCGACCCCCCGTTCCGTGGCCCTCGCGACGGGCCTCGGCATGGCCTCGTCGTCGTGCTCGTACGCCGCGGCGGCCATGAGTCGGACCCTGTTCGGCAAGGGCGCCCACCTGGTCAACGCGACGGCGTTCCTGTTCGCCTCGACGAACCTGGTCCTCGAGGTCGGGCTCGTGATCTGGACGCTCATGGGATGGCGCTTCGTGGCGGCCGAGTTCTTCGGCGGGATCCTGCTGATCCTCGTCGTGGCGGTCCTGCTCAAGTGGGTCCCGCCCGGCGGGCTGTTCGAGCGAGCCCGCAAGCGCGCCCGGGCCGGCGCGGAGGGCGGGCACGCCCACGCGCACGGGTCCGTTGCGATGCCCTCGCCGTCGCGGGTGCTGTCCCGCGAGGGTCTCGTGGCGGCGGGGCGCTACTTCCTCGCCGACTGGCGCATGATCGGCAAGGATATCGCGCTCGGCGTGGGAATCGCCGGTACGCTCGCCGCGCTCGTCCCGAAGGGATGGTGGCAGACCCTGTTCCTGTCGAGTGGCGGTGGAAGCTTGAGCTTCTGGGTCCGACTGGAGAACGTCGTCGTGGGGCCCGTCCTGGCGATCGTATCGTTCGTCTGCTCGGTGGGCAACATCCCGCTGGCCGCGATCCTGTGGGAGGGCGGGATCTCGTTCGGCGGGGTGGTGGCGTTCATCTACGCCGACCTGGTGACGCTCCCCATGCTGCTCGTCTACCGGCGCTACTACGGGACCCGCGCCGCGCTGGTGTATGGCGGCTACCTGCTCGTGACGATGATCGTCGTCGCCCTCGTCGTGGAGGGCGTGTTCGAATGGACCGGGCTCGCGCCCCGCGCGGGGACGGGCGCCGCCGCCGGCACGCGTGATTACTTCGCCTGGGACTACACGACGATTCTGAACCTCCTGATCCTGCCCCTCGGGGCGGGATTGGCATGGCTCGGCCGGCGGCGCGGATCCGAATGAAGTTTCGCGATCCGCGCGCGCCCGGACGAGCGGTCCGTCGAGTCAGCCGGTCTTGCGCATCTCCGTGCCACAGCAGCAGCGGGGATTGCGGTCTCCCCCGCTCCCCCGCTGCGGGCCTTGCGTGACCTCGATCTCGCAGCCGCATTCCTGGCAGCGGTACTTCTCGCCTTTCTGCAGAGCCATGTCCTGTCCCTCCTTCGCCGAATCCATCCGCGACTCCCACACCGCAGACTATCCGCGCCGGACGGGCCCTGCCGTCAGGCAGGTGACATGCGCGTGGAGGGCCCTGCCGGGGGGAGGCAGATATATTGAAGCGCATGCGGTCATGGACTCTCCTGACGGCTCTCGCGCTGGCGGCGTGCGGTGGCTCGAGCGCCAGCGAGCGCCCGGCGGCCGATCCGGCGCCGGCCGACACGGGTTGGGTGACGATCGACGGGGTGGAGTTCCCGGCCGCCTTCGCCGACGCGCCCCCGAAGGTCGTCGAGGCGTACGTGTTCGCCGTGAAGCACCCCGAGGTGCTGAAATACATGCCGTGCTACTGTGGCTGCGAGAACGAGACGCCCCCCCACCGATCCAACTACGACTGCTTCGTCGACGCGATCCACGGGACGCGGGTCGATCCCGACCCGATGGGCTTCGGCTGAGGGATCTGCCTGGATATCGCCCGGGAGGCGAAGCGACAGTACGAGGCGGGCGTCCCGTTGCCCGACATCCGGCGCTCCATCGAGAGCCAGTTCAGCCGGCCGGGCGCCGGCACGCCGACGCCGTATCCGCCGGAGGGCGAGGCGCCGTCGAGCTGATGGCGGACGCTCGCGCCGGCCCGGATCTCGTCCGGTGAGCCGGGTCACGTCCCACCTGAAGGATTTCCTGGCCAGCGGCTGGCCGGCAGTGCTGGCGACGGCCTGCGGGGCGACGCTCCTGGGCGGATTCCTCGTCGAGACGGCCGGTGGCCCGCCCTCGCTGGCCATCTCGCTGTACGCGACCTCCTACCTGACCGGCGGCTACGCCACGCTCGATCCGCTGTGGCGCAACCTGCGCCGAGGGCGCTTCTCCATCGACCTGCTGATGATCGGCGCGGCGATCGGCGCGGCGGCGATCGGCTACTGGGAGGAGGGCGCGGTCCTGCTGTTCCTGTTCTCCCTGTCGGGCGCGCTCGAGGGGTTCGCGCTCGACAAGACGAGCCACGCCATCGACCGGCTGCTCGACCTGCGCCCGGCGACCGCGCAGCGACTCGACGCCGCCGGGGCCGAACGGCGGGTGGCCATCGAGGAGCTGGCGGTCGGCGACCTGGTCCGGGTCCGGGCGGGCGAAAGGTTCGCCGCCGACGGGCGGGTGGTGGTCGGCGACGCGTCGGTCGACCAGGCCGCCGTGACGGGCGAGTCGATGCCCGTCCACAAGCGCCCGGGGAGCGACGTCTTCTCGGCGACGATCGTCGTAGATGGAGCGCTGGACGTCGAGCTGACCGGCGTCGGCGAGGACACGACGCTGGCGCGCATCGTGGCTCTCGTGCGTGAGGCGCAGCAGCAGAAGGCCCATACGCAGCGCGTGCTCGACCGGTTCGAGCCGTGGTACGTGGCCGGGGTCGTCGTCGCCACGGCGGCGGCGTACGGCGTCGCGCGAGCGGTCGGGCTCGGGCCGGCCGACGCCGTATACCGCGCCATGATGCTGCTCGTCGCCGCGTCGCCGTGCGCGCTCGTCATCTCCACGCCGGCCTCGATCCTGTCGGCCATCGCGCGCGGCGCGACGGCGGGGATCCTGTTCAAGGGCGGCGTTCATCTCGAGACCCTGGGCCGGGTTCGCGCGATGGCGTTCGACAAGACGGGCACCCTGACCACGGCGCGCCCCGAGGTTCAGCGGGTCATCGCGGTGGACGGCGGGACGCCGGCCGAGCTGCTGGCGCGGGCCGCCGCCGTGGAGCGCTTCTCGGAGCACCACCTCGCGCGGGTCATCGAGTCCGCGGCCGATGGAGCGGCCCTCGCCGAGGCGACGGGTTTCCACGCGCACCGCGGGATGGGGGTCCAGGCGCGCGTCGCGGAGCAGGTCGTGCGCGTCGGGAGCGAGCGGTTCCTGCGCGAGGCGGGGCTCGAGTGGCCGCCGGAGGCGGAGGCCGCCATCGCCAGCTGCCACGCCGACGGCATGACGGTCGTGGCGGTCGGTCGAAGGCGCGTCGAGGGGATCATCGCCGTGGCCGACACCGTCCGTCCGGAGGCCGCGGCGACGATCGCCACGCTGCGCGCGATGGGGATCGAGCGGGTCGTCATGCTGACCGGGGACTCGCCGGCCGTGGCCCGCGCCCTGGCCCGCCGGCTGGGCCTCGACGAGGCGCGGGCCGACCTCACGCCCGAGGAGAAGGTCCACGCTCTGGCCGAGATCGCGCGAGACTACGGTGACGTGGCGATGGTCGGCGACGGCATCAACGACGCCCCGGCCCTGGCCGCGGCGCGGGTCGGGATCGCCATGGGGGTCGCCGGAACGGACGTCGCGCTGGAGGCCGCCGACGTCGTCCTGATGGGCGACCGCCTCGAGCGGCTGCCCTCGGCGCTGCGCCTGGCGCGGCACGCCCTGGCCGTCGTGCGGCAGAACCTGGCCTTCGCCACGGCGGTGATCGTCGTCCTCGTGACGTCGGTCCTGGCGGGCTGGATCACGCTCCCGGTGGCCGTCGTCGGGCACGAGGGCTCGACGCTGCTCGTCGTGCTCAACGGGTTGCGACTGCTCAATGCCGAGATCTAGGCCGGGCCGGCTAGCGCCGGCGGGCGGATCATCGCCGAGAAAGGTCTGGCCATTCAGGAGGAAATCGGCACGCGCGAGGATTTTCCCGTTTATGCGGAAATGCTTGCCCAGATCCTGATGAAGGTTTGCGAGCCGGAGCTGGCGCTTTGCCTCATCGATGAGGCCGTCAAGGAGACGGAGCGCACCTCGCATCTCTATTGGCTGCCCGAGCTTCATCGCCGCCAGGCGATTGTAAAAGCCGAACTCGGCCAAGAAGCGAAGGAAATCGCCGATCTGGTCAACG
>CAZCZH010000081.1:0-10777 GCA_964502985.1 uncultured Gemmatimonadales bacterium
CCCTGTATCCTGATCTTCAGGCTTTCTTGGAATGCACGGCGAACATCGCGCCCTGGGGATCCATGATCTGCGCGATGCGATCGCCTCCCGGCACCTCCATCGGGCCATTGACGACCTTGCCTCCGGCCTTGCCGGCCTTCTCGGCGGCCCGGTCGGCGTCCGGCACCCGGGCGTAGATCAGCCACGCCGGGGGCATCTTCATGTCCGGCGTCAGGTTCATCATCCCGCCCAGCGTGCGACCGTTCCGGCCGTACATCTGGTACACGCCCATCTCGCCCATGTCCATGGCTTCGGTCTTCTCCCAACCGAACAGCTCCGAATAGAACTGGAGGCCCTTCTCGTGGTCGGTCGTGTACAGTTCGTGCCACGAGAACTCGCCGACCTCCGGATCGTGATCGGCCGCCGGCTGGGAGTCGCCGCCCGGGGTGAACGCGGCGAACACGGCCCCCTGCGGGTCGCGCAGGACGGCCCATCGGCCCACCCCGCCCATCGTCTCGGGTCCCCACAGGACCGTCGCGCCCAACCCCTTCGCCTTCTCGACGGTGGCGTCGACGTCGGGGGTCCCGATGTACACCAGCCAGTGGGGCGGGGCGCCGTTCTTCTTCGCCTCCTCGGGGAGCTGCATGACCCCGCCCACGGCGCTCTCGCCGTTCATCCACATGGTGTATGGCATCGGAGCGTCTTCGAACGGGGCCGTCGACCAGCCGGCGACCTCGGGGTAGAACGACTTCGCGGCGTCGGGATCGGACGTCTGGAGCTCGTACCAGACGAAGCGGCCGCGGGGGGAAGTGTCGGACATGGGTCCTCCTGGAGGGGGTCGGGATCGGACGGAACTCTCCAAATGATAACACGACGATGTGACCGGATGGTTGCATTCAATCGCGTGGCGTGTCCTCCGCGGCGTACACGACGCGCCCGCCGACGATCGTCATCCACGCCGTGACGTCCTTCAGCTCCTCGGGCGGGACGGCGAACGGGTCGGGCTCCAGGACCACCACGTCGGCGAGGTAGCCCGGCGCCAGGCGCCCCTCGTCGCCCTCGGCGAACGCGGCGTACGCCGAGCCGGCGGTGTAGGCCCGGAGCGCCTCCTCGAGGGTGAGCTTCTCTTCCGGGACCCAGCCGCCCGGGTGCTTCCCGTCCAGCGTGCGGCGGGTGACGGCGGCGTACACGGTCCACATCGGATCGAGCGGGGCGACTGGCCAGTCGGTCCCCAGGGCGAGCGCCACCCCGGCGTCGAGGAACGAGCGGAAGGCGTACGTCGTCTTCGCCCGCCGGGGGCCGATCTTCCTCTCGGCCCAGCGCCCGTCGTCGATCGCGTGATACGGCTGGACGCTGGCGATCACGCCGAGGTCGGCCATGCGCGCGAAGTCGGCCGGCGCCATGTGCTGGGCGTGCTCGATCCGCCAGCGCCGGTCCCACGGCGCGTTCCGCGCGCGAATCTTCTCGAACTGGTCGAGGACCAGCGAGATCGCCGCGTCGCCGATGGCGTGGATCGAGAGCTGGAGCCGGGCCGAGTCGGCGGGGGCGGCGAGCGCCAGGAACTTCTCCGGCGGCTGGAACAGCTCGTCCAGGTAGCCGCGGTAGTCGCCCTGGCTCTCGTACGGCTCGAGGAAATACGCCGTCGAGGCCCCCAGCCCACCGTCGGCGAAGGCCTTCAGGCTCCCCAGCCGGATCCAGTCGCCGCCGAACCCGGCCGTGATCCCGACCCCGGCCGGCTCCTCCCAGTCGGGGAGCCAGGTGCGGCAGTAGAAGCGCGCCGTCAGCTTCCCCGCCCGCAGGTACTCCTCGAGGAGCCGGATCTCGATCGGCCCGGGGTCGTAGCACATGTCCTGGAGGGTCGTCACGCCGAGCCGGGCGGCGTGGGCCAGGCCCGCGTCGAGCGCCTCCCGGTACTCGGCCTCCGAGCGCGGGGGGATCGCCTTCCGGACGAGCTGGCCGGCGTCCCGCAGAATTCCGGTCGGCTCGCCCGTCGCGGGGTCGCGGTCGATCTGCCCGCCCGACGGGTCGGGGGTGTCGGCGTCGATCCCGGCCGCCTCGAGGGCCAGCGAGTTGGCCAAGCCGATGTGCTCGTCGGGCCGCGTCATCCAGGCCGGATGGTCGCCCGTGACGGAGTCGATCAGGGCCCGGTCGGGGAGAAGGTGCCCGGGCCACCGCTCGTGATCCCACGCCGCCGACAGGTCGATCCAGCGCCCCGCTGGCAGGCTCTCCGCGTAGCCCTTCAGGCGCGCCGCGAACTCGGCGGGCGTGTCCGTGTGCAGCAGGTCCGGCGCGAGGAGGGCGAACGCGCCGTTGAAGAAGTGCGTGTGGGCATCGTCGAAGCCGGGGATCGCGCGCCGGCCGCCCAGATCGGTCGTCCGGGCGCCGGCGGCCTGGGCCGGTCGGCCGGAGGGCTCCCCGACCCACGCGATCCGTTCGCCGATGATCAGGATCTCGCTGGCTTCCGGGCGGGCCGGGTCGCCGGTCCACACCCGGCCGCCGGTCAGGAGGAGGGCCTCGAAGGGGCCGGGCGACTGGGCCGAGGCCGGTCCCACGCTCAGCGCCATGGCCGCCGCGAGGGCCAGCGTCGCACGACCCCTCACACCTCCTCTGCCATGACCTCCGCCAGCCCCTCGGCGATCTCCTCGAGGAACGCGCGGTCCGCGTCGTCGAACGCGTCGTGCAGGTCGGAGTCGATGTCGATCTCGCCCACGACAGCGCCGCCCGAGCCGTGGATCGGGACGACGATCTCGGCGCGGGTCGACGGAAAGCAGGCGATGAACTCCGCGCGCTGGCTGACGTCGGGCACGACCTCCGTGCGCCCGGTCTTGGCGGCCAGGCCGCAGATCCCCTCGCCGACTGCGATCCGCGTGTGCTCGGTCTCCTCGGGCCCCTCCCACGCCGAGAGGACGAGCTCGTCGCCCTCGACGACGTAGATCCCGACCCACGAGTAGTGGTCGAAGCGGTCGTAGAGCTGCTTGCACACGAGCTCGTGGGCGTCGATCTCGTGGGTCGCGGTAGGTAGGCCGGCGCGGATCTCGCGCAGGGCCGCGTCGTACTCCTCGCGATCGATGTCGGGCTTCGCGTCTCGGCTCACAAGGGCCTCCTTTCGCGGAACGGATGCACGCCGGACGGGCAAGATACAGGCTCGTTTACCGGAGGGCCTCATGCGACCTCGTCGAGCGCGGCTTCGATCTCGGCGCGCACCCGGTCACGCAGGGCCTCGACCGATTCCTTGCCCAGCCCGGCCACCGGGACGGGGGGCCGCACGACGACGTCGATCGCGCCGTGGACGATCAGCCAGCTCCCCTTGCGCATGAGCCGTTCGCTGCCCGAGACGCCCACCGGCAGGATCGGCAGGCCGGTGTCGATCGCCAGGTGGAAGCCGCCCTTCTTGAACGACAGGAGCTTCCCGTCGACGCTGCGCGTGCCCTCTGGCATGATGACGAACGAGACCCCTTCGGCGCTGGCGGCCGCCGCCCGCTTCAGCGCGTCGATCGCGCGCTGGCGGTGCTGGCGATCGACCGGGATGTGCCGGCTGACCCGGTACGCCCAGCCGAAGACCGGCACGGCCAGGAGCTCCTTCTTGGCGATCCAGCGCAGGTCCCGGTCGCGGGACAGCAGGTGGTGCAGGACCGGGATGTCGTACATGCTGCGGTGGTTGGCCATGACGATGTACGACTGGCCGCGGTGGACGTTCTCCAGCCCGCGCACGGTCAGCCGGACGTTCGAGGCGCGCAGGATGACCCACACCCAGAAGCGCTCGATATCGCGGGCCCACGCGCTCTCGGGGGATACGGCCGCCACCGGAAGGTAGACGGCCACGCAGGCCGAGGTGAGCAGCGCCAGCGCCACCCAGCAATAGATCGAGCGCGCGATGTCGTACGCCCAGCCCGGAAGCGAACGGCCGGCCGGGTCGGGCCGGGTCACCGGCCGCGGCTCTGGACGAGCCGCTCGGCCCAGCCGTCGAACTGACGCGCGATCCCGTGCCGCGGGTGGGCCAGGACGAACGGCCTGCCGGCGCGCACGGCGCGCGACACCCGGCGCTCCTCGGGAATCGTCCCCAGCGGCGGGCAGCCCAGGCCCAGGAAGCGCTTGACGACCTCCTGGAAGCGGGTCAGATAGTGCCGCTCGGCGCGGCTCCGGGCTCGGTTGAGGACGAGCAGCGGCGCGTCGTCGTCGAGGATCCCCAGGACCTCGGCCCACGTCTCCGGGTAGCGCTCCCGCAGGACGTCGACCAGCCCGGTGACCGTGCGATCGGCGTCCTCGGGGCTCGCCTGCGGTCCGCGGTAGTACTCGAGGATCGAGCCCAGCACGTCCTTGCGGTCGCGGAACTCGGTCAACAGCCGGCGCAGGGCATAGTTCTTGAGGAAGCCGTAGGCGTTGTGGAACGCCGTCGCCTCGGGGTTGGTGACGACCAGCTTGACGTCGCCCAAAAAGTAGAAGTCGAGCGTGGCCGGCGTGCTGCCGGCGGGCAGGTCGAGGACCACGAAGTCGGCGTCCAGCCCGACCAGCCCGCGCACCAGGTCGAGCTTGCGGGTACGCAGCGGGTCGACGGCCGTCACCATGTCGAACGAACCGGCCACGTAGCGCAGGTTGGGAATCCGCGTCGCCTGGGCGACGTCCTCCAGCGACTCCACGCGCCCGTCGAGGAAGTCCGTCAACTCGGCGCGCGGCGTTGGCTCGCCGAGGAACAGGTTCAGGTTGGAGCCGCCCAGGTCGAGGTCGACGGCCACGATCCGCGCGGCGGAATCGCGCCGCGCCAGAGCGATGGCCAGGCTCGAGGCGACGAACGACTTCCCCACGCCACCCTTGCCGCCGCCCACGGCGACGAGGGTCGGGCCCCGCGCGGGGTCAGCCACCGCGGGGGATCAACCGGCTCGTCCCTCCCGCGCGTGTCGCCGCAGGAGCTCGCCCAGCTCGTCGACCAGGGCGTCGACGATGGTCCCGTCCAGCGTGTGGGCTCCGAGGATCTGGAGGCGTCCGAGCGCCTCCCCGGCGGACAGGTGATCGCGGTACGGCCGTGGATGGCTGAGCGCCTCGAGCGTGTCGCACGCGGCCAGGATCCGCGCTCCGGGATCGATGGCGTCGCCGGACAGCCCCTCGGGGTAGCCCGAACCGTCCATCCGCTCGTGCTCCTCGAGGACCATGCGGGCGATCGGGCCGCTCATGCCCGTCACCTCCTGCAGCCGGCGGAAGCCGACTTCGGGATGCGGCCGGACGGCGCGCTCGAAGACGTGCGGCGGGAGCCGCAGCCCGATGTCCCACGTGTCGCGCGTCGGGATCATGCCCAGGTCGTGGAGCAGGGCCGCGGTCCCCAGATCGATGACCTCGCTCAGCGAGCCCTTGAGGAGGTCGCCGGTGAGGATCGCCAGGACGGCCACGTTGACGTGGTGTCGCTCGAACCACTCCTCGACGGTCGGCCGGAAGACCTCCGGAAGCAGCGTCTGCGGCTCCTCGCGAAGGACTTCCAGCAGGTCGTAGAGCGCGTAGCGCACCTCGCCCAGGTCGACCTCGGCGCGCAGGTCCCCAGCCGCCAGGACGCGCCGGACGAGCTGGAGCGCCGCATCGTAGGCCGGCGGCACGCTGGCCGGCGCCTCGAACTCGAGGCGCTCGACGGCCGCCATCGCGTGCGGCTCAGGGACCGGCTCGCGCTCGGGCAGGGGGTCCGGCTCGCGGCCCGGGACGGGCTCGCGCGTCGGCTCTGGCTCGGGACCCGGACCGGGCTCGGGGAGCGGCTCGCGGCCGGGGAGCGGCTCGGGAGCGGGGGTCGGCGGCGGCGTGCGCTCGGGCTCGCGACGCGCCTCGGGGCCCGTCTGCCCGGGCTCCTCCTCGGGCCACGGCTCCTCGACCCACGTCTCCTCGACCCACGTCTCCTCCTCGACCCACTCCTCGATCCGGACCTCGGGCTCCTGGTGCTCCTCGACCGCGGGCTCGCGTGACTCCTCGACCACGGGCCCGGCCTCTTCGGTCGCCGCGGCGACCGCCTCGGGCGAGGCCTCCGCGGGTCCCTGGTCGAGGACGACCTCGGAGCCTGGCAGGAAGTCCGCTTCGAGTGGCACCAGGCGGGTCGCCGCGCGGCGTTTCTCGGCGAGCTGCTCGCGGTCGGAATGGACGCTCCCGCGGAGCGCCTCGACCTCGAGCGGATACGGCATGCCGGTCGAGAGGAGCGCGGCCAGCGGCGGCTCGCCGGCGAACAGCCCGCCGCTCAACAGGCACGGCACGGCCTCGTCCCACGACTCCTGAAGGAAGCGGTCGTACGCGGCGCGGCCGCCCGATTCGAGCCAGCCGCGCGGGACGCGACCGACCGCGACGACGGCCTGCGCCTCGGGCCAGTCGTACCCCTCCAGCTCCCACGGCAGGTCGGCGTTCTTGACCAGGTCGTGCCAGCCGTGGGCGTGGGGCTGGACGTCCTCGCGCCCGATGTCGAACTCGCGCCAGCCGACGAACCCCGGCATCGCCAGTGCTCGCGCAAGGGCCGCCGCGTCGAGACCCAGGACGGGCTCGCCGCCCTCGCCCATCGCCATGTCGACGAGGCCCAGGAGGCGCCCGATCGAGGCCCGCGGATCGACCTCGGCGTTCTGGACGTCGAGCCGCTCGGGTGGGCGCACGAGGAGGATTCCCGACTCCGGCGCCTTCAGGACGGCGTTCAGCGCGACCAGCGCCAGGGCCCGCTCGTCGGGCCCGGAGCGCAGGCCCGGCAACAGCGCGATGACCAGCCGGCCCACGTCGGGGGCCGCCTCGGCGAGGCGGTGGAGCAGGGTCGCGGCGAGCGTGCCGGCGCCGGACGACAGGTCGGCCAGGACGAAGAACAGGTCGGCGTCGGCGTCCGTCGCCAGCGCCTCGCCGAGCCCGCGGTCGGTGGCCAGGGCGCGCGCCGCGCGCTCGATGCCCTCCAGACCGCCCTGGCGGTCGAGGCGAATCGGGTGCCGCCGCTCGGGTGGCAGAGCGGAGCGCTCGAGCGCCGCCTCGAAGTCGACGACCCGCGCCGCGTAGCCCCGGTCCTCGAGGTCGCCGGCGGCGCGGATTCCCCACTCGCCGAGGGCGATCGGGCGGATCCTCAGGCCCGAACCCGTGGCGATGCCGGTCAGGCGGCCGGGCGCGCTCGCGCGCCGGGTCGTCTCCCGCTCTTCATCGCTCTCGAGCTCGTCGGCCATGGCCCGCTCCTCGATCTCGGGTCGCGGCGGCGCGAGCCCCTCCACGCCGTCCCCGGACCCTCCGTTCCCGCCCGCCCCCCGCGGCGTCGCTCCGACGACCGCCGGCCAGCCCAGCAGGTCGCGCAACCGCGCGGCAAGCGTCTCGGGCCGCACCGGTCGGCACAGGTAGTCGCGGATCCCGGTCTGCTCGACGAAGCTCGGGGCCGGCTCGTGGGGATCCGGCAGGATGGCCAGGGTCGGCACGCGGCAACCGCCGGCGCGCCGGCCGACGGCGGTGTGGAACGTCGCCCCGTCCATGTCCGGCAGCTCGAAGCCGTGGACGACGAGGGCCGGCGGACGGTACTCGATCGTGTCGAGGGCCGTCCCGGCATCGGTGTAGCGCTCGGCGCGGAAGCCCAGTCCCTCCAGGACGGACATCACCGTCCCGGCTTCCGCCGCCCCTTCGCGCATCACGACCATGGCCGGCTGGTCGCCGCTCGTCCGGTGCTGTGCCTCGTTCAATCCGCCCGCCGTTCCGTCCGGCTGAAGGTCGTGGTGCGCGCGTCGACCCGACGCCCGGGTCGAGCGCAAGTTACCGGCTCGGCCCGGACCTCAACAAGCCGCCGCGCCGTCAGACGTCGTGGAACGAGCCCGGCCGGGGGACGGTCACCGGATCCAGGCCGTTCTCGTGCAAGCGCTGGGCCAGAGCCAGGGCCTGCGGCTCCTCGCCGTGGACCAGGAACGTGTGCTCGAGGGACTCCCTGGAGGCCAGCGCGAACTCGACCAGGTCGTCGCGGTCGGCATGGCTCGAGAACGCGTCGACCTCGACGATCTCCGCCTCGACCGGCACGTCGACGCCGAAGATGCGCACCTCGGGCTGGTGCTCGACGAGCCTCCGACCCAGCGTGTGCCGGGCCTGGAAGCCGACGATCAGGACCGTGTTGCGCTCGTCCTCCAGATTGTTCCTGAGGTGGTGCACGATCCGCCCCGCCTCGCACATCCCCGATCCGGCGATGATCACGGCCGGCTTCCGTAGCCAGTTGAGCTCCTTCGATTCCTCGACGTCCGAGATGTAGCGCAGGGACTCGAACCAGAACGGGTCCGCCGTCTCCCAGAAGGCGCGTGTCTCGGCGTCGAAGTATTCGGGGTTCAGCTTGAAGACCTCGGTGATGTCGACCGTCATCGGGCTGTCGACGAAGATCGGGACGCGCGGGATGGCGCCCTCGCGCACGAGCTGGTGCAGCAGGAACACGACCGTCTGGGCGCGCTCCAGGGCGAACGCCGGGATCAGGATCTTGCCCCCGCGCGCGACGGTCCGGTTGATGACCTCGGCCAGCGTCGAGCGCATTCGCTCGACCGGCTCGTGGACCCGATCACCGTATGTCGACTCCATGATCAGGATCTCGGCGTCACCCACCACGCGAGGGTCCTCGAGGAGCGGCATCCCGCGCCGGCCGAGGTCCCCGGTGAAGCACAGCCGGCGCCGTTCCTCGTCGCGGCCCACGTCCAGCAGCACCAGCGCCGAGCCCAGCACATGGCCCGCGTCCCGGAGATGGAGGGTGATCCCGCGCCCCAGGGACAAAGGCGCCTCGTAGTCGACGCTGACGAAATTGTGCATCGCGCGGATCGCGTCGTCCTCGGTGTACAGCGGCGTGGCCAGGGGCTGGCCGTTCTTGCGCACCTTGCGGTTGTACCACTCGGCGTCCTTCTCCTGGATGCGCCCCGAGTCGCGCAGCATAACGGCGCACAGGTCGCGGGTCGCGTGGGTGCAATAGATCGGCCCGTCGTAGCCCTGGGCGACCAGCGAGGGGATGTTGCCCGAATGGTCGATGTGGGCGTGAGACAGGATCATGGCGTCGATCCCGAGAGGGTCGAACGGCAGGTAGCGGTTCCGCTCCTCGGCCTCGCGGCGACGCCCCTGGAACAACCCGCACTCGAGGAGCAGGCGCTTGCCGACTACCTCGAGGACGTGCATCGAGCCCGTGACCGTCCGCGCGCCGCCGAAGAAGAAGATCCGGATCGGCGGGCGGGGGAGCGCGCCGAGGATCGGGGCGCGAAGGTCCTTCGGTTCGGAGCTCAGCGGGGCGATGGCGCGCGCTCGGCGGGGGTCGAGGTCGGTGCCCGGCGCTTCGCGCGGCCTGGTCCGGGCGCGGCGGTCGGAGCCAACGATACGTGACGCCGGTCCCCCGAACAAGTGTCCCGTCGCGTGTCGTTTTCGCGCGGAGCCCGTTAGCTTGATGTTGGACACGATGAGTATTGTTGCCGACGATTGGAGGCATTACATCAGCGTGATCGCCGTGCTGACGGGCCTGACGCCGTTCTGCGCGGCCTGCGGCGACGCCGTGACGGATCCCCTGCGCGAGGCGTTCGACGAGGATCCGGCGCCGATCCTCGGCGCGTGGTACCTCGCCGACGACACGGGGCGGCCGGACCTCGAGCATCCGGCCACGATCGAGCGCGGGGCGGGCGTCCTGTTCGGCGACTTCACGTTCCGGCTGTTCGGCGAGGAGCACAGGATCCAGTTCGCCGACGTCCCGTGGGACGGCGAGACCTGGACCTTCACCGACGCCGAGACGTTCGGGCTCAACCTGCCGCGGCTGGAATGGAAGGGGACGTACCGGGCGCCACGCGAGTTCGGCGGCGGGCTGAAGTACCCGGCGATGATCGTGTACACGGGGATTCGCGAGCTCGATTACATCCGGGCGGACACGAAGATCCCGCGCTGCCCGGAGGATTGCGCGCCCCCCGGGCCCTGACCGCTCCCTACCGGTCGGGACCCCGGCGGTCGGTCCCGACCTCGATCTTCCCGATCCGCCCCGTACCGCTCAACGCCAGCCACAGCCGCCGCCGCTCACGGTCGACGACCATGTTGCGGACGATCGCGCCGGAGGTCGGGACCGGGACGACGACCGACTGCTTCGTCCCGGGGTCGAACCCGACCATGTTGCCGGCCGCCGCCTCGCCGTACCAGATCCGCCCGTCGGGGCCGATCGCCATGCCGTACGGCCTGGCCGGGTGGTCGGGCGTGTCGAACTCGGCGAACGCGCCCGTCGCCGGATCGTAGCGCCCGAGCTTGTCCCGGGCGAAGTCGGTGTACCACACGACGCCGTCGGTGTCGACGGCGATCCTCCGTGGCCGGCTGCCCTCGTGGGGCAGGACGACGGGCTCGAACGTGGGGCCCGCGGGGTCGACGTGGAGCAATCGATTGGTCCCGAACAGCGCTGCCCACAGGGTCCCGTCGGGGGCGATCGCCAACCCGTACGGCAGGGCATCCGGCGTCTCGACCGGCCACACGTCGACCTTTCCGCTCACCGGGTCGAGCCGGCCGATGGCGTTCCCCCTCTGGACGGTGAACCACACGTCGCCGTCGAGGACGACCGGCGTGTGCGGGTCGCGCGCGCCGGGCGTCGGGAACTCGACGATCTCGCCGGTCGCCGGATCGAGGCGGCCGAGGTTCGAGCTCCGGTTCCCCGTGTACCACACGCTCCCGTCCGGCGCGACGGTGATCCCGTGCGGGCCGCTGTCGGGAGTCGGCGTCGGGAAGTCGACGAACGAGCCCGTCTCCGGGTTCAGCCGCCCGATGTGGCTCGTCGCCTGGTCGGCGTACCACACCGTGCCGTCAGCCGAGACGGCCGGGTCGTGGGGGAAGGCTCCGGGACGCGAGA
>CAZCZH010000082.1:0-10564 GCA_964502985.1 uncultured Gemmatimonadales bacterium
TCGAGAGCGTCGATCCGGCGCGCGCCAGAGCGCGCGCCGGCGGCGGCCGGAGAACGGAACGTCCCGGTGGATCCCCTTCCTCCCGTCCGCGGGCGCGCCGAGGGGCGCGCGGCCGCCAAGCGGTCAACTTATCCGCGCGGTGGAAGCGGCGCCAACGGCGTCAGGTTCGCGGATTGACGGGGTGTCATGCCCGGCCTACGTTACCTCGGATATCCCTCTTCCGACGACCCCATCGTCTAGAGGCCCAGGACTCCACCCTTTCAAGGTGGCAACACGGGTTCGAATCCCGTTGGGGTCGCCATACCGTACTCTGTCACGACCACGAGCCCGTAATGTCCCACATCGAAGAGAAGATCGAGCTGCGGATCGGGCATGTCCTGTTCCTGGACATCGTAGGCTACTCCAAGAGATTTACGGACGAGCAGCAGGCGCTTGTCGATCAGCTCAACCAGGTCGTCCGCGGTTCGAGCGAGTTCCAGAGTGCGGAGGCAGAGGACCGGTTGATGAAGATCCCCACCGGTGACGGCATGGCGCTGGTGTTCTATCGAAGTCCCCAGCAGCCGGTGGAATGTGCGCTGGAAATCGCCACTGCGCTGAAGGCCATTCCCGGACTGCCGGTGCGCATGGGGGTCCACAGCGGACCGGTGGGCGCCGTGACGGATCTGAACGACCGCACGAATGCCGCCGGCATCGGGATCAACCTCGCACAGCGAGTGATGGATTGCGGTGACGCGGGCCACATCCTGCTCTCGAAGCGCGTAGCCGAGGATCTGGTGCAATACGGAAACTGGCAGCCGCGGCTGCATGATCTCGGCGAGGTGGAAGTGAAGCATGGCGTTCCCGTCCATGTCTTCAACCTCTACAGCGAGGAGTTGGGCAACCCGACCGTGCCGGAGAAGCTGCGCCTGGCGAAAGAGCGAACCGGGCTGGCGGCTTCCAGGCGCGGCGAGGAATTGTGGATCGCCGTGCTTCCTTTTCGCGGGGCGGGTGACGCCGAGATGCAGTCGTTCGCCGATGGTCTCGGCGAGGACATCGCGGCCGGGCTTTCGCGGTTTCGATATCTGTCGGTCGTCGCGAGCGCGGTGACCGCGCGCCTGAAGGGTGAGACCGGAGACGAGCGGGTCCTCGGCGCGAAGGTCGGTGCGCGCTACGTCCTGGATGGAAGTCTCCGCAAGGGTGGCCCCGACATTCGCGTCAGCGCCAGGCTGGTCGATACCCGGACGGGGGCGCAACTCTGGGCCGAGACCTACAACCGCGATCTCCAGGTATCGAATATTTTCGCCGCGCAGGACGATATCGCTGCCCGTATCGTCGCCACGGCCGCCGACAGCTACGGTGTGCTCGCGCATTCGATGGGCGAGGCGATCCGGCAGAAGGAACAAGTCGATCTCACGCCGGTGGAGTGGCAGTTCCAGTACTTCGCCTATCGGGAGCAGATCACGCCCGCCGCCCACGCGACGCTGAAGAGTGGGCTGGAGCGCGCGGCGGACCGGGACGCCCGGCAATCGGACCTGTGGGCCTGCCTCGCGCAGATCCATCTCGACGAACACGTGTTCTTCGGTGCCGACGCGGCCTCTCTCGATCAGGCTCTGGCCGCGGCCCGGCGCGCGGTCGAGCTGGATCGATCGAACCAGTTCGCGCTCGTCGCGCTCGCGCAGGTGCACTTCTTCCGACAGGACCTCGCGGCGTTCGCTCCCGCAGCCGAGCGCGCGATGGCCCTCAATCCGCTCAACACCGACGCGCTCGGGATCCTGGGACTGCAGATCGTGCACACGGGCGAGTTCGAGCGAGGCACCGCGATCGTGCGCCGCGCGATGGAATTGAATCCCAACCACGCGGGCTGGATGCACTTCGCTCCGCTCTGGGATCACTTCCACAAGGGGGAGTACGAGCGGGCCCTCGAGCGCGCAAACCGGGTGGACATGCCCGGAAACTTCTGGCCCTACCTGGTGGTCGCGTCGGCTTGCGGGCACCTCGGCAGGCACACCCAAGCCGCGGCGGCCGTCCGGGATCTGGTGACGCTGGATCCCGAGTTCGCGGCGCATGCGCGGTCATACGTCGAGAGCTGGCATTTCGCGAGCGGCCTCATGGACTCCATCCTCGAAGGCCTGCGCAAGGCAGGACTCTCCATTCCCGAGAGCTGAACGATCGCGGCCAGCGCGTCACCGCGTGCGATCTGGTCGGAGCGCCCTCCGGACCGTGAGAGACCGCTCGATGACTCCGACCAGGGCCTCGATGGCGATCGTCTGGCGGCCGTCGGAGAGCGCGCGATCGGGATCGACGTGCGCTTCGACCATCAGCCCGTCCGCGCCCGCCGCGACGCTGGCCAGGGCCATCGCGCCGACGTAGTCGCGATGACCGGTACCGTGGCTCGGATCGACGACGATCGGCAATCGGCTCCGCCCGCGTACGACGGGGATGGCGTTGAGGTCGAGCGTGTAGCGGGTCGCCGTCTCGAATGTCCGGATGCCGCGCTCACACAGGATCACGCGCGGGTTCCCGCTCGCCACCACGTATTCCGCCGCATGGAGCCACTCGTCGATCGTCGCGGCCAGGCCGCGCTTGAGCAGTACGGGCCTTCGCGCGCGCCCGAGCTCCCTCAGGAGCGGCGTGTTGTACATGTTTCGCGCCCCGACTTGGAGGATGTCGCATGTGCGGGCGGCGATCGGGATCTGGGTGGCGTCCATGACCTCGCTGACGGCCAGGAGGCCGTGCGCGTCGGCGGCTCGCCGCAGGATCACCAAGGCTTCCTCGCCCGCTCCCTGGAAGCTGTACGGGCTGCTCCTCGGCTTGTAGGCGCCGGCCCGCAGGGCGACCGCGCCGGCGCCGGCGACGCCCGCGGCGATCGCTTCCATGACATCGGGATCCTCGACCGAGCACGGCCCGGCGATGACGAAGAGCTCGCCCCCGCCGATCCAGTGATCGCCGACCGCGAACCCACGCGCGGGAGATTCGGAGTCGATCTCGTCGAGCTCCGAGCCCGGCTCACCGGCCGTCGCCGAGCTCGCCGGCGCCGGCGAGCGCGTCCCTTCGATCGTCACGTGGGGCGGTGATGCGGCGTCGTCCAACGCCGCCGCCACCCCGGCAAGCGCCTCCAGCGCACGCGCATCGACGATTCCTCCGGTCGTTCCGAGCGTGACCCGCTCGGCATCGAGGCGGTGAAGTCGGCAGCCGAGCGACGTCAACCACTCGACGACGTCGGCGATCTGCCCCTCGGTGGCGGTGCTCTCCATGAGGACGATCATCGTCGGGCTCCGGGATCGGTAGGTACGCGCCCAGCCGCGCGTAGTGCGGCCGCGAGATCCGCGACCCTGGCTCTGACGACTGCCGCGGCCGCTTCCCGGGCGGCGCGACGGGTGCCGGAGTCGTGCGGCGCCTCGCTCCGGCCTTCGTTGGCATACGCCTCGGCCGCGGCGCGCACGAGAGCGCTCCCGACGACGACGCCATCGGCCGCCCTCGCCGCTTCGCTCGCCTCCTCGTCCGACGCGATCCCGAACCCGAGCGCCACCGGGACCGACGCCGTGCGGCGCGCCCACTCCAGGGCCTGGCTCGCTTCTCCGTCCCCCCGCGCTCCGGTGACGCCCCGCCGTCTCACGAGGTAGAGGAAGCCCGTGGAGGCCCGGGCCGCCGCCGCGACGCGGTCCTTGCCGCTGTCGGGCGCGGCCAGGAAGACGGCCGCCAGGCCCGTCTCCTCGCACGCCGCGCGCAGCTCCCCCGAGTCCTCGACCGGAAGATCGGAAACGAGGACGCCGCTCATACCCCCCGCCGCCGCGTCGCGGCAGAAGGCGTGGATCCCATAGCTCAGGAGCGGATTGAGCGCCGACATCAGGACGACGGGCAGGCCGGTCGCCTGGACCGTATGGGCCGCGCACGTCAGAACGCCACGCACGCGCGCGCCGCCGGCGAGCGCGCGCCCGTACGCCGCCTGGATCACCGGGCCGTCGGCCAGCGAATCGCTGAACGGCACGCCGAGCTCGAGAACGTCGGCTCCGCCGTCGGCTGCCGCGCGCGCCAGCGCCACCGTCGTCGCGAAATCGGGGTCGCCCGCCGCCAGGAACGGGATCAGGGCGGCGCGGCCCTGGCCGGCCGCTCGGCGGAACGCCCGTTCGAGCCTGGCCCGTCGCGTCACGCCGGGGCTCCTTGCCGCCCGACGTCCTTGTCGCCGCGTCCAGAGAGGCATACGAGCAGCAACCCGTCCGCGCCCAGCTCCGACGCCCAGCGCTGGGCGTAGGCGACCGCGTGCGCCGACTCGAGCGCGGGAATGATTCCCTCGCGCCGCGAAAGCTCCCGGTAGGCGCGAGCGGCCATCTCGTCGCTGACCGCGACGTAGCGCGCCCGCCCCGTCTCCTTGAGCCACGCGTGCTCGGGGCCGACGCCGGGATAGTCGAGGCCGGCGGCCACCGATCCAGTCGCCGCGATCTGACCGTCTTCGTCCTGGAGCACGTATGAAAGGGCTCCGTGAAGGACGCCGGACCGACCCCGGGTCAGCGACGCCGCGTGACGTCCCACCGCGGCGCCTCTCCCGCCGGCTTCGACCCCGATCATCGCGACCGGATCGTCGAGGAAGGCATGGAACAGGCCGAGAGAATTGCTCCCACCTCCCACGCAGGCGACCAACCCGTCGGGTAGACGCCCCTCGGCCTCGAGGAACTGCTTCCGCGCCTCGCGCCCGATCACGCTCTGGAGCGTGCATACGATCGTCGGGTAGGGGTGCGGCCCGACGACCGAGCCGATCACGTAGTGGGTCTCGCGATAGCTCGCGATCCAGTCGCGGATCGCCTCGTTGGTGGCGTCCTTGAGCGTGCCCGCGCCGCTCTCGACGGTGACGACCTCGGCCCCGAGGAGCTCCATGCGCACGACGTTGAGGGCCTGCCGCGCCATGTCCTCGGCTCCCATGTAGACCCGACACGGAAAGCCGAGGAGCGCGGCGGCGGTCGCGGTCGCGACCCCATGCTGCCCGGCCCCGGTCTCGGCCATGAGGCGCTCACGCCCCATCGCGCGGGCGAGAAGCGCCTGGCCGAGCGCGTTGTTGAGCTTGTGGCTCCCGGTATGGCACAGATCCTCGCGCTTGAGGTAGATCCGCGCGGCCCGTCCACCTCGGGAGTCATCCCCGAGCGTCGCTTCCAGTCTTCGCGCGCGGTGGAGCGGCGTCGGCCGCCCCACGTACGTGCCGAGGAGCCCGTCGAGCTCAGCGCGGAATTGCGGGTCGTCCCACAGCCCCGTCCACTCCGCCTCGAGCGCGTCGAGCGCCGGGACCAGGGTCTCGGGAACGAACCGGCCACCAAAGCGGCCGAACCAGCCCGGGCGCGCGGGCGCGGGGCTCATCGCCGCCTACCTCGATCGAAGAACCGGAATCCGGGGACGCCCGTCTCCTGAACTCCGGTCGCTCGTCGAGCCACGGCCAGGAAATCGGCCAACCGTTTGGAGTCCTTGATCCCCGGCACCGCTTCGACGCCGGAGCAGACGTCGACCGCGCCCGCCGGTACGGTGGCCACGGCGTCCGCCAGGTTGACGGCCGTCAGACCACCGCCGAGGACGACCCGCGAGCGCGGCCAGAACGGGTCGGCGGCCACACGCCAGTCGAACGTCCGTCCCGTGCCGCCCATCCGTCCGCCGTGGGGTGGTGCGTCGAGCAGGAAGGCGTCGGCCGGATAGTCGACCGCCGCGCGCAGGTCCTCGCCGCGCCGCACGTGGATCGCCTTGAGGACGCGGAGCGGCCGGCCGTCGGCCGCACTCCGCGCCGCGCGTCGTACCGCGGCCCCGTGCGATGCGGGCTCGGTCCCAGAGAGCTGGACCCAGTCGAGGCCACACCGCCGGACCGCCTCGGCTACCATTTCCGGGGCGGGATCGACGAAAACGCCGACTCGCGCGACCTCCTCCGGCACGCCGTCCAGAACGTCGACCGCGCGATCGAGGTCGACTCTGCGGGGGCTGGGAGCCAGCACGACGCCGAGGGCCGCGGCGCCGAGACGCGCGGCAAGCGCCGCGTCCTCGGTCCGCGTGAGACCGCACACCTTGACCGGGAGATCAGTCGGCTCCGAGCGAGGTACTTCCGCGAGCTCCCGGGCCAGTGCGCGCCGTTCGGTCGGTGGAAGGCGCAGCAGCGCCTCGCCGACCAGCACGGAGTGGGCTCCGGCGTCCCGCAGGCGCACGACGTCAGCGGCGCTCCGGACGCCGCTCTCGGCCACGATCACCGTCCCTCGAGGGACGCGCGGCGAGAGCCGCTCGGTCACCGACAGGTCGGTCTCCAGACCTTGGAGGTCCCGGTTATTCAGGCCGAGGAGCCCGGCGCCGGCCGCGAGCGCTCGCTCGAGCTCCCGCTCTTCGTGGACCTCGACCAGCGCCTCGAGGCCGACATCGGCGGCGGCCTCGAGGAGGAGCGCGAGCTCGGCGTCGTCGAGGATGCCGGCGATCAGGAGCGCGGCGGCCGCCCCCGCCGAACGCGCCTCGTAGATCGCCGCCGGGTCAACGACAAAATCCTTGCGCAGGACCGGGGCCGATCGGCCCGGGCCGGCCGCGACGATCGCCAGATCCTCGAGCGAGCCGCCGAAGTCCTCGCGGTCGGTGAGCACCGAGAGCGCCGCCGCGCCAGCGGCCAGATAGCCGGCCGTCACCGCCGCGGGCGATTCCCCCGCGGCCAGCGGACCCGCGCTCGGGCTCCGGCGTTTGAACTCGGCAACGAGGCCGATCGTGGGACCTCGCGTCAGGGCCCGGCGGAACGAGGCGGGATACGGCGTCGCCCGGGCCCGGCGACGCAAGGCCTCGAGCGCCGGGCCCGGGCGCGCTTCCCGCGCGCGCCCGGCACGGACTGCCGCCGCCTTGGCCGCCAGGTAGCCGGCGCCCGGCCGAGTGGCCGGCGTCATCGGCCCCACCCGGGCGCCGTCTCGGGTACGGGGGAGTCGCTCGCGCGCCTGCCGGGTCTCGACCGGAGCCGGGAGGAGAAGGCGACGAGGGCCTCGAGCCGTTGGCGAGCGGCGCCCGAGTCGACGCTCTCGCGCGCCCGATCGAGCCCTTCTCGAAGATCCGGCACGCGCTCGGCGACGACCAGCGTCGCGGCGGCATTGAGGAGCACGATGTCACGAGCCGCGCCTGTGGCGCCTCCGTCCAGGACCGCTCGGAGGATCCGCGCGTTGACGGTCGGATCTCCGCCGCACAGCTCTTCCGCGCGTCGCGTCGGGAGACCGAGGGAGGCTGGGTCGACGGTGTACTCGCGAACGGTCGCCCCGTCCCACTCCGCCACGCGCGAGGGTCCCGTCACGGTCAGTTCGTCCAGCCCGTCGAGGCCGTGGACGACGATCGCGCGGCGCGTCCCCAGCCGAGCGAGCGCCTCGGCGAGCGGCCGTACCAGGGCACCGTCGAACACGCCGACCACCTGCGCCGTGGCGCCGGCGGGGTTACAGAGAGGTCCGAGGAGATTGAGCACGGTCCGGACGCCGAGCTCACGCCGGACCGGGGCGGCGTGGCGCATCGCCGCGTGGAACGTCGGCGCGAACAGGAAGGTAATGCCGGCAGCGTCGAGCGCCGCCGCGGCGTCGGCGCCGTTCATGCCGATCTCGACACCGAGCGCTTCCAGGACGTCGGCCGATCCGGTACGGCTCGACACTGCGCGATTGCCGTGCTTGGCCACGGCGACGCCGGCCCCCGCCGCCACGAATGCCGCGGCGGTCGAAACGTTGAAGGTCCCGGCGCCGTCGCCTCCCGTGCCGCAGGTGTCGACGAGGTCCGTCCGTGAGCCGACGAAAGGCAGGGCTCGCGCGCGGATCGCGCGGGCGCAACCGACGATCACGTCAACCGTCTCGCCCTTGACGCGGAGACCCATGAGGAAGGCCGCGACGAACGTCGGCGAAGCCTTCCCTTCCATCACCCGGTTCATCGCCTCGGTCGCCAGTGTCTCGTCGAGAGTCCCACCGGCGGCGAGCCGGTCGAGCACCTCCCGGTAAGGCTGCCCGCCGCTCATCGTGTAGCCACCCGCCGCGTCTCCACGAGCGCCAGGAAATTCGCCAGGATCTTCGCGCCCTCGTCCGTCAGGATCGACTCCGGATGGAACTGGACTCCCTCGGCCGGCAGCGCGGTGGCGCGCAGGCCCATGACGACTCCGTCGAAGCTTCGGGCTGAGACCTCGAGCCCCGCCGGCAGCGTCGACGCGTCGACAGCCAGGGAATGGTAGCGCGCTCCATCGAAGGGGTTGACGACGTCGCGGAAGATCCCCCGCCCGTCGTGCTCGATCCTCACCGCCTTGCCGTGCACCGGCGCCGGAGCGCGAGAGATCTCGGCGTCGAGGACACGAGCGAGAATCTGGTGGCCGAGGCACACCCCGAGCACCGGGCAGATCGGATGACCCGTGTCGAGGCCGAGGATCCGCCGGACGATCGCCGGCGCCTCGCCGGCGATGTCGGGATGCGAAGGTCCCGGGGATACGACGACGCCCGCGGGCCTCATGGCGGCCGCGCCGTCGGCGTCGATTTCGTCGTTGCGCCGCACGTCGACCTCGGCACCCAACTCGCCGAGCATCTGGACCAGGTTGTAGGTGAAGGAATCGTAGTTGTCGATTACCAGGATCATGCGTCCACCTCGATCCGCGCCCCGTCTCGGGTGAGAGCGAGGGCGTAGATCATCGCGCGCGCCTTCTCCTCCGTCTCCGCGAGCTCGCGCTCGGGGATCGAATCGGCGACGATTCCCGCGCCGGCCTGGATATGGACCCGGTCACGACGCACGTCCATCGTCCGGATCGTGATGCAGGCGTCGAGTTCGCGCGCGCCAGGCGCGATGTGGGCGACGCCGCCCGCATAAGCGCCGCGGCGCACCGCCTCCAGCTCCTCGATCAGCATCATCGCCCGCACCTTGGGAGCGCCTGTCACGGTGCCGGCCGGGAAGCAGGCGGCCAGGGCATCGAGAGCATCGACGTCGAAACGCAACCGTCCGGTCACGACCGACACGAGGTGCATGACGTGGCTGAATCGCTCGATCTGCATTCGTCGTTGCACGTGCACCGAACCCGCCCGGCAGACGCGGCCCAGGTCGTTGCGTCCTAGGTCGACCAGCATCATGTGCTCGGCTCGCTCCTTGGCGTCGGCGATCAACGCCGACTCGAGCGCCGCGTCCTCGCTCTCGTCAGCGCCGCGCCGCCGCGTTCCGGCGATGGGGCACACTTGGGCGGAATCACCCTGCACGCGCAGGAGCATCTCGGGAGACGAGCCGACGAGGGCGACCTCCGGGAATTCGAGAAAGAACATGTAGGGAGAGGGGGTTACCCTGCGCACGGACCGATAGAGATCGAAAGGATCGCCGTCGTAGGGAAGCTCGAGGCGTCGGGACAACACGACCTGGATCGCCTCGCCGGCGTGGATCATCTCGACGACTCGTTCGACGGATCGCAGGAACGTGGCATCGTCGGGCGAGCGTTTGGCGCTCTCGAGCAGGGCGTCGGCGGCGGCCGCGTCGAGCTCGACCGCCGGGGTCGCGGACGGCGCCGCCCCGCGCCGCAGGGCGTCCAGCACCGATTCGATCCGAGCTTCGGCACGGGCGACGTCCTCGCGCCGCGCGGAGCGATCGGCCGCGCTCGGAACCAGGGAGACGACGATCATCTGCTGGCGGAGATGGTCGAACGCCAGCACCGTGTGGAAGCGACCGAAGAGGGCGGCGGGAAAGCGCGTGTCGTCGGGGAGCCGTGCCGACAGATGCTCCAGCGTCCGCGCGAGGTCGTAGCCGAAGGCGCCGACCAATCCGCCGACGAATCGTGGCAGGGCGGTGGTGGCCGATTCGGGCGGCCGCAGCAGGGGGGCGAGTCCGGTCAGCCGCCTCACCCCCACGAGAGGTGAGCCGCGATAGGCGATGACGCCCGCTTCCTCCGTCACCGTGCCGCGGTCGAGGTCGGCGCGGAGCACGGCGTCCGGCCGGGCGCCGATGAACGAGTACCGCCCGAGCCGCCCGTCCTGGTCCCCGCTCTCCAGCAGGAACGCGGTCCCTCCGCGACGCAACTTGAGGAATGCCGAGACCGGTGTCTCGGTGTCCGATGCGAGCACGCGCCATATCGGGACGATCGCGTCGAGCGGGGCGTCGAGCGCGAAATCGTGCGAGCGTGGAGCTGTCTGCATCTTCGAGCCTCCAGCCGCCGCCTCGGGGGCGAGTGAAGAAAGGGTTCATCGCGGATCTGGGCGCGAGCGGGGCAAAAAAAACGAGCGCGCCCCTCTCGGTCGAAGAGGAGCGCGCCCGCCGTGGACTACGCCGGAATCGAGGCTCGGTTACATCGGCCCGGCGCTCGCGCACTCCCCCGTCCCCGGCCACCACCAGGCGACGGTCGTCCGGGTCGAGACCCGGTTCCGCTGGACGGGAGTGCGCTTGCTCATAGGAAGGCGATTCTAGGAAACGCGGTCGCGGGTGTCAAGGGACCTCGAGCTTCCCGGCGTGCGAGTACGACGATGACCGAGCCCGGAAGGGTCGAACCCCGAACGGAAGGACGAGTCCCGTGGAAATCGACGCCGGAGCTTTGAAGGAGCGCCGCCCGGTCAGCGAGATTCGCCGCCCTCCGTCGCCTCGTCGCTCGACTCTAGGTGGAGACGGTGGA
>CAZCZH010000083.1:0-10431 GCA_964502985.1 uncultured Gemmatimonadales bacterium
GGCCGACGACGGGCTGCTCTCGGATCTCGGCAAGATCCACTCGGCCGGCCGGCACCTGCTGTCGCTGATCAACGACATCCTCGACCTGTCCAAGATCGAGGCAGGCAAGATGGATCTGTACCTCGAGGAGTTCGAGCTGGACCGGGTGATCGACGACGTCGTCTCGACGGCCCGGCCATTGGCCGAGGCGAACGAGGTGCGCCTCGAGGTCGAGGGCCTGGGGGCGCTGGGCACGATGCATTCGGACGTTACGCGCATCCGACAGGTCCTCCTCAACCTCCTGTCCAACGCCTGCAAGTTCACGCGTGGCGGCACCGTCCGCCTGACGGTCGCCGCCGAGTCCGCGGACGGAGACGGCGAAGAATGGCTGCGATTCGTCGTCAGTGACGACGGAATCGGCATGTCGCCGGATCAGCTGGGCAGGCTGTTCCAGGCCTTCACACAGGCCACGGCCTCGACCGCGGCGCGCTACGGTGGAACCGGCCTCGGCCTGGCGATCAGCAAGAAGTTCTGCGGCATGATGGGGGGGGACATCGACGTCGAGAGCGAGGAAGGGGCGGGCTCGACGTTCACCGCCCGGCTTCCCCGAGTGGCTCCGGCGGTGCGGGAGGGCGCGGCGATGGCGGCGGCGAGCGCCGAAGAGGAGCCGGCCGGCGAGGCGGAGTCCGGCGCCGGCACCGTGCTCGTGATCGACGACGAGCCGACCGCCCGCGACCTGATGGCACGGCATCTCCGGCGAGCCGGGTTCCACGTGGTCGAAGCGCCGAACGGTCGCGCCGGCCTCGCCATGGCGCGCGAGTCCTCGCCCGACGTCATCACGCTCGACGTCCTGATGCCCGAGATGGACGGCTGGGCCGTGCTCAAGGAGTTGAAGAGCGACGTCGGGCTGGCCGACATCCCGGTCATCATGGCGACGATCACCGACGAGCGGAATCTAGGCATCGCGCTCGGCGCCTCCGAGTACATGGTCAAGCCGATCGACCGCGAGCGGCTGGCGGCGATCCTGGCGCGCTACACCCGCGCCGACCTGCCGCACCGCGTGCTGGTCGTCGAGGACGACGCCGCGGCGCGAGACCTCCTCCGGCGGGCGCTGCGGGAAGAGGGCTGGGAGGTCGACGAGGCCGAGAACGGCCGCGTGGCCCTGGAGCGGTTGGCCGATCACCCGCCGGCGCTCGTGCTCCTCGACCTGATGATGCCCGAGATGGATGGCTTCGAGTTCCTGGAGACGCTGCGTGAGAGCGCGCCGGGAACCCACGTGCCGGTCGTCGTGATCACCGCCAAGGAACTGACCGAGGAGGACCACATGCGCCTGAACGGGGGTGTCGCGCGGATCGTGCAGAAGGGCTCGCGGAACGAGTTCCTGCGCGAGGTCCGCGACCTGGTCGCGCTCCACGCCCGGCCCGCACCCGGGAGCCCCGTCGCGTGACCCGGCGCTCGGCCCAGGCCCGGCGCCAGGCGGCGCTCCTCCGCCTGACGACGGGCATCGTCTCGGCGCACACCGAGGACGAGATCTATCGCTCGATGGTCGAGGGGCTCCACGACGAGGCGCTGGGCTACAGCTTCCTCGGCGTGTTCATCGTCGATCCGGAGACCGGTGACCGCGTGCTGCGGGCCAGCGCGGGATGGCCGGACGCGCCAGAGCACTGGCGCGTGCATCGCGGGGAGGGCGTGAGCGAACGCGCGGTCGAGGACGGCCAGCTCCATTACACGCCCGACGTGACGCGGGACTCGCGCTATCTGCCGAGCCGGGTGCGCGGCTCGGAGGTCGACATCCCGTTGCGCATCGACGGCGATACGATCGGCGTTCTGGTGGTCGAGAGCGACACGCGCGACGCGTTCGACGAGGACGACTTCGAGATTCTCGGCGCGGCGGCGGACCAGGCGGCGATCGCCATCGCGCGGGCCCAGCTGCTGGACGCCGAGCGGCGCCGGGCCGACGAGCACAAGGCGCTCCTCGACACGCTGGCCGACCTGTCGTCCGAGCTCGAGCTGTCGCGCGTCCTGCAGGCCGTCATCGACCGGGCCGTGACCCAGCTCGGCGTGTCGGGCGGCGAGGTCGCGATCTTCGACGCCGAGCGCGAGGAGCTGGTCGTCGTGGCCAGCCGCAGCGTCGGGAAGGACTCGACCGGCACGCGGCTCAAGCTGGACGAGGGGGCGATGGGCGCCGTGGCGCGGACGCTCGAGCCGCTCATCATCCCGTCCTACCACGAGTGGCTCGGCCGGAGCGAGAAGTACGCCGACATCACCGTCCACTCGGTGATGGCCGCACCTCTGTTGATCGGGCGCCGGCTGGTGGGCGCCATCGCGACCGTCCACTCGGATCCCGAGCGGATCTTCGGCGAGGAGGACCTGCGGCTGCTCAACATGTTCGCCCCCCAAGCCGCGATCGCCATCGAGAACGCGCGGCTGTACACCGAAGCCCAGCGCCAGCGCCAGTACTTCGAGTCGTTGGTGCAGAACAGCCCGGTGGCCATCGTATCGCTCGATCTGGAGCACCGCATCGTGTCGTGCAACCCGACCTTCGAGCGGCTGTTCGGCTATCCGTCCGAGGACGCGGTGGGACGGCCGCTCGACGAGCTCATCGCCAGCGACGAGTCGCGCACCGAGGCCGAGGCGTACACCCGCGAGGCGTTGGACCACGCGGTCCATGGCATCGGGCAGCGGCGCCACCGTGACGGCCACACGGTCGACGTCGAGATCCTCGGCGTTCCCGTCGTCGTCGACGGCGAGCGACTGGGACTGATGGGGCTGTACCACGACATCACCGAACTCCTTCAGGCGCGCCGCGAGGCGGAGGCGGCGAACAGCGCCAAGAGCCAGTTCCTGGCCAACATGAGCCACGAGCTGCGGACGCCGCTCAACGCCATCATCGGTTACAGCGAGATGCTCCAGGACGAGGTCGAGGACCTGGGCCACGAGACGCTGGGCGACGATCTGTCCAGGATCCACACCGCGGGACGCCACCTGCTGGCCCTGATCAACGACGTGCTCGACCTGTCCAAGATCGAGGCCGGTCGGATGGAGCTGTATCTGGAGGACTTCGACGTGCGCGCGATGGTCGACGACGTGGCGACGACGGCGAAGCCGCTCATCGACAAGAACGCGAACCGGCTCGTCGTGCGCTGCCCCGACGACGCGGGCGTCATGCGCGGCGACCTGACCAAGGTCCGCCAGATGCTGTTGAACCTCCTGTCCAACGCCAGCAAGTTCACCTCGAACGGCCGCATCGACCTCGAGGTGGAGCGTCCGCCTGACGACGGCCAGGCGCTCGTGTTCCGCGTGCGCGATACGGGGATCGGTATGACGCCCGAGCAGCAGCAGAGGGTGTTCGAGGCGTTCTCCCAGGCGGAAGCCTCGACGGCGCGGCGCTTCGGCGGGACGGGCCTGGGGCTGGCGATCAGCAAGCGCTTCTGCGAGATGATGGGCGGCGGAATCGCGCTCGAGAGCGAGCCCGGAGCGGGCTCCACGTTCACGATCCGGCTCCCGGCCACCGCCGTGGCGGTGGCGGAGTCGAGCACCTGACACCGGAGGAGAGCCGGCATGGCGAAGATCCTGCTCGTCGAGGACAACGAGATGAACCGCGACATGCTCTCCCGCCGCCTGCAGCGAAAGGGATACGAGGTCGCGCTGGCGGTCGATGGGCGGCAGGGAGTGGACATGGCCAGCACGCTGGAGTACGACCTTGTTCTGATGGACATGAGCCTGCCCGAGATCGACGGCTGGGAGGCGACGCGCGAGCTGCGCGACCAGGATTCGACGAGAAACCTCCCGATCATCGCGCTCACCGCGCACGCCATGTCCGGCGACCGTGAGAAGGCCCTCCAGGCGGGGTGCGACGACTACGACACCAAGCCGATCGAGTTCGACCGGCTGGTAGGCAAGATCGAGACCCTGCTGCAGCGCTCCAGCTAGCGGCGCGTCTTCCTCTGCATTGCAAAGTACTTGACATGTGATCCTGCGGTGCGCTAGAATCGCCGCATGACTTCCGTCGATCCCACACCGGAGCCGCGTCCGGTCGAGCTCCACGTCCACGCCATGGACGACCTGCGCTACATCCGTTCGGCGATGGAGCGGGCCGGAGCGTTCACCGCGGTCCCGGGCTGGGAGACGGTCCTGGTCGGGCTCACCGCCCTGGCCGCTACCGGCCTGGCCGCACATCAGCCGACGCGGACCCTGTGGCTCGCCGTATGGGCCGGCGAGGCGCTCCTGGCGGCGGCGATCGGGGGGCTGGGAATGGCGCGCAAGTCGCGTCGCTCGGGGACGTCCCTGACGAGCGCTCCGGGGCGCAAGTTCCTGCTCGCCTTCTGCCCGCCGGCATTCGCCGGGGTCCTGTTGACGGTCGCCCTGCTGCGGACCGGTGACCCGGCCCTCCTCCCCGGCACCTGGCTCCTGATGTACGGAGCGGGAGTCGTGGCTGGCGGCGCGTTCTCGGTGACCGCCGTACCGCTGCTGGGGATCGTCTTCCTGGCGCTCGGCGCGGGGGCTCTGTTCGTCCCCGCCGCGGGCGATCTGTCGCTGGCCCTCGGCTTCGGCCTGGCCCACGTCGTGTTCGGAGTCTTCGTCGCCCGGCGGCACGGTGGCTGAACGCGCCGCCCGCCCGCGGTCCGACACCGCGGACGCGCGCCCGGGCCCGGATCGGAGGGGCCTGCGCAGCATCGGCGGCCTGGCCGGGGGCGAGGGGCCGGGCGGACTCGACCGTCTGATCCACGGCCGCATGCGGCTGGGGATCGTGAGCGCGCTGGCCATCGCCGAGCGTCTCGGATTCAACGAGCTCAAGGAGCTGCTCCACGCTACCGACGGCAACCTGAGCGCCCACGCGCGAAAGCTCGAGGAGGCGGGCTACATCTCGTGCCACAAGTCGTTCCGCGACAGGGTGCCGCACACCGAATACCGCCTGACGCCCGCCGGCCGGCGGGCGCTCGAGCGTTACCTCGACCACATGGAGTCGCTGATCCGGGCGACCAGGGAGGAACGATGACCGGAGGATCGGGGGCCCTTTTTTCGGCCTGTTTACTTTGCGACGCAGAGCGCAATGATCCGCACGGCGCGGAGCGCGAAGACGCCGCGAGCGCGGCGCCCGGTTCGGACCGGGCCCGGCGGACGCTCGCCTGGGCGGCGGGCCTCGGGATCCTCGCCGACGTCCTGCTGCGCTCCATGCCGTGGGGCGTGAACGCAGTCGCCTGGAGCGCGGCGTTCCTGGCCGCCGGCTGGGCGCTGTTGCCGCGTGACGCGGGCTGCTCCCGGCGCCTCGTGGCCCTGGCGCTCGCCGCCTCGTGCTCGATCGTCTTCGCCTGGCGCGACTCGACGCCGCTCCTGGGCGGATTCGTGGCACTCGGCCTGACGTGCCTCGCGGCGACCCTCCTCGCCGATCCGCTGCGGGCGGGGGTCGTGCGCTGGGCCGTGGCCGGGGTGGCCACGGGCGTCAACGCGGTGCTCCTGCCGATCGCGGGGCTCGTCGTCTCGCGGCGCGACGCCCCGCCCGTCGGCGGACGCCGCGGCCAGGCCCTGGTGGTCCTGCGCGGACTTCTCTTCGCCCTCCCCCTGCTCCTCGTCCTGGGAGCCCTGTTCGCCAGCGGCGACGCGATCTTCGCCCGCTACCTGAGCGACGCTCTGGACTCCGTGCGCCGGCTCCCCGTGCACGCCGGGGTGGCGCTCGGCGCGGCGTGGGTCGCGGGTGGCGTCCTGTACGGGCTGGGATGGCTGGACCTGTGGTCGGCCCGCGCCGGGAGCCCCTTCCCTCGCCGCGGGGCGGGCGAGGCGCTCGTGGCGCTGTTGCTCGTCGACCTGCTGTTCCTGGCGTTCCTCGCCGTCCAGGCGGGGGCCTTGTTCGGCGGGCGGACGTTCGTCGAGGCGACGGCCGGCCTGAGCTACGCCGAATACGCCCGCCAGGGATTCTTCCAGCTCGTCGCGGCGTGCGCCGTCGCCCTGCCCGCGCTGCTGGCCGTCGACTGGCTCGTGCCGCCGGGCGCGGTCGTGCGAGGGCGGTTCGTCGGCCTGGCCCTGTTCCTGGTCGTCGCCGTCGGCGCCGTCCTCGTCTCGGCGGCGGGCCGCATGCGGCTCTACCAGACGGCCTACGGCTGGACCGAGGCGCGGCTCTTCACCTCCGCGTTCCTGGCCTGGCTGGGGGGCGTCTGGGCGTGGCTCGCCGCGACGATCCTGCGCGGGCGACGCGAGCGGTTCGTCCCGGGAGCCGTCCTGGCCGCGCTCGCCGTCGGCTGGGCGCTGGCCGGGCTGAATCCAGACGCGACGATCGCCCGGGTCGCGGCCGAGCGTGCCGGGGCGCGGCCGCCGGCCGTCGGTATGGACGCGTCCTACGTCGCCTCGCTGGGCGCCGACGCCGTGCCGCCGCTGCTCGCGGCGTGGCCGCGGCTGGATCGGGACCAGCGCTGCCTGGTCGCGCGGAGCCTCCTCGCGCGCTGGCAGGACGGGGAGGCGGACTGGCGAACGTGGAACGCGGCCCGAAGCCGCGCCCGGCGGCTCGTGAGCTCCCGCGGCGCGGAGCTCCGCGCCGCGCTCGCCGCCTGCCCGTGGGCAGCGCCCTGAGATTCCGGCCCGCGCGTGTCCGAGGTTGGAATCGCTACCACGTCCGGCCGACGTACAGCGCCACGGCGACGGCCGTCGCCAGATTGAGACTCGACACGTCGGTTCGCATGGGGATCGCCAGCCGACGCTCGGCGCGGGCCCGGAGATCGGGCCCGAGACCGGCCCGCTCGGAGCCGAACGCCAGGATCGCCCGTGCCGGGATCGCGCCCGGTCCGAGCGGCTCCCCGTCCGGGTCGAGAGCCACGAGCGGCCGGCCGCCGACCGGGAAGCGCTCCTCCACGCGCGCCACGGGGAGGGCGAAGTGGAGGCCGGCCGAGCCGCGCAGGGCGGCCGCGTGCCACGGGTCGTGGCGCCCCGTCGTGAGGACCCCCGCCGCCCCGGCCGCCGCCGCGACCCGCACCGCCGCGCCGACGTTCCCCAGCCGGGCCGGCTCGGCCAGCAGCACGACCGGGGCCGGTCCCGGGTCCGCCACGAGCCCGGCGACGTCCACGACCGGGCGGCGGGCGACGGCCAGGACTCCCGTCCGGGCGGCGGCCGGTGCGAGCCGCGCCAGCTCGTCGGCGTCGATCTCCGCCGCCGCTCCGACCAGGCGCTCGGCGATGTCGGGGGCCAACTCGACCGCCAGGCGCTCGACCGCCGCGCGGTCCGCGACGTAGAGGGTCTCGATCCGGGCCCCGAAGCGCAGGGCGTGCTTCAGCGGGTGGAACCCCTCCAGGACGGCCCGCGCGGGATCCCCGCGGGCCGCGGCGAGACGCTCGCCGAGGGTCCGCCCCTCAGCCGTCGCCGGCCGCCAGCGTCCGGTAGCGCGACATGTGGCGCAGGGCTTCGGCGGGCCGTCCCACACGCTCGTACAGCCGCCCCAGGTTGAAGTGCGCCTCGGGATATCGGGGATCGAGGCGCAGGGCCATCCGGTACATGCCGATCGCGTCGTCGAGCTCGTTCCGGTCGTCGAGCGAGACGGCCAGGTTGTAGGCCGCGATGGCGTTGTGCGGGTCGGCCTCGAGCGCCTTCCGGTAATGCGCGCCGGCCTCCTCCAGCCGCCCCGCCTCGTGCAGCAGGCGGCCCAGGTTCAGGTGCGCCTCGGGGTGATCCGGCTGGAGCGCCAGCGCGCGCCGGTATGCCTTGCGCGCCTCGCCGGGCGCCACCGCCTCCAGATCGTGCGCCAGGTCGTACCAGTCGTCGGCGGAGCGATCCTCGAGCCCGTCCGGGTCGACGGCGGCCGCGCGGCGCGCGAACGGGGCCGCCCGCGCCGCCAGGTCGGCCACGGCGAAGCCGATCTGGAGCTGTCCCGAGTCGGCGTCCCACAGGCTTCCGCCCTCGGCGACCAGGACCCGTCCCCCGTCGGTCGAGATGCGCACCGACGACAGCGGTCGCCCGGCCGGCAGGCGCTCCCGCAGGCGCTCCAGCGAGCGACGCACCTTGCGCGGCGCCACGTCGGCCTCGACCAGGTCGCGGACGACCCTCAACAGCACGATGTCGCGGAACGAAAAGCGGTATTCGCGGCGCGAGCCGCGGGTCGGAGCGAGGACGCCGGAGCGGGCCCAGCGGCGGACGCTGGCGGGCGGGATCCCGACGACCTCCGCCACCTCGCGCGTCGTGTAGCCCGTCATCGCGCCCTCAGCGGGACGCGGACTTCTTCTTCTTGCGTGTCTTCTTCTCCGCGGTCTTCTTCTTGCCGGCCCGGGCCGCCGGCTTGCGCTCGCCCTTGGTCTCCCCGAGGCTCGCCTTGAGCGCCGACATCAGGTCGATGATCTGCGGCTCGGACGTCGCCGCGGCCGGCGCCACGGAGATCTCCTCGCCGGCGACCTTCCTCTCGATCATGGCGACCATCTGCTCGCGGACGACGTCGGTGTACTTCTCCGGGTCGAACTCCTCCGACGACGCCTGGTCGACGAGCTGCGTGGCGAGCTTGAGCTCCTCCTTCTTGACCTCGACGTCCTCGTGGGGCACCTCGGAGAACGCGCGCACCTCGTCGGCGTACTTGAGCTGCTCCATGACCAGTCCGTCGTCCACCGGCCGCAGCATGACCAGGTACGCCTTGCCGCGCGCGGCGTACTGCCCGACGGCCACGCGCCCGGTCTCGGCCAGCGCCTCGGACAACAGGCGGTACGCCCGGGCCCCACCCTTGTCGGGACCCAGGTAGTAGGGCCGGTCGTAGTACACCGGATCGATCTGGGCCGCGGGGACGAACTCGGTGATCTCGATCCCCTCGGTGGTCGGCGTCTCGATCGCCTCGAGCTCCTCCTCGGAGAACAGCACGTACTGCCCCTTGGCGAACTCGTAGCCCTTGACGATATCCTCCCTCTCGACGACCTCCTCGCACTGCGGGCACCAGTACTGCTGCCTGATCCGCGAGCCGCACGTCTCGTGGATCATGTTGAACGACACCCGGGCCGACGAGTTGCCGGCGGAGTACAGCTTGACGGGCACGGTCACGAGACCGAAGGAGACCGTCGTCGAGGCGATCGCGCGCGCTGCCATAGGGCTCTGAACCTAGCGAAAGGGTCGAGAAAACCGCAATGGGGCCGTCCCCCGACCGTCTAAGCAAGTACCGCGCCAAGCGGCGCGCCGAACGCACTCCGGAGCCTTTCGGCGGCGCCGGGGACGGGGACGCCGGGCTGTTCGTCGTCCAGCAGCACGCGGCGCGCGCGTTGCACTGGGACTTCCGCCTGGCGCTGGGCGGCGCGCTCGTGTCGTGGGCCGTCCCCAAGGGCCCCTCGCCGAACCCCGCCGACAAGCGGCTGGCGATGAAGGTCGAGGACCACCCGCTGGAGTACGCCGACTTCGAAGGCGTCATCCCCGAGGGCGAGTACGGCGCCGGGCCGGTCATCCTGTGGGATCGCGGGCGCTGGACGCCCGTCGAGGATCCCGAGGCCGGCCTCGAGCGGGGCAAGCTCCTGTTCGACCTGGCGGGCTACAAGCTGCGCGGGCGGTGGACGCTGGTGAAGACGAGGCAGGCCGAGAACTCGTGGCTGTTGATCAAGGAACGCGACGGGCTGGTCGACGAGCGCGGCTCCGACGCCTATCCCGACGACTCGATCTGGTCCGGCCTGACCGTCGAGGAGCGCCGCGACCCGACCAGGCGGCGCGAGGCGCTGGCCGTCCTTCTCGACGAGGCCGGGGCGCGGCGGCGCGCCGTCGACCCGGCGACGAGCAGCGTCATGCTTGCCGTCTCGCGCGACGAGCCGTTCGACGATCCGGCGTGGGTGTTCGAGCTGAAGCTGGACGGCTACCGGGCCCTCGCCGCGCGCGACCCCGCCGGGACGTCCCTGTGGTCGCGAAACTCCAACGAGCTGACGGCGACGTTCCCCGAGATCGCGCTGGCCGTCGGTCACCTGCCGTACGAGGGGCTCGTCCTGGACGGCGAGGTCGTCGTCCACGACGCGCGGGGCCTGCCGTCATTCGACCTGCTCCAGCGGCGCGGGCGCCTGACGCGCCCGGCCGACGTTCGGCGGGCGGCGATCGAGCTGCCGGCGACGTACTACGCGTTCGATCTCCTGGCGTGCGAGGGGCGTGACGCGCGCGGGCTGCCGCTCCTCGAGCGCAAGCGGCTCCTGCGGGAGGCGCTCCCCTCGATGGGGCCGATCCGCTTCTCCGAGCACGTCCCCGAGCACGGGAAGGCGGTCTACGAGCACGCCGTCGAGATGGAGCTCGAGGGCGTCGTGGCCAAGAAGGCCGACTCGCCGTACCGCGGCCGGCGCTCGAAGGAGTGGGTCAAGGTGCGTGCCGTCCGGACGGACGAGTTCGTCGTCGTCGGGTTCACCGATCCTGGCGGCGCGCGGACGGGCTTCGGCGCCCTGCACGTGGCGCAATTCGAGGGCCACACGCTGGTCTACAAGGGCGCCGTCGGGACGGTTCCGACAGACGTCTTGCGGCACCAATCGGATT
>CAZCZH010000084.1:0-10388 GCA_964502985.1 uncultured Gemmatimonadales bacterium
AACCTCGAGCTCACCAACTCCGCGGGTCATCCGACGAGCGGCATCCGCGTCACCGGCTGGGGCAGCCGGTGGCGCTCGCAGAACGACCTGGCGTTCGACTGGGACGACTACGGCGGCCAGGTCGACGCCCATCTGCCCCTCGGTGGCAAGGGGCACATCCTGTCGGCGCGATACGGCCTCGAGAGGGTCGAGCGTGATGGGGACAGCGAGGTTCCGTTCGCCTATCTGCCGTCCCTCGGCGGCGGCGAGCGCTTGCGTGGCTATCCCACGTGGCGCTTCGTCGACGACGCCGTTATGTACGGCACTCTCGAATACCGCTATCGCATCTGGGAGGAGCCGTCCGAAACCCCGGCCACGGCCGGTGCGATCGAGACCGCCCTGTTCGTGGACGTGGGCGACGCGGGACCCGACTTCGACTCCGTCGACCTGTTCGACAAGCAGTCCTACGGCATGGAGGTCCGCATGTTCCTCAGGAACAAGCCCGTCATGCGAATCGGGCTGGCCGACAGTCGCGAAGGGCTGCGCATCAATTTGAAGTTCAGCGGATACTGGGGGGAGAAATGAAGATCCGGCGCATCGGACTGACCGCCGCGGCCGTCGCGTGTGTGGGCTGCGCCTCGAACCCTGTTCGACCGTGGGAGTACGAGGCGCGACCGATGGCCGACACGCTGGCCATCCTGGAGCCGGCCGAGCGCGACGTGCCGCTGGCCTACGACGCGATCCACAACGACATCTTCTACCCGATCGGGAGCGCGTTCTCGTTCGGCGCCCCTGGCGACGCGTGGAACGTGACCGATTCCGACGACGTGGCCAACTCGATGTGGTTCACGCGTCGCAACTCGATCGACAGCCCGCTCGCGCCAGACGCCGTCATGAACGGCGCGCACAAGGGCACCGGACCAGACCAGACCGCGGGGCCGCTCAAGGTCTCGTCGATGAAGAGCGAGGGGATCAACGTCGGCTTCTTTGCCAAGGACGCTACGGGCCAGCGCTACTTGGTCAAGCTGGATCCGCCGGAGTACCCGGAGATGGCAAGCGGCGCCGACGTCCTGGCGACGAACCTTGTCTGGTCGTCCGGCTACAACACGCCGGAGAACTACGTCTTCTTCCTCGATCCGAACAAGCTGACCTTCAGCGACGACCTGAAGATCGTGGTCGACGAGGACGGCGAGACGGTGACGTACGCCGGAAAGCCGGGACCGGGCGAGCGACCTCTGACCACGGACGTGTTCCAGCGTTCGCAGCTGGCCCACTACACGCCCGGACCTGACGGCAGGATTCGGGCGGTGGCCAGCAAGTTCCTGCCTGGCATCCCCAAGGGGCCGTTCTCTTGGACCGGCGTCCGGCCGGACGACCCGAACGACGTCATCCCGCACGAGGACCGGCGCGAGCTGCGGGCGTTCTACGTGATCGCGGCGTGGCTCAACTCGGTCGACGCCAAGCAGGGGAACACGCTCGACATGTTCGAGCTCGACCCGCGGAGCCCGACCGACGAGAGCGCGCAGCGCTACGGCCACCTGGTCCACTACATGCTGGACAATGGCGCCTCGCTCGGCTCGGGAGGCGTCCACCCGCACCATCCGCGGCAGGGCTCGGAGAACGACTTCGACCTGAGCGCCATTGGCCACCGGTTCCTGTCGTTCGGCATCTACGAGCGGCCCTGGCAGGACGTCGACGACCAGTCGCCCGAGAACATCGGCTGGTACGGCATCGAGGGGTTCGAGCCCGGCGATTGGCGCCCCAACATGCCGAACAAGACGTTCGACAGCGCGACCCCGGCCGACGGCTACTGGGGTGCCAAGATCGTGATGGCCTTCAGCGATGCACAGCTCGCGCGGGCGATCGACATCTCGCAGTGGTCGAGCCCCGCCGTGCGGGCCTACATCCTCAAAGGACTGAAGGAGCGCCGCGACGCGACCGGGCGCTACTGGTTCGCCGAGGTCTCGCCGCTGGAGAACGCGCGCGTCGAGAACGCGACCGTGTCGTTCGAGGACTACTGGACGAAGGTCTTCGGCGGCGGCGCGGCCCAGTATCGCTGGCGCCTCCGCTGGCGCGCCCCGGATCCGGACCTCGAGGCGGACGGCGTCGTCGACGCGCCGCGGGTCGAGTTGCCACTACCAGCGGGTGCCGTGGCCGAGGCGAAGAAGCCCGAGGACCGCTACGCGCGCCTCGAGGTCTGGCGCAGCGCCCCCCAGGGGGACGGCTGGGCCCCGCGGCCGGTGACGATGTGGCTGGAATGGGACCCGGCGGCCCGAAGCTACCGGCTGGTCGGGTTGAGACACTGAGCGTTCGCCTTTCGCGGCGCGGCGGGTCGGGGTCGACGAGCGCCGACCCCGACCTCGTCAGGCGCCGCTACGGGCTCCAGACATCGTCCGACGAGTCCACGTCGGCGTAGAGGTCCTCCGGGTCCAGCTCGACCTTCTGCACGTCCCCCTCGACGGTGGCCTCGACGGTCACCTCCTTCTTTCCCCCGAACCAGACCGAAGCCGGCCGGCGGGCGAGAGCCGTGTGGCCGTCGACCGTCGTGATCCGGGCCACGATGGGGTTCAGCGTCGTGCCGTCGTTGCGTACCGTGACGACGACGTGATTCTCGCCGCCCATGGCGTGCGCGTCGACGTCCGAGATCGCCAGATCGCTGACTCCGGGGCCGTAGAACCACGGCACCCAGAACCAGTCCAGGTCCTGCCCGGCGACGTCTTCGAACGTGTCGAAGAAGTCCCACGGCGCGGGGTGCTTGTAGAGCCAGCGTGCGGCGTACTCGTGGAGCGCCTTGTCGAACGTCTCCGCCCCCAGGGTCTCGCGCAGCGCGAGCAGGGCCGAGGCCGGATGACGGTAGCCTAGGATCCCCACGCTGGCATCCCCAGCCGCGATGGCGTCGGGCGGTGACATCACGCTCAGCCCCTGAATGTCGTTGTGGGCCGTGTATCCCTCGTAGGCCTTGCGCACCTCCGAGCGCTCGGGACTGCTCGGGTCGTAGTGCTCGGCGGCGAAGATCGTGTCGAACGTGTTGATCCCCTCGTCCATCCAGGCGTAGCGTGTCTCGTTCGAGCCGACCATCATCGGAAACCACATGTGACCGAGCTCGTGGGCGATGACACGGTCCGTCGTCGACTCGTCGTCGAAGTCCCGCACGAACACGATCATCGGGTACTCCATCCCACCGACCAGGCCTTCGGTGGCCACGATGTGGGGATACTGGTACGGGTAGACGTTGCGACTGAACGTTTCGATGGCGTCCTTGGCCATGCGGGCCGACGCCGTCCAGGTAGCCGCGCTCGGACGATACAGCGTTTCGACGAACGTCCGTGCGCCGGCCCGCTCGTCGATGGTGGCTCGCGTGGCATCCCACAGGTAGTGGTCGCCAAAGGCGAAGGCGAAGTCGCGAACGTCGTCGGCGTGAAAGCGCCAGGTCAGCGAGTCGCCGGGCTTCCCCAGCGTTGCCTTCCCGGGGCCGAAGTCATCGGCCGTCACGACGTGCACCACCTCGTCGCCCCGCCGCGCGCGATCGAGCCGGTCGCGCACCGTCCGGGGCAGCACGTCCGCGGGGTTCTGCAGGACCCCCGTCGCGCGCACGACCGTCCCTGCCGGGGCCGTGACGCTCACGTCGAACGTGCCGTACTCGAGGTAGAACTCGGCGTTCGACAGATAGGGGTGCGTGTCCCAGCCGTCGATATCGTCATAGGTGGCGATCTGTGGATACCACTGCGCGATCTGGCCGGTGGTCGAATCGACCATCCCCATCCGCGGGACGCCCTCGCCGGCCGGAACGGTGAAATGCCAGCCGATCCGGAACGTGATCTCGCCACCCGGGAGAAGCGGTTCCGGCAACCGGACGATCATGATCGTGCCCCGCTGAATGGTCTGGTGGTTGTCAGCCGGGTCGACTTCGAGACGCTGGCCGTCCGCCTCGAGCGAGGTCAGCGTCACGCCGCCCGTGATCGGGACCGGTCGCGTTCGCAGGGCGCCCTCGGCGAACAGGTTCTGGTACAGGTGGAACACGACGACGGACAGCGAGTCGGGTGAGTTGTTGTGATACACGACCGTCCCGTCGCCCGCCAGCAGCCGCTGCGACGGCTCGATCGTGGCGTCGATGCGATAATCGACGCGCTGCTGCCAGTACCTCGGACCCGGAACGCCGCTACGCGTCCGCGTCCCCCTTTCTATGGCCTGGTGGAAGCCCGGGCTCGTGACGACCTCGAGCGGCGCCATGGCCCGTTCGGGCGGAGGCGAGGCGGTATCTTGCGCCGCGAGCGGGACCGATAGCAACGACAAGAAGACGGCGAACCATCCGATGGCGCGCATGAAGGAAACCTCCTGGTTGCGGTCGTTTCGTACGTTAGGACGCCGCTGGCGAGCCTGCCATTCACGACCTACCCTTCGCGCATGGACATCCTGTTGATCGGCGGGACGCGATTCGTCGGCCACCATCTGGCGGAGACGCTCCTCGAGCGCGGCCACGCGGTGACCACGTTCAACCGCGGACGGACGCCGGACGAGCTCCCGGCGAACGTAGAGCGCCTGCACGGGGACCGGACCGATCCCGCCGCGCTGCATCGCGCGCTGGGCGGCAAGGACTTCGACGCCGCCGTCGACACGATCGCCATGCGCGGGACCGATACGGCCGCCGCCGTGCAGGTCCTCGACGGTCGCGTCGGCCACTACGTCCATTTCTCGACCGGACAGGTGTACCTCGTCCGCGACGGCTGCCCGACGCCAGCGCGGGAAGACGACTACGCCGGCCCCCTCGTTCCGGCGCCACCAGGCGGATCCTGGGAGGAGCCCGAGTGGCGCTACGGCATGGACAAGCGCGAGTGCGAGGACCGGCTCGAGGAGGCGTGGGCCTCGAGCGGCTTCCCCGCCACCCGCCTCAGGCTTCCCATGATCCACGGGACGCGCGACCCGCGCGGCCGGGTCCGGGGCTACGTCCTGCGGGCGCTGGACGGCGGCCCGCTTCTGGTGCCGGTCGAACCGGGTCCGCCGATCCGCCACGTCCACCAGGCGGACGTCGTCGCGGCCGTGGCGCGAATCGTCGAGGAGGGGCTGGGCATCGGGGCCGCGTTCAATCTGGCGCCCGCTGGATCGTGGCGTTTCGAGCGCTTCCTGGACGTCGTGTGCGAGGAGCTGGACGCGGAGCCCGAGATCGTGCGCATGGCTCGAACAGAGCTCGAGCGCGCGCGGCTCTTCCCGGCCTGCTCGCCGCTCTCGAGCCCGTGGATGTCGCTCCTCGACGGCGGCCGCGCCCATGCCGAGCTGGGTCTCGCGCCGCGCGAGCTCGAGGACTGGCTGCCCGGCCTGATCCGGCGGCTGCGGGAAGTCGAGGCCCCGCCGCCGGCGTCCTACGCGACCCAGCGGGAGGACGAGCGGGAGCTGGCCACGAGTCTCGCCTGATCCGGTGATCCGGGTCCGCAGGGAACTCGGGTGACCCTCCGCGAGTACCATCCCGCGAGTTACGCGGTCCACGGAATCCACTCCCATCGGAGGCGCCATGCGTCGTATCGCGTTCGTCTTTTCCGTCCTGGCCCTGGCGTCGCCCGCCGCCGCGCGCGCCCAGCACGAAGTCACCGCGGATCTCGGGATCTCTATCCCGCGCGGAGCGTTCGACCGCAACACCGACACGGGCTTCGGCTTCGTCGGCTCCTATGTGTATTCGTTCGGCGCTTCGCGGACGGTCGGGCTCGGGGGTACGGCCTCGTTCCTGAACTACGGCAGCACCCAGCGCCGCGCGCCCCTGTCCAATACGATCCCCGACATCACCGTCGACGTCGACACGAACAACAACATGGGCTTCGTCCAGGGCCTGCTGCAGATCGCCGGGCCGCTGACGACGCTGCGGCCCTATGTCCAGGGATCGGGCGGCCTGGTGTGGTTCGCCACCACCACCTCGCTGAAGGACCCGCGCGACGGGAGCACCGTCCTGTCGGACACCAATCAGAGCGACGTGACGTGGGTCATCGGCGCCGGCGGCGGACTCCAGCTGCGGGTGTGGGAGGCCAAGCCGGAAGGCGGCTTGTCGGCGTATGGTCTCCGCGGCACGGCCGCCGAGGCCCGACGGCGGGAGCCGACCCGGGCCTGGATCGACTTCGGCCTGCGCTACCTCAAGGGGGGCGACGTCGAGTACCTCAAGGAGGGATCGCTGGTCACCGACGAGGGAGAGTTCGACGTCGATCCGCAGCTTGCCCGGAGCGAGATCGAGCTCCTGCAGGCCCAGATCGGAGTCGCGGTCACGTTCTGAGATCGTTTCCCGTAAGTCTGCCTTGATTCGCTGCTTAGGCCACCGCCGCTGGCGTGTCCGGTCGGGCGAGGCTATTTTTCGAATCTATGGCCGACAAGACTGGCGTCATCGAGGTGCAGGGTACCGTCGAGGAGTGCTTGCCGAGCACGATGTTTCGCGTGCGGCTGGACAACGACCATCTGGTCCTGGCGCACATCTCCGGCAAGATGCGCAAGCACTACATCAAGATCCTGACGGGTGACCGGGTGACCGTCGAGCTGTCGCCGTACGACCTGTCCCGCGGCCGCATCACCTACCGCTTCAAGAACTGACCGGCCGCGGGGACGCACCAACCCCGTCATCGTAGTGGAGGACACCTCCCCATGAGCAGACGTCTGGCGACCGTGTCGCTCGCGGTCCTGGCGGCGCTGGGGGTCGGAGCGGGCTTCGCCCGCGTCGACCTTCCGCGACCGGCGTTCGACCTGACCTACTCCACCACGCCCCTCGACGAGACGGGACGCGTGGACCCCGGCGCGGCGCCGACGCGTTACTACTACAAGAACCATCGCAGCCGGATCGACAACTTTCAGGTGAAGGGCGGCCAGCCCGTCCTCGCGTCGAGCTTCATCCTCGATTGCGACTCCTCGCGGATGGTCCAGGTGAACTGGGACCAGCGACAGGTCGTCGTGATGACGTTCGACGAGTGGAAGCGGATGATGCAGCAAACGATGAAGATGGCGTCCCAATACGCTGCGAGGATGCCGGGTCGGCCCGCGCCCGCCCAAAAGCGGCCCGGCGCCACGGGGGGAGTCGTCACGACCACGACCGTGTGGTACGACACGACGGCCCAGAAGGACTGGTTCGGTCTGCCCGCGCGCTACGTCGAGTACGAGACGAAGACGGAGTCCTCGCCGGACGCATGCGTGGCCGTGGCCGACAGCGTCGAGCATCACGTCTGGACGACCGAGCTCTCTCTTCCCCTGTGCATCCCCCCGTTCGACCTCGAACCAGGCGCCATTCCGACGATGGAGGCCGGGGGCGGCGGGTGCACGGACCGACAGGAGACGAACGTCCTCGGCAAGCCGCGCAAGGTCGATTTCCTGTTGCGGGAGGAGACGATCAGCCGGGCCGGCGGCGCGCGCCGCTCGAGCGGCTACGAGGTGACCGCGCTGTCCCGTGAAACCCTGCCCGACACTCTGTTCGAGCCGCCGGCCGGTTTCGAGCGGCTCGACATGCAGGGCATGATGGCGGGGATGTCCGCTGCCGGAGAGGCCATGGGACTCGGAGCCGCGATGGAGGCGCCCCCGCCGAAGGCGGCGGGCGTGGTGCGGATCGGCGTCGCTCTTTCGCTCCCGATGGGCGCGCCGGCCGACCCGCGCGAGCTCCAGCGGCGGGTCGTCGACTGGATCGACACACAGTCGGGCTACGACGCCGTTCCGCTGGCCGCCGGCGACCGCGCCTCGGCGCTCGCCGAAGCGCCGGGGGTCGACGCCGACTACGTCCTGTTCTACGACGTGTCGGATGCCTCGATCAAGGTCTCCAAGAAGGGCATGCTGGGTGGGATGGTCGGCGGCGCCGTCGGCGCCAGGGCCGCCGGCGGAGCGGTCAAGCTGAAGGTCGCCGGGCGCAGCGAGCTCGACAGCGTGCCGGACGGCGCGACACGCACGGCGTCGAAGCTCGATGGCGAGAAGTCGACCGAGGATCCGCAGAACGAGCTCGGAGAGACATTCCTAGGCGCGGCGCGCGACGCGCTCCAGGCACTGCGCTGATCCGGCCCTCTACTGCACCTCGAGCAGCTCGACGTCGAACACGAGCGTCGCGTTGGGCGGGATGATGCCCCCCGCGCCCTCGACGCCGTACCCCATCGAAGGCGGGATGACGAGCAGGCGGCGCTCGCCGGCCTTCATCCCCGTCACTCCCTTCTCCCATCCCTCGATCACTGTGCCCTGACCGAGGCGGAACGAGAACGGCTCTCCGCGGTCCCGGCTGGAGTCGAACTTGGTGCCGTCCGGCAGCCACCCCGTGTAGTGCACGGTCACCATGTCGCCGGGCTCGGCCGTGGCGCCCTTGCCGGGCTTCTTCATCTCGTAGTACAGCCCCCCGCCGGTCTTCTGCATGGCGCTGAGGTCGACGCCCAGATCGGTGGCGTAGCTCGCGGCGACCGTATCCGGCGCGATCGCCGGGGCGCTCTCGACGGGGGCGGCCGTGTCGGGCGGGGCGCTTTCGGGCGCCCGGTCGCCCTTGGAGCATGCCGTGAAGAGGACGGCGGCGAGGGCGATCGTCGGGAACGTGCGCTTCGACATGGTCTTCCTTTCGTCAGGCGTCCAGCAACAGTCGCGTCGGGTCCTCCAGGCGTTCCTTGACGCGCACCAGGAACGTGACGGCCTGCTCGCCGTCCACGATGCGATGGTCGTACGACAGCGCCACGTACATCATCGGCCGCGAGACGATGCGCTCCTCGCCGGAAGTCTCGTCCTCCAGGACGACCGGGCGCTTCTCGATCTTGTGCATGCCCAGAATTCCGCTCTGCGGCGGGTTCAGGATCGGCGTCGACATCATCGAGCCGTAGATCCCGCCGTTCGAGATCGTGAACGTGCCCCCCTGAAGCTCCTCGATCGTCAGATCTCCGTCCCGCGCGCGTGTGGCCAGCTCCTTGATCGCCCGCTCGATGTCGGCGAACGACATGCGATCCGCCTCGCGCAGGACCGGCACGACCAGGCCGCGTGGCGTGCCGACGGCGATCCCCAGGTGGACATGGTCGTGGTACACGATCTCGTCGCCCTCGATGAACGCGTTCAGCTCGGGAATTTCGCGCAGGGCCAGGATCGATGCCTTGGCGAACAGCGACATGAACCCCAGCCGCACGCCGTGCCGCTCCTCGAACCCGGCCTGCCGCTCGCGCCGCAGCTCGATCGCGCGGCTCATGTCGATCTCGTTGAACGTCGTCAGGATGGCCGCCGTGCGCTGCGCCTCGACCAGCCGCTCGGCGATCCGCCGGCGGAGGCGTGTCATCCGCTCGCGGCGGGTCCCCGGCTCGTCCTCGTGCGCGGAAGCCGGCCGGGATTCTTCGGCGACTGGGGTGGGTGGCGCGGGCTCGCTCGGCGGCTCGGGCTGGGGCGCTTCCGCCGGCTCTTTCTCGGGCTTCCGGGTCGCCGCAGGCTCCTCCGTCCGGCGTTCCGGGATCGGAGGTCGCTCCGGCTCGCCCGGCTTCTCGACCTTCTCCACCGGCCGCTCCGGCTCCTGCGCGGCGCCTTCTCCCTCGACGATCCGCCCGATCACGTCCCCCACGGAGACCGTTTCGCCCTCCTGGACGAGGATCTCGAGCCGGCCGCTCGCCTCGGCGGCGATCTCGACCGTCGCCTTGTCGGTCTCGAGCTCGACGATCATGTCGTCCTTCTCGACCCGCGCGCCGTCCTCCTTGAGCCATTTGCCGAGATCGCCCTCGGTAACGGATTCGGCGAGCTGCGGAACCTTGACGTCCAACCGGTCCTCCAGGATTCTGGGCGGGCTAGTCGGCGAACGCCGCGCGGATCAGGGCCTGCTCTTCCTCTTCGTGCACGCGGCGCGAGCCCGTGGCCGGGGAGGCGGCGGCGTCCCGGCCGACGTAAGCCAGCCCGACCCCGTCCGGCAGGTGGCGCTCGAGGCGATGTCGGGTGTTGCGCCAGGCGCCCATGTTGGCCGGCTCCTCCTGGGCCCACACCAGCCGCTCGATCCGCGGGTACGACCGCACGAGTTCGTCGAACGCCTCGTCGGGGAACGGATACAGCTGCTCGAGCCGGGTCAGGGCAACGTCCTCGACGCCGCGCTCACGGCGTGCCTCGAGCAGTGTATAGAACACCTTCCCGGAGCACGCGACCAGTCGGCGCACGCGCTCGCGGTCCTCGATCTCGGGCTCGTCGAGGACCGGCTCGAACCGGCCCTCGGTGAACTCGCTCAGCCGGGATTGGGCGAGCTTGTGCCTGAGCAGGCTCTTGGGCGTCATGACGATCAGTGGCTTGCGGAAGTCCCGCTTCATCTGGCGCCGCAGGAGGTGAAACAGCTGAGCCGGGGTGGTCGGGTTGGCGACCTGCATGTTGCCCTCGGCGCACAGCTCGAGAAAGCGCTCCAGCCGGGCGCTCGAGTGCTCCGGCCCCTGGCCCTCGTAGCCGTGGGGCAGCAGCATCGCCAGACCGGTCAT
>CAZCZH010000085.1:0-10239 GCA_964502985.1 uncultured Gemmatimonadales bacterium
TCCAGGCTCCCGGCGCCCTCCAGCGCCTCGGCCCCGCCCAGCTCCTCCGGCGACCAGCCGGCGACGATCAGCGCCCGGGTGGCGCCCGACGCGACGTCCGCCAGGATCGCGCCCACCATGCTCTCCCCCTCCGCGTCGAGCCCCAGGACGGTCAGCGCACCACGCGTGTTGGGGTGCGGATCGGCGCGGATCAGGATCCCGTCGGTCAGCTCGTCGACCCGCCTCCAGTCGTCGCCGACCCGGAAGTCGACGGGCCCCCCTCCGGCCGCCTCGACGAGTCCCCGGAGCTGGTCCAGGTCCTCGTTCGACATCCGCGGGTGGGCGATCGCCGCGATCCGCCCGCCGGCGTCGGCGAGGATCGCCGCCGCCCGATCGGTGGCCGCTTCCCAGTCGACGGGCCGCAGCTCCCCCTCCTCGCGGACCTGCGGCTCGATCAGCCGGTGGCTGGTGTCCGCCACCCGGGCGTAGGACAGCCGCCCCGGATCGCACATCCACGAGTCGTTCACGAGGTCGTTGTGCCGCGGGCGATAGCGGTACACGACGTCCTCGGCCGTGTCGACGTACGCGTTGCAGCCCGTCGAGCATTCCGGGCACACCGACTTCGTCGAGTGCAGCCAGTAGACCCGCTTGCGGAAGCGGAAGTCGTTCGACGTCAGCGCCCCGACGGGACAGATGTCGGTGTAGTTCAGCGCGTAGTCGGTGTCGATCGGGCGATCCGCGAAGGTCTGGATCTCGGCGTGATCGGAGCGGTTGGCGATGACGAAGTCGGCCGTTCCGGCGATCTCTTCGCCGAACCGCACGCAGCGCGAGCACAGCACGCAGCGCTCGGCGTCGAGCGTGATCGGCCCCAGGTCCTTGACCTTGTCCTTGTGCACCTTGCCTACCGGGTGCGGCCGGTACTTGCCGACCTCCAGGTAGTAGCGCTGCAGGTAGCACTCGCCGACCTGGTCGCACACCGGGCAGTCCAGCGGGTGGTTCTTGAACTCGAACTCGAGGACGCCCTGCACGGCCTCCTTCACCAGGGGGCTGTCGAAGCGCACCACCATGCCGTCGGCCACGGCCACCGAGCACGACGTCTGGGGCTTGCCCTGGCCCTCGATCTCGCACAGGCACATGCGGCAGTTGGCCGGAATCGACAGGTCGCGGTGATAGCAGAAGTGGGGCGGGGTGTAGCCCGCCTTCTCGGCGGCCTGGAAGATCGTCGTCCCTTTGGGGACCCGGACCTCGACGCCATCGATCGTGGCCTTCAAGAGACCCTGGTCGTCGGCCGCCCGCTCGCCGGCCTTGGGCTCGACACCAGGGACCGAGTCCTGCCGCTCGGGGTGCCGCTCGCCGGGGATCTCCTCGGGCCCGAGCCGTCGGCCGGGCTGGACGTCGCGCGGGGGCAGGATGGCCGACAGGTCGCCGCGCGGGCGGCGGGCGCCGCCGTAGGCCGTGTCCTTCTCCGTACCGACGTTCCTTCTCACTCGCCCTCAGCTCGCCTTGGGGAGGATATGGTCGCGCCGAGCGACCTCGGCCATCAGCTCGTCCATGTCGACCTCCTCGGCGCACAGCGCGGCGAACTCGGACGGGTACTTCTTGATGAACGCCACCGCCGGCCAGGCCATGGCGTCCGCCAGGGCGCAGATCGTCTTGCCGGCCATGTTGTCCGACAGCCGCAGGATGTCGACCAGGTCCTGCTGCGTGCCGCGCCCCTCCAGCACCCGGTTGACGAGCTGCTCGATCCAGCCGCATCCCTCGCGGCACGGGGTGCACTGACCGCACGACTCGTGGGCGTAGAAGTGGGCCAGGTTCACCAGGCAGTCGACGGCCGTGACGTTGTCGCCGATCACCATGAAGCCGCCCGAGCCGACCAGGCTGCCACGCTCGCGCAGCCCCTCGTAGTCCATCTTCGCCCCGCGGCACTCGTCGGGCGTCATGACGGGGACCGACGAGCCGCCCGGGATGATCCCCTTCAGCCCGACGCCGTCCAGCAGGCCGCCCAGGTCGTTGTCGACGAAGTCCATCAGGTCGTGCCCCAGCTCGAGCTCGTATACGCCCGGGTTGGCGATCGGCCCGCTGGCCGACCACAGCTTGGTGCCCTTCGACTTCTCCGTGCCGTACTGGGCGTACGCCTCGCCGCCGTGCTCGACGATCCACGGCACGACGGCCAGGGTCTCCGTGTTGTTGATCACGGTCGGGCAGCGGAACAGTCCCTCGACGGCCGGGAACGGGGGCTTGTTGCGGGGCATCGCCTTCTTGCCCTCGAGCGACTCCAGCATGCCCGTCTCCTCGCCAGCGATGTAGGCCCCCGCACCGAAGTGGACGACCACGTCGAGGTCGAAGTCCGAGCCGAAGATCCCCTTGCCGAGATAGCCCTTCGCGTAGGCCTCCTCGACGGCCCGGGTGAAGCGCTGGATCGGATAGCCGAACTCGCCGCGGAAGTAGTTGAACGCGAGCCGCGACTCGATCGCCACGGCGGCGATCATGATCCCCTCCAGCACGGCGTGCGGGTCGTGCTCGAGCAGCCAGCGGTCCTTGAATGTCCCCGGCTCCGACTCGTCCGAGTTGCACACGAGGTACTTGGGCTTGTCCGACTCGCGTGGGATGAACGACCACTTGGTGCCCGTCGGGAAGCCAGCCCCGCCGCGACCGCGGAGCCCCGAACGCTTGACCTGCTCGACGATCTTGTCGGGATCCATCCCGAGCGCGACGCGGATCGACCGGTAGCCGCCGCTCGCCTCGTAGGCCCCCAGCGTGTGGCTGTCGGCGGGCCGGTCGAGCGCGCGCTGCATGAGGACCTTCGGCGCGCTCACTGGCCCTCGGCCTCCGCGCCGCCCGTCTCGGCGCGCCGCATGGCGGCCGGGGCGGCGGGCCACTGGGCGCGAAGGGCCTCACGGTCGGGCCGCGCGTGGATCACCGGCTGGACGTCCGTCCAGTCGGGCTCGGCGCCGCGCAGCTCGTCCAGCAGTGCGTCGACGCGCTCGGGGGTCAGGTTCTCGTAGTTCTTGAGGTTGCACTGCAGCATGGGAGCCGTCCCGCAACTGGCCAGGCATTCCACCTCCTGCAGCGTGAACGTCCCGTCCGGCGTCGTCTCGCCGGCCTCGATCCCCAGCCGTTCCTCGAGATGCTCGACGATCCGGCGCGCGCCCATCAGCTCGCACGACAGGGTCCGGCACACCTGGAGCTTCCACTTCCCCACCGGCTCGTCGTCGAGCATGGTGTAGAACGTGACGACGCTCTGGACCGTCGCCGGCGAGCACTCCAGCCGCTCGGCGACCCACTGCATGGCGTCCGGCGAGATCCATCCCTGGTCCTGCTGGACGATCCACAGGACGGGCAACATGGCGGCCTGCTTCGAGGGATAGCGCGCGATTCGGCCATCGATCCGCTCGACGGCCTCGGCGCTGGGCGAGAATGGAGCCCCGGTCACCGGTCGAGCTCCCCGGCGATCACGTTCAGCGAGCCGAGGATGGCGACGATGTCCGAGACCATCAGCCCTTCGAGCGTCGGCCCGATGTTCTGATAGATGGCGAAGCACGGGGCGCGGCAGTGGATGCGGTACGGCTGGCCGCCGCCGTCGGACACCAGGTAGAACCCCAGCTCGCCGTTGCCGGCCTCGGTGTAGGAGTACACCTCGCCAGGCGGCACCTGGATGCCCTCGAACGTCAGCTTGAAGTGCGCCACCATGCCCTCGATCGTGTTGTACACGGCGTCCTTGGGCGGCGGCGCCACGCCCCAGTCGTCGACGTTGACCGGGCCGTCGGGCAGGTCGTCCATGGCCTGCTCGACGATCCGCAGGCTCTGGCGCATCTCCTCCATGCGCACCAGGTAGCGGTCGTAGACGTCCCCCTGCGTCCCGACCGGGACCTGCCAGTCGAACTGGTCGTAGTCGTAGTACGGGTGCGACTTGCGCACGTCGTACGGGACCCCGGCCGCGCGCAGGCACGGCCCGGTCCAGCCCCAGTCGACGGCCTCCTCGGCGGTGATCGCGTGAACGTCGCGCGTGCGGTCGATGAAGATCCGGTTGTTGGTGATCAGCCGGTCGACGTCGTCGATGTAGTTCGGCAGCGATTCGAGCAGCCCGCGGACCTCCTCCTCGAACGTGTCGTGCACGTCGCGCATCAGACCCCCGATCCTGCCGTAGGCCACCATCATGCGCGCGCCGGACACGTGCTCGAGGAGCGAGTAGATCTCCTCGCGCCCGCGGAAGAAGTACCAGAAGTTCGTCAGCGCTCCGAGGTCCACCAGGTTGGTGCCGATGCACACCAGGTGATCCATGACGCGGGACAGCTCGCCCAGGATGACCCGGATCCGCTGAGCCCGCAGGGGGATCTCGATCTCGAGCAGCTTCTCGACGGCCATCGCGTAGCCGACGTTGTTGAGGAACGGGCTCATGTAGTTGAGCCGGTCGGTGTACGGGAACACCTCCTGCCAGCGGTGCGTCTCGCTCATCTTCTCGAAGCATCGGTGGAGGTAGCCGATCTCCGGGATGGCCTTGACGATCGTCTCGCCGTCGAGCCAGCACTTGATGCGGAACGCCCCGTGCATCGCCGGGTGGCTGGGGCCGATGTTGATGACCATCAGGTCCTCGCTCAGCGGATCGTCGGCGAGGACCTCGGCGGAAGGCCGCTCGACACGCACCGCGCGCCCGCCGGCCACCGGGGCGCGCTCGCCGTACGTCGGCAGGGGCTCCCACGTGACGCCGGTCGGAGGCCGCCCGTGCTGTCGGGGGACGGGCGTCGTCTTCGGCTCGTCGGCGGGGCCGATGGCGGCGTCCTTGAAGACCATCAGTCCGACAGCCTGCGCCGCGCGCGGCCCCGGATCCGCTCCAGCTCCTCGGGGGCCATCTCGTCCACCAGGTCGTCCGGGACGGCCAGCTTCCAGCGCAGGTCGGCCGGATAGTCCTTGCGCAGCGGGTGGCCGCGGAAATCCTGATGCGTGAGGATGCGCTTCATGTTGGGATGGCCCTCGAAGCGGATGCCGAACATGTCGTACACCTCGCGCTCGAACCAGTCCGTCGATTTCCACACGTCGACCGCCGTGTCGACGACGGGATCGTCCTCCGGCACCGGCGTCTTGATCCGCACGCGCTTGCCCGTCGACAGCGAGTACAGGTGCCACACTACGGCGAACCGCGGCTCGACCTCGAGAGCCAGGTAGTCGACCGCCGTCACGTCCATGCAGAACTCGAACGACAGCTCGGCGTCGGCCTTGCAGTGGGTCAGAACGTCGTGGACCCGATCGCGGGCGACCCACACCGTCAGGTCGCCGCGCTCGTCGATCGCCTCGAGCACGGCGTCGCCGAACGCGTTCAACAGGTTGTCGCGGACGAACTCGGCCACGTTAGCCCGCCACGACCCGGCGCTCCTCGGGATGCGCCCGGCGGCGCTCGGCCTGGATCGCCTGATAGCGCGACGGCTCCCCGCGCTCGATCTTCTCCTGGAGCTTCATGATGCCGTAGATCAGCCCCTCCGGCGTGGGCGGGCACCCTGGCACGTAGACGTCGACGGGGACGATCTCGTCGATCCCCTGGACCACGTGGTACGCCCGGTAGAATCCCCCAGACGACGCGCACACGCCCATCGAGATCACCCACTTGGGCTCGCACATCTGCTCGTAGATCAGCTTGAGGATCGGAGACTGCTTGTCGACCACCGTGCCGGCTACGATCATCATGTCCGACTGGCGCGGGCTGAAGCGCACGACCTCCGCCCCGAACCGCGCCAGGTCGTAGTGCGACGACACCACAGACATGAACTCGATCGCGCAGCACGCCGTGCCGAAGGGCAGCGGCCACAGGGAGCCGGCGCGCGCCCAGTTGACGACCTTCTCGAGCTTGGTCGTGAAGACGCTCCTGGCCTCGTCGGTGACGTCGACCGTCCCGGCGTCCGACGTGGCGTCGCTCGGCCTGACGAGGTCGTCCTTCAGTCCCACTCCAATGCCCCCTTCTTCCAGACGTACGCCAGGCCGACGATCAGGATCAGCAAAAACTCGAACATCACCACGAGCCCCACCCCACCCAGCGAATCGAACATCACGGCCCACGGGAAGATGAACACGATCTCCACGTCGAACAGGATGAACAGCATGGCCACGATGTAGAACTTGACGTCGAACCTCTGGCGGGCGTCGCCCGTCGGGACGAGACCCGACTCGTACGCCGAGTCGTGGGCCGACCGGCTGGCGGTACTGGGCCCCGCCCAGTACGACAGCGCCAGCATCGTGGCGCCGACAGCGACCCCCAGGAACAGGAGAAACAGGACCGGCAGGTATTCGCCCAGCATCCTCGTCGCGCACCCCTCTCGATGGAACGTAGCCGCTCGGCCGATCGGTCTCAAGGCGCCCGTTCCGGCCCGCGCGGACGTCGGCGAATCTATGTGAACTTTTTCACAATGGCCACCGGCGCGCCTCGCGCCGAGCGACCGGGAACGATGGCGTGACGCCGGGCTCCGCCGGGCCGATCTTGATCCCTCCAAGCTCGCCCCGCTCGCGCGCTGACCTCGACCGGGAGACTCGATGACGCTCCGCTCGCTCGCCCTCGCCGCGGCCATCTTGCTGGCCCTCCCCGCCGCGCTCGCCGCCCAGGAGGGGGACCGCGTCGAAATCCCGGACGTGCCGCCGCGCCCGGAGGACGTGGCCACCGTCGACGGGATCGTGCGCGCGTTCTACGAGGTCATCTCCGGCCCCGCCGGGCAGCCGCGCGACTGGGGCCGCGACGCGACCCTGTATCTCCCCGGCGTCACGTTCACGCCGACCAGCGAGGACTCGAGCGGCACCCCCCGCGGCGAGACGATCACCAAGGACGAATTCGTCCACCGGACGGACGGCTGGCTCGTCGAGAACGGCCCCACCGAGAGGGAGATCGGCCGCGCCACGACCCGCTTCGGCAACCTGGCCCACGTGTGGAGCGCCTACGAGTGGCGCACGGACGATGGCGAGACGGGCCGCGGCGTCAACTCGATCGAGCTGTGGAACGACGGAGCGCGGTGGTGGATCCTGAACGCCTCGTGGGACGACGAGCGTCCGGACGCCCCGATCCCGGCCGAGTTTCTGGAACCGCCCCCCGAGGCCGACGGACGGGCGCCGTGAGCGGGCCCTTCGTCCCGCTGGACTGGAAGGAGCGCCCGCTGGCCGAGATGCGCGAGCGCGCGGCCGCGTTCCGCGCCGAGATGGCGCGACGACGGACCGCGCGCCAGTTCGCGCCGCGATCCGTGCCGCGCTCGTTGATCGAGGACTGCCTCGCGGCGGCGGCCTCGGCGCCGAGCGGGGCCAATCTCCAGCCGTGGCATTTCGTCGCCGTGTCGGACGCGGCCACCAGACGCCGCATCCGCGAGGCCGCCGAGGCCGAGGAGCGCGAGTTCTACGAGCACCGCGCGCCGCCGGAGTGGCTGGCCGCGCTGGAGCCCCTGGGGACGGACCCCGACAAGCCGTTCCTCGAATCGGCGCCGTGGCTGATCGCGATCTTCGTGCGTAAATACGGACTCGGCGCAGACGGCGAGCGCGTGCCGCACTACTATCCGACCGAGTCGGTGGGCATCGCGACGGGACTCCTGATCGCCGCGGTCCACCACGCGGGCCTGGTCTCCCTGACCCACACGCCGAGCCCGATGGGCTTTCTCAACGAGATCCTCGAGCGGCCCGAGAACGAGCGGCCGTTCCTGCTCCTCGTCGTGGGCTATCCGGCCGAGGACGCCGTCGTCCCCGACCTCGAGCGCGAACCGCTCGAGCGCGTCGTCACGTTCCGCTGAGGCCGCCGCGCGGCGGCCAGAACCCATCGCCAGGAGGTCGGATGACGCCCCGCAAATCGCGCCGCAAGCACTCCGTCCACGCCCGCCTGAACGTCCCCGAGCTGACGCGTGCCGGGACGAGCCTCAAGCTCGAGATCTTCTCCGAGGAGGAAAAGATCGGCACGCTGACGATCGGCCGGGGGTCGCTCTTCTGGCGGGGGGGCAAGCGTCAGCGGCGGGTGCGCGTCGACTGGACGCGCTTCGCCCAGATCATGGACACGATCGCCTACGACGCCTAGCGGCTCGGGGTCAGTCCTTGAGCCAGTCGACGAGCAAGTGCCGCGTGATCTGCCGATTCATCGAGGCGATCGACTCCATCAACGGGATCTCCTTGGGGCACACCGCCACGCAGTTCATCGACTTGGCGCAATCGGCGATCCCCCCGGGCCCCATCAGCGACCCGTAGCGCTCGTCGGCCAGGTGGGCGCCCGTGGGGTGGATGTTCATCAGCCGGGCCCAGCTGATCGGCGCCGCCCCGATGAACGTGGCCGGTCCCTCGGCCTGGGGGTTGTCGGAGTGGTCGGGGTTGACCTGCGGGCAGGCGTCGACGCAGCAGCCGCACGAGATGCAGCGCGACAGCCAGTAGCCTTCCTCGCGCACGTTCTCGTCCATCCGCGGGCCCGGCCCCAGGTCGTGCGTACCGTCGATCGGGACCCACGCCTTGACCCGCCGATAGGCGTCGAACAGGCGCGTGCGGTCGATCACCAGGTCGCGCCGTACGGGAAACTTCTGCATCGGCTCCAGCGTGATCGGCTCCTCGAGGTCGCGCACCAGCGCCGAGCACGACTGCCGCACCTTCCCGTTGACGACCATCGTGCAGATGCCGCATACCTCCTCGAGGCAGTTCATCGACCACGCGACGGGCGTCGTCTCACGGCCCTCGGCGTCGACGGGATGGCGACGGATCTGCATCAGACACTCGATGACGTTCATGTTCGGATATCGCGGCACCTCGAACGCCTGCCAGTAGGGCGCCTGGTCGGGCGCGTCCTGCCGCTTGACCCGCAGCCGCACGGTTCCCTCCGGCTGGCGCGTCCCGCTCCCGGGGGGCGGGATCTCGATGTCCATCTCGGCGTGCGACTCGTCGGCCATCAGCGGATGTCCTTCTTGTACTGCCGCGGGCGCGGCGGGATCAGCGACACGTCGACCGGCAGATACGACAGCTTCGGACCGTCCGGACTCCATTCGGCGATCGTCGTCTTGAGCCAGTTCTCGTCGTCGCGCTCAGGGAAGTCGGGCCTCAAGTGCACCCCGCGACTCTCCCTGCGCTCGATCGCCCCGCGCACCATGACCCGCGCCAGCTCCAGCATGTCCCACAACTGGCGCGTGAACACGATCGACTGGTTGACCCACTGGCCCGTGTCGGGGAGCTCGATTCGATGCCAGCGGTCCATCAGCTCGAGGATCTTGGCGTCCGTCTGGCGCAGCCGGTCCTCCTTGCGCACGACCGTGCAGTAACGCGTCATCCAGTCCCCCAGCTCCTGGTGCATGTCGTACGGGTTCTCGTCGCCCGTCAGGGCCTGCACCGCGGCCAGGCGCTGGCGCTGCTCGTCGACCGCGGAGTCGAAGATCGACTGCGGCTGATCGGCCGCGTGGCCGTCCAGCGCGTCGACGTAGGCCATCATCCTGGGCCCGCCCTTCATGCCGTCGAAGGTGCACGACACGAGCGCGTTGGCCCCCAGGCGATTGGCCCCGTGGTACTCGTAGTTCGCCTCGCCCCCCGAGAACACGCCGGGGATCGAGGTCATCAGGTCGAAGTCGACCCACATCCCGCCCATCGAGTAGTGGACGGCGGGGAACACCTTCATCGGAACCTCGCGCGGATCCTCGCCCATGAACTTCTCGTATATCTCGAGCACTCCGCCCAGCTTTACGTCCAGCTCGTGCGGATCCTTGTGGGTCACGTCCAAGTAGACCGCCTCCTGGCCGTCGACGCCCAGACCCATGTCGTACACCACCTTGTAGATCGCCTGGGCGGCGATGTCGCGCGGGACGAGGTTGCCGTACGCCGGATACCACTCCTCGAGGAAGTACCACGGCTCGCCGTCCCGCGGGACCCACACGCGACCGCCCTCGCCGCGCACGCTCTCCGAGATCAGCCGCCGCTTGTCGCGTCCCGGGATCGCGGTGGGGTGGATCTGGACCATCTCGCCGTTGGCGTAGCGCGCGCCCTGCTGGTAGAGGTTCGAGTTGGCGGCGCCGGTATTGAGGATGGAGTTCGTGCTCTTGCCGAAGATCATCCCCGGCCCGCCCGTGGCGACCATCGTCGCGTCGCCGCGGAAGGCGCGGATCTCGAGCGATGCCAGGTCCATGGCCACGATCCCGCGCGCCACGCCGTGATCGTCGCGGACAGCGCGCAGGAACTCCCAGCCCTCGTGCTTGGTGACCAGCCCGTCGTCCTCCAGGCGTCGCACCTGCTGGTCCAGCGCGTACATCAGCTGCTGCCCGGTGGTGGCGCCGGCGTAGGCCG
>CAZCZH010000086.1:0-10235 GCA_964502985.1 uncultured Gemmatimonadales bacterium
TTCGAGGACTATCCCCTCACGCGCGCCGAGTACATCGGCGCCATGGCACACTTCTACCGCGGCGAGCTGAGCCGGGCCGACGCCTGGCGGGCGCGGCTCGACCCGACGACGAACTGGGCCGTGGTCACGGCCGGCGGCATGCTGTCGATCGCCTTCGCCGGCCCCGACCACTCGCACGTGACCTTGCTCCTGGCGATGATCCTGGTGACCGTGTTCCTGGGCTTCGAGGCCCGCCGCTACCGCTACTTCGACGTGTGGCGCTCGCGCGTCCGCATGCTCGAGGAGAACTTCTTCCTGCCGATCATCAAGCGCAGCCTGATCAGCCCGCGCGAGGACTGGCGGGCGCTCGTCGCGGCCGACCTCGACCATCCCACGTTCAAGATCACGTTCTTCGAGTCGGTCGGGATCCGGCTGCGCTACAACTATCTGTGGATCTACCTGGCGATCCTGCTGGCGTGGCTCGCCAAGCTGCACCTCGACCCGACGCCGGCGCGCGAGGTGGCCGACCTGCTGGGCCGGATGGGGATCGGCCCGATCCCGGGCGGCATGGTGCTGGTCATCGTCCTCGCGGCTTACGGCTGGGCGATCTGGCTCGCCGTCCGGGCCGGCGAGCGGCGCGGCTCCGTCGACGAGGTCCACGGCCTGGCCGGCGAGCTGGAGCACTGGAAGACCTAGCCGCCGGGCCGGCTTGCAACCTTTCCCCGCCGCGTCTCGTCCTAAAGGGCGATGGCCTCCCGCGCCTCCCTCGTCCTGCTCGCCGCGATCCTCGCCGCCGCGCCGGTGCGCGCCCAGACTGCGGCCGGGGCCTACGACCACTCGCGGGCGGCGACCGTCCATGCGGCGCCGAAGTCCGGCGAGGTCGTCGTCGACGGGCGTCTGGACGAGGCGGCGTGGTCCGCCGCCCCGGTGTTCGCCGGCTTCACTCAGCGCGACCCCGACGAGGGGCGGCCGCCGACCGAGAGGACCGAGGTCCGGGTCCTGGTCGGGGACCACCACCTGTACATCGGCGCCCGGCTGTACGACTCCGACCCGTCCGGGATCCGCGCCCCGCTGACCCGCCGCGACGAGATCGGCGATTCGGACGACTTCACCGTGTGGATCGACTCGCGGCACGACCACCTGACGGCGTTCCTGTTCGAGGTCAACCCGGCGGGCTCGATCGGCGACGCGGCGCTCGGCTCCGACGGGAGCGAGGACTTCTCGTGGGACCCGGTGTGGCAGGCCGCGGCGACGATCGACTCGCTCGGCTGGGCGGTCGAGATGCGGATCCCCCTGTCCCAGCTGCGCTACTCGGCCGGCGCCGACGAGATGGGGATCCAGATCAAGCGCTTCATCGTGCGCAAGCAGGAGCGCGACTTCCTGGCGTTCATCCCCAAGGACCAGCCCGACGTCGTCGCGCGCTGGGGTCACCTCGCGGGGCTGGGAGGCCTGCCGCGGGTCGAGCGCTTCGAGATCCTGCCGTACGTCTCCTCGCGCGAGACCCACCAGGGAGTCGACGACGGCGATCCGTTCCACGCGGCCGACGACCTCGACGCCGGCGCGGGCGCGGACGTCAAGCTGGGCGTGACCAGCAACCTGACGCTCGACGCCACGCTGAACCCCGACTTCGGCCAGGTCGAGGTCGACCCCGCCGTCGTCAACCTGTCGGCGTTCGAGACTTTCTTCCCCGAGAAACGCCCGTTCTTCGTCGAGGGCGCGGAGATCTTCCAGTTCGGCAACCTGCGAACCAACAACTCGTCGGGCTTCCAGCAGGTGTTCCACGGCCGCCGGATCGGCCGCGCGCCCCAGCGCGAGCTCGACGAGGACGACGGCTTCCGCTTCGTCGACGGCCCGACCGAGACGACGATCGCGGCGGCCGCCAAGCTGACCGGCAAGACGAGCGGCGGCTGGTCGATCGGCGCCCTCGACGCCGTCACGACGGAGGAGGAGGCGCGCTACGTCGATCCCCGGGACGTCCGGCGCGAGACGCCCGTCGAGCCCGCGACGAACTACTTCGTCGGCCGGCTGCGCCGGGACCTGCGCGGGGGAGAGACCGTGGTGGGCGGGATCCTGACCGCCGTGCACCGCCGCCTCGACGATCCGGCGCTCGAGGATCTCCTGCGCCAGAGGGCGTACGTCGGTGGGCTCGACCTGAACCACGCCTGGGCGCACCGCGAATACTCGTTCGACGCGTTCGTCGCCGGCAGCCGCGTCGAGGGCAGCCCGGCCGCCATCCAGGACGCGCAGGAGGCCAGCGCGCGCTACTTCCAGCGGCCCGACGCGGACTACGTCGAGGACGATTCGACGCGCACGGCGCTCTCCGGGTACACCGCCCAGGCCGCGTTCCAGAAGGGCAGCGGCGAGCACTGGCTGGGCTCGCTGACCTACCAGGAGACGAGTCCGGGCTACGAGCTGAACGACGTCGGGTTCATCTCCGAGACGGACCGCCGGTCGGGCGCGTGGATCGTGATCTACAAGGTGGACGACCCGGGACGCGTGCTGCGCGACTGGAACGTCTACGCGTTCAGCAACCACGTCTGGAACTACGGCGGCGATCCCCTGTTCAATGGCGCGGCCGTCGCCGGCAACCTGAAATTCCTCAACTTCTGGAGCCTCTACTGGCGCCTCGAGAGGGATCCCGAGGCGAAGGACGACCGGCTGACGCGCGGCGGCCCCCTGGCGGACTCCCCCGCGGCCGACGTCCAGCTGCTGGGATTCGTGTCGGACACGCGCAAGCCGTACACGGTGGAGGGGAGCGTGCGGCACCAGGGCGACGCGGCCGGGGGCGACCTGACGAACGTCGACCTGGCCCTCGACTGGCGCCCCCTGCCGGCCGCCGAGCTGCGCTTCGAGCCTGCGCTCGAGCGGAACCACGACCTGGCGCAGTACGTCACGACCCAGGACGACCCGCTGGCCGAGGAGACGTTCGGCGCGCGGTACGTCTTCGGCACGCTGGACCAGACGACCCTCTCCCTGACCACGCGCATCGGGTGGTCGTTCACGCGCGACGTGAACCTGCAACTCTTCGTCCAGCCGCTCGTCTCGGCGGGGGACTACCGCGACTTCAAGGAGTTCCGCCGGCCGAAGACGTACGAGTTCGACGTCTACGGCCGGGATCGGGGGACGATCGGGCGGACGGCCGACGGCGACGTCGAGGTCGACCCCGACGGTCCAGAGGAGGCGCCCGCGTTCAGCTTCGAGGATCCGAGCTTCAACCTGCGGAGCCTGCGCGTGAACGCCGTCCTGCGCTGGGAGTGGCGGCCCGGCTCGACGCTGTTCCTCGTGTGGCAGCACCAGCGCGAGGAGTCGCTCGACTTCGGCGATTTCGACCTGGGGCGCGACCTGGGCGGGCTCCTGGACGGCGACGCGACGAACGTCGTCGCGGTGAAGGCGACCTACTGGTTCGGGCGCTGAGGGGTCGGCTCGCCAGGCCCGAGAGACTCGCCGGGCCATCCGTCGAACACCGCTCGCGCCGCCCGGGCGATGACCCGCGTCGCGCGCGCCTCGTCCCGGCGCTTCGAGCGCACGAACACGGCGACAGCCACCCGGCGGCCGTCGGGCAGCGGCAGGAGCCCCACGTCATGGACAGCCTCGGCGCTCCACGAGCCGGTCTTGTGGGGCACTTCGGCTCCTGGCGGCAGGCCGGCCGGGAGCCGGTCGCGGATCCTTCCTCGCGTCATGAGCGCCAATAGGCGTTCGGTGTCGTCCGCGGCGAGAAGCGCGCCCCGGGCGAGCTCGCGGAGGAGGCTCGCCACGGCGAGGGGCGAGGCGGCATCCCGCGTATCGGCGCGGAAGCGCCGCGCGGCCTCGGCCTGGCGGGCGCTGGGGAGAGCGGCGATCCGCGCCGTCAGCGCCCCCCGCGTCCAGCCGCCGTCCGGCGGCGGCCCGTCGATCCCGTAGTAGTCGAGCAGGAACGCGCCCTCCGGGCGGTCGACCCGGATCTCGCCCAGGCCCAGCACGCGCAGCGTGTCGGAGACGGCCGCCGGGCCGCCGGCCAGGCCCAGGATCAGGTCCGATGCCGTGTTGTCGCTGTCGACGATCATCGTCTCGAGGAGCTCGCCGGCCGTCAGCGTCGCGCCCCGCGGGTAGCGCTCGGCGAGCGGCCCGGCTCCCAGCCGCAGGTCGGTCGGGCCGAAGGTCACGGCGCGGTCGAGGTCGACCGACCCGGCCTCGACGCGGCGCAGGAACGCGACCGCGATCGGTAGCTTGACGACGCTCGCCAGGAAGAAGCGCGTCTCGCCGTTCGTCGAAACCCCGCGCCCGGATTCGACCTCGATCGCCGCCACGCCGACCTCGAGGCCGGGCTCCGAGCGGGCGATCGCCGCGAGCTCCCGCTGGAGGGCGGCGAGCGCGGAGTCGGGTGGCGCGACGGCGGCGCCGGCGGCCAGGGCGAGGGCGAGAAGGGCGCTCATTCGGCGCGCCAATATGGACCGCGGCCGGGGGCCCGGCTAACGTGGCCCGCGATGGCCGCGCCGCGCCCGCCCCGCCCGACCCTGTGGCGCTGCCCGCGCTGCGGGCGCTCGTTCGCCAACCGGAACCAGTCCCACGCCTGCGGGCGCCACCCGCTCGAGGCGCACTTCGCCGGCAAGCCCCCCGCCGTGCGCGAGCTGTACGACGCGTTCGTGGCCGTGCTCGAGGCGATCGGGCCGGTGACGATCCTGCCGCAGAAGACGCGCATCGCGTTCCAGGCGCGGATGTCGTTCGCCCGCGTCACGCCGCGTCGCTGGGGGATCGACGGCCACGTCGTCCTCGCCCGGCGGCTCGACAGCCCACGCTTCGTCTCGATCGAGACGATCTCGCCCCGGAACCACGTCCACCGCTTCCGGCTCGAGAGCCCGGCCGACCTCGACGCCGAGCTCCGCGCCTGGCTCGAGGAGGCGTACCGGGTGGGGGAGCAGCGGCACCTGTGAGCCGGATCCTCGTCCTCGGCGGCACGGGGTTCATCGGGCGGCACGTCGTCCGCCGGCTGGCGTCCGGGGGCCACGCGGTGACCGTGTTCCACCGCGGCGTCCACGAGCCCGAGCTGGCGTCCGCCGTGCGCCACGTGCGGCACGCCTCGGCGGCGATCCCGATGCGCGACTTCCCGCCCGCGCTGACCGGGGAGCGCTACGACGTCGTTCTCCACATGGTGCCGATCGGCGAGGCGGACGCCGTCGCCGCGCGCCGGTCGTTCGCCGGCAGCGGCCGGCTGGTGGCCGTGTCGAGCGGCGACGTGTACCGGGCCTGGGGGCGGCTGATCGGGCTCGCCGAGCCGCCCGACCCGCCCGGCGCTCCAGGCCCCCGCGATCCGCTCCCCGAGGACGCCCCGCTGCGTCAGACCGTGCTGCCGTACGGGCCGCGGACGGACAGCCCGTGGGGGCCGCTCGAGGGCTACGACAAGATCCTGGTCGAGCGCGCCTTCCTCGAGGACGGCGGGCCGCCGGCGACGATCCTGCGCCTCCCCAAGGTGTACGGGCCGGGCGACGGGCAGCGCTCCCTGGGGGCGGCTCTCCGGCGCATGGTCGACGGGCGCCCGGCGATCCTCCTGAGTGAGTCCCAGGCCGGCTGGCGCTGGACCCACGGCTACGTCGAGGACGTCGCGGCGGCGATCGCCCTGGCCGCCCTCGACGACCGCGCGGCGGGCCGCGTGTACAACGTGGGCGAGGAGCCGACGCCCACCACGGCCGAGCGCGTGGCCGCACTGGGCCGCGCCGTGGGCTGGCCCGGGCGGGTGGTCGTCGTGCCCGACGCGCTCCTGCCCCGGCACCTGCGCTGGACGCAGTCCCTCGAGCGCGACCTGGCGTACGACACGCGGCGGATCCGCGGCGAGCTGGGGTGGGCCGAGGTCGTCCCGGCGGACGAGGCGGCCCGGCGTACGTACGCCTGGGAACGGGAGCACCCTCCCGAGGAGGTCGTCCCGGGGGAGTTCGACTACGGCGCCGAGGACGCCGTCCTGTCCGACATGGGGGCCTGACCGCTCAGCCGGCGGCCGGCCCGGGCCGCGCCACGCGGTCCAGACCGATGCGCTCGATCAGGGCGGCGAACCGCGGGTCCTCACGCAGCGGATCGAACTGCGGGTTCACGGGGAGCGTCATCAGGTACGGGTCGCGGATCTCCAGCGCCGCCTCCAGCGCCTGGAACGCGGCGTCGAGGTCCCCGATCCGGCCGTGGATCATGGCGATGAACGATGGCGGGGCGTCGCGCTCCTCGGCCACGACGATCAGCTCCGCCAGGTAGCGCCCGGCGTCGACCTCGTCGAGGGCCGTCACGTAGGTGTCGCGCTCCTCCGCCGAGATGACGCCCACCGCGACCCACTGCTCGAGGGCCTCGGCGTAGCGCCCCAGGAGCTGGTGGATGAACGCCAGCTGGTAGCGCGCCGGCTGGAACGACGGATCGAGTTCGAGCGCCTGCTCGTACGCCTGGACGGCGTCGTCGTAGCGCCGCGCCAGGAGCCGCACGTTGCCCCACTCGGTGACCACCGGGAGCGACAGCGGGTCGACGTCGCGGGCCCGTCCGACGAGGTCGAACGCCTCGTCGAAGCGGCCCACGGAGGCCAGGTAGTGGGCGAACCACTGGAGCGCGGTGGCGTTCCCCGGGGCGCCTTCCAGCGCCCGCCGGAACTCCTCCTCGGCGGCCTCCCAGTTCCAGCGGTACAGGTGGATCTGGGCCAGGGCAGAATGGCCCTCGGCGAGGCCCGGATCGAGCTCCAGCGACCGCCGCGCCTCGGCCTCGCTCCGGTCGAGGTGCTCGGCCCACTCCTGGGGTCGCCAGGCCGGCAGCAGGGCGTACGACGTGGCCAGCCCGGCGTGGGCCGCGGCGAGGCCCGGATCGAGCTCGAGCGCGGCCCGGAAGTGCCCCACGGCGCGCTCGATGTCCTCCGGCGAGCGCCGGTTCCAGAAGTGGAGGCCCTTCAGGTAGCGGTGGTACGCCTCGACGTCGCCGGTCGGACAGCCGCACAGCCGGCGCCGCTCGCCGGGCGTCAGCCGGACCTTGAGCGCGTCGACGATGCGTCCGGCGACGTCGGCCTGGATGGCGAAGATGTCCTCCAGCTGCCGGTCGTAGCGCTCGGCCCACAGGTGCTCGTCGCTCTTCGCGTCGATGAGCTGGGCCGTGATCCGAACGCGATCGCCGGCCCGTCGTACGCTCCCCTCGAGGACCGTCGCCACGCCCAGCTCGTCGCCGATCTGGCGCAGCCCCTTGTCGGTCCCCTTGTAGCACATGGCCGAGGTGCGGCTGATGACCTTCAGCCCGTCGACCTGCGCCAGGGCCGTCAGGATCTCCTCCGTCACGCCGTCGGAGAAGTACTCGTTCTCGCGGTCGGCGCTCAGGTTGGCGAACGGCAGGACGGCGATCGACCGGGCCTCTGGCGCTGGCCGCTCGGCGGCTCGCGAGGGCCGATGGAGATCGATGCCGGGCCGCGGCCGGACGGCGAACACGGCCAGCGGCTCGGGCAGCCCGCGGATCTCGCGCGGTCCCAGGCCGGCCAGCTCGAACTCGGTGCGCCGCCCGAGCTGGCGCGCGACGTCCTCGCTGACGACGACCTGGCCCGGCTGGGCGATCGTCTGCAGCCGCGAGGCCAGGTTTACACCCTCGCCGTACAGGTCGCCGTCGGAGGTCGCCGTCACCTCGCCGACGTGGATCCCGATGCGCACGCCTGCCTCGGACTCGTCGCCGAACGCCTCGAGCAGCGCGAACGACGCCAGGGCGGCGTCCGACGGGCCCGGGAACTCTGCCAGGACGCCGTCGCCGAGGAGCTTGACGATGCGCCCGGCGCGCGGGCCGACGGCGTCGGCGGCCGCGGCGTGGAGTGCCTGGGCGAGGCGCAGGGCGGCGTCCTCGTCGCGCGAGGAGAGCGCCGTGTAGTCGACCAGGTCGGCGAACCACACGGCGGCCAGCCGGCGGCGCGGAGAGTTGGCGGGCGGGCTCACGGGTCGGAGCGGACGGAGGGTGAAGACGGCATGGGGACGAAGCTATCGTCCTCGGGCCCCGGTACCACCACCCGGGGCGGTTTCGCTTCCTCCTCGCGGGCCCCATACTTGTCGCGTGCTGCTCGTCCCGACGACCCTCCGCCGGAGCCCGATCCACGGCCTGGGCGTGTTCCTCGCCGAGCCGGTCGCCGCGGGGACCGAGACGTGGCGCTTCGTGCCCGGCTTCGACGTCGAATTCGAGCCCGCCGAGATCGAGCGCTTCCCGCCGCACGTCCGGCGCTGGCTGGACCACTTCGCGTACCTCGACTTCCACCTCGACCGGTGGATCCTCGCCGTCGACGATGCGCGGTTCATGAATCACAGCGACATGCCGAGCACGCGCTCGGACTACGAGCGCGACCCGTATGGCGTAGACGTCGCCGCGCGCGACCTGGCCGTCGGGGAGGAGCTGACGTGCGACTACCGCTCGTTCGAGCGCTCGCCCGATCGTGACCTGGAGTGACCTCCGGCGTGATCGGCGCCGGAGGCGCTTCTATATTCGGCGGTCCGATGAGCCGACCTCCCCCCGCGCGCGACCCGGAGCGCCTCCTGGCCACGCTGGTCGTGCAGCTCGAGAGCGCCCGCCGGGCGTTCTATCTGGGGAACGCGGCGTGGGCCGCCGGGAATCTCGTCCTGGTGGCGTTCGTCTGGGGGCGCGGGATGGAGCGGCCCGAAGCCTGGATCCCGGCCGCGATCGCGTTCCTGGCGAACGTGTTCTACGCCTTGACGGCGGAGTGGGAGCTGCGCTGGGAGGCTCTGTGGCGGCGCGAGATCCCGCGGCTCGAGCGCGAGCTCGGCGACGTCGCGCTGTTCGCCGGCGGCACGGACCGGGGCGCGCGACGGCTGGGCGCCCTCTTGCGCTGGATCCACTGGCTGGTGTCGGCGGGCTGGCTTCTGGTGCTGCTCCTGGCGATCGACCGCAGCGGACTGCTCGGATGAAGGCGACCCCATGACGAGCGGAGGGACATGACGTCGGACGAGGGACGGATCCGCGACGCCGAGCGCCTCGTGCGCGAGCTCCTGGCGCATCTCGGCGAAGATCCCGACCGCGAGGGGCTGGCGCGCACACCGCACCGGGTGGTCGACGCCCTGCGCTTCCTCACGGAGGGGTATCGTCAGGATCTCGACGATCTGTTCAACGACGCGTTCTTCAGCGAGGACTACGACGAGATGGTCGTCGTGCGGGACATCGAGTTCTACAGCCTGTGCGAGCACCACCTGCTGCCGTTCTTCGGCAAGGCGCACGTCGCCTACCTGCCGCGGGAGCGGATCGTCGGGCTGTCGAAGATCCCGCGCCTGGTGGATCACTACGCCCGCCGGCTGCAGGTCCAGGAGCGGATGACCAAGGAGATCGCCGAGACGATGATGGAGCGCCTGGCGCCGCTGGGGGTGGCGGTCGTCGTCGAGGCGCGCCATCTATGCATGGTGATGCGCGGCGTCGAGAAGCAGCACTCGCACATGACGACCAGCTCGATGCTGGGCGCGTTCCGCGACGAGCAGTCGACGCGCCTCGAGTTCATGAACCTGATCGCCCCGCGGGGCGCGGTGGGGTCGGCGTGAGTCGCGTCCCGGTCCTCGCTCTCGGCGTGGCGCTGTTCTTGCTGGCCGCGTGCGGGGGGGAGCGCTCGACGCCCGAGGGCACCGTGCGCGTCTTCCTCGACGCCCTCCAACAGAAGGACACGGCGGCGTTCCGCGCCTCGTTCACCGACAGCACGCGGGCGCTGATCGGCGACCTCGAGACGCTGACGGCCCAGGCCGAAGCGGCCAGCGGTCAGCCGGCGATCACGCTCGACGACTGGTGCACGGCGTTCTGCGGCGGGTCCGTCGAGGGTTCGACGCTGGAGGGGGACTCGGCGCGGGTCGACGTCCGGGTCGGCGAGGACGTCAACCAGATCCCCGTCGTGCGCGTGGATCGCGAGTGGCGGATCGACCTGTCGGAGCGGCTCGCCCCGGCCGTCCAGATGTTGCGCATGACGGCCCGGCCCGGCGCCGCCGCGCCGGGCGTGGCGCCCGACACGATTCATTGACGGCCGGCCGACGGGACCCCTGGACAGGGGTCGCCCGAGACGCTAGCATGGTACCGAAAGAAAACCGAACACTCAACGAAACGGCGGCCCGTCGAGTCCGGAGCGGGCGGGCGGCGTAAGGAGCACGATGGCGGAGATCACCAAGGAGCAGGAGAAGGCGCTCGGGCTGGCCATAGGCCAGATCGAGCGGGCGTACGGCAAGGGCGCGATCATGCGCCTCGGGGCGGACCGCAAGCTGTCCGTCGAGGCCATCCCGACGGGGGCGTTCACGCTCGACGCGGCG